>JBKQVI010000282.1:0-3661 GCA_052139985.1 Terriglobia bacterium
GGTGGAGCCCGACCACCTGGCGCGGGCGATTTGGGAAATGACCGGGCGCCTGGACCTGACGCCCTACACGGCCGAGGTGCGGGCGGGGAAGGGCATGTCGATTCCCGCCTCCTGAAACCTCTTGACGACACGCTTCCGCAAGTCGCTCTGGACCAGGAATTGATCCGTGAATTGGCGGATTTGCAGGCCAAGCGAGAAGTCCAATGAAGATGCCCCGAAGCCAGGAATGAATGACACGGAACGCGCAGGCTCGGCGAGCAAACCATCCAGCCCGTCCCGCAGGGCATCATGGGCGGCTTGCAGCAAGATTCTCTCCACCCGGCTGGGGTCCGTTCCATGCACAACGCTGACCGGCAGGGAATAAGACATGCGACCGTCGGGCGCGGAATAATTGGCGATCGTGGCCTTGGCGAAGATGGTTCAAGATAACCCCCCATTCAGGGCAACCGCCTTTCTTGCGTGTCGCTGCGGGCGAAGTCCGCATCTAATAGGTTAGTGGTAGGTGCGGCGGCGCAAACCCGGTTGCTACCATCCCTGCGCTATGGGCAAAGACAGAGTTCAGGCCTATCAACGCACTACAAGGTCGTGATAGAGTGCCAACGCCCAGCCGTCCATTCGCGCAAGCTGCAAATATAGGAAAGAGGTTCTAAGGCAATGGCTTCCAAGCAAAAAGCTCCGATCGATTACAACACGCTACCCATTCTTCCCGTCCGCGACACGGTGCTGTTTCCCAATGCAATCCTGCCGCTGACCGTGGGACGGGACAGCTCTCTCCGGCTGATCAACGACCTGAAAGAGGACGAAAAATATGTGGGAGTCATCTCTCAGCGCGACCCCCGTGTTGATAACCCCCAGCCTGTGGATCTCTTTCAGATAGGAACGGTGGCTTTTGTCCACAAGATCATCAAGCTGCCGAGCCAAAGTTTGTTTATTTTCGTCGAGGGGCTGCAGCGGATCGGCATCGAGGAAGTCACGCAGACAGATCCTTTTCTGCGCGCCCGCGTGAAACCCCTGGCGGATATTCGCCCGAGCGGGAAGGAATCGGATTTCGATGCCCTGGTGCGCAGTGTGACGACAATGTTCCAACAGGTCGTACAACTCTCACCTACACTGTCGGACGACCTGCAAACTGTGGTGATGAATATTGACGACCCCAGCCGGCTCTCGGATTTCATCGCCGCAAATCTCCCCTCGCTTTCCAGCACCGAAAAGCAGGAACTCCTGGAAAGCCTCGAATTGAAGATTCGTCTCGAGCGTCTGAACCGGCAATTGGCGCGGGAAGTGGAGGTGTTGCAACTCCGCTCCAAAATTCAATCGGATGTCCAGGACCAGGTCACCCAGAGCCAACGTGAGTACTATTTGCGCGAGCAGATGAAAGCCATTCAAAAAGAACTGGGCGAGGCCGACGAGCAGCAAGAAGTGGAAGAACTCCGCAAGAAGATCGAGGCCGCGGGGATGACGGAAGAAGCCAGGAAAGAGGCGAACCGTGAACTGGGGCGACTCGCGAAAATGTCACCGGCGGCAGCGGACTACCACGTCACGCGCACCTACCTGGAGTGGCTGGTGGCGCTTCCCTGGAACAAAATCACCGATACCCGGGTGGATATCAGCAAGGCGAAGCAGGTCCTTGATGACGACCACTGGGATCTGGAAAAGGTCAAAGAGCGCATTCTTGACTATCTTGCCGTCTTGCAGCTAAAGCCGCAGCTCAAGGGCCCCATCTTGTGCTTTGTGGGGCCTCCGGGAGTGGGGAAAACTTCCCTGGGAAAATCCATTGCGCGCTCGCTCGACCGCAAATTCGTGCGCATGTCGCTGGGCGGAATTCACGACGAAGCGGAAATTCGCGGCCATCGTCGGACTTACATCGGAGCGCTACCCGGGCAGGTGATCCAAGGGATCCGGCGGGCCGAAACACGCGACCCAGTCTTCATGCTGGATGAGGTGGACAAAATCGGGCGCGACTTCCGCGGCGACCCATCCTCTGCGTTATTGGAGGTTCTGGATCCCGAGCAGAACTCCCATTTCCGTGACAACTATTTGGATGTCCAATTCGACCTTTCGAGGGTGCTATTCATCTGCACCGCAAACGTCCTGGACACCATTCCCCCGCCGCTTCTCGACCGCATGGAGCTGCTGGAACTCCAGGGATACAGCGAAGAGGAGAAGATCCAGATCGCCATCCGGCACTTGATCCCAAAGCAGACGGAAGAGCACGGGGTCAAAACTCCCGAGCAGATTGAATTTTCCAATGGCGCTTTGGCAAGCATGATCCGGCACTACACGCGCGAGGCCGGAGTGCGAAATCTGGAGAGAGAAATCGCCACCGTCTGCCGCAAACAGGCACGCCGCATAGCCGAAGGTAAGCCGGAAAAGCTTCTGCTGACTGCCGACAGCTTGCGCGATTTTCTGGGAATCCCCCGCTACCGGTTGGAGACCGAAATCGTGGAGCGAACACGCCAACCCGGTGTGATGGTGGGGCTCGCCTGGACGCCCACGGGCGGCGACGTCCTGTACGTGGAAGCCAATGCCATGAAGGGCGGCAAAGGTTTCACGATGACGGGACACGTGGGGCAAGTTATGCAGGAGTCCATGCAGGCGGCGCTCGCCTGGGTCCGGTCCCATGCTGAGGAATACAACATCGATCCGGAATTCTTTCAATCGAAGGATATTCACATCCACGTTCCGTCCGGAGCCATCCCGAAAGACGGGCCCTCGGCGGGAGTTACCATGGTTTCCGCTCTCGTCTCTACCCTCACGCGGCGGCCTTCGCGGCAGCGGCTCGCCATGACCGGCGAAATTACCCTGAGTGGACAAGTGCTTCCCGTGGGTGGAATCAAGGAGAAGGTTTTGGCGGCCAAACGTGCGGGCGTACTTGAAGTGATCCTCCCCGCTGATAACGAGCCGAACGTTCACGAGGACCTGAACCCTGAAATGCTCGAGGGTCTGACTCTTCACTACGTCAAGACGATTCAAGAGGCCGTCCAATTTGGTCTGGAGAAAGATCCCGTGCCTGCGGGGAGGGAGCGCGCCGCCCTCGACGTGGCCCTGACCCCCGCGGTCGCAGGCACGCCGAATTAAGGCTGGCTGCAGAAAATCCTCATCAGGACGACATTCGAAAGGTCACTTTAAATGTAGCATGGGGTACCCTGGCGCTCACTGCACCGATTGAGGTCGCGGTATCGGAGTGACGGAAGCGTTCGTCCACGCTCTCTTTGACCCGGTTCATATACCCATTTACATTTGGCGTGAAACTCACTATAACTACGCGAACGCATTGCCAATGAACGCGCTTGCGAGGGATGAACATGTATTGCCGTAATTGTGCACAACAGCTTGCGGACACCGCCGAGTTTTGCGTGGCCTGCGGGCAACGACCGTCGGCGGGAACCAAATTCTGCTCTAACTGCGGAAAGGAGATGGCTCCCACTGCGGAAATCTGCGCCCACTGCGGCGGCCGGATTGTTCTGAGCGGCGGCAAAGACCTTATCACGGCTACCCTGCTCTCGATGTTTCTTGGGATGCTGGGGGTAGACCCAGTGATTCCGTAAGGTAGGGACTAGGTCGGCTTCAGTTCGTTTGTTTACAGGGGTATCCACTCCCAGTTCAGTTTGGCGGCATTTTTGCAATTCTTTGCGGGGGCTTGACTTTGCTCGTTTCTGAC
>JBKQVI010000283.1:0-7298 GCA_052139985.1 Terriglobia bacterium
CTGAAAGTGCAAGTAAGTACGGTCGAAATAGGCTTTCCAGACGCGCGCCAGCGGTTGCGCGCCGGGTTCGAGCCGCACGGCGTCTCCTTTTTCATACAGAATATGGACCATGTGCGGCAGCCCTTGGTTGAGCGCGGCATCGGTGACCTCAAGGTATTGCACTTCATGCTGCCATGGCCCTTCATAACTCAGGCCGACCTCCTCGAGTGCGAACTCCTTGCCCGCTTCATCGAGGCCAGATTCATGGCTCAAGATCAGCGCCCCTCCTCCCGCCAGGTATTGCCGCAGCTCGGCCAGAAGCGCCGCGTCCAGCCGGTGGCTGTCCGGAAGGATGATGAGCTTATAAGCGCTGAAGGGCGACTCCGTATCGAGCACGTCGAACTGATGGTGCAACTCCTCGAGCATATTGGTGGTGCCCATGTCTGACTCGTATGCGCCCGCATGGTAGCCGCGAATGAGATTCGTCAGCATCCCGATCTCGGCCACGGGTTTGGCATTCCGGCACCAGGGCTCTTTTTCCACCACGCTGCGATAGCTCCGCCCGATGCGCTCATAAACCGCCGGGTTGAGCTTCCCCCGCGGATGAAGGTGGTCGCCGACGCAACACTGGTTTCCCACCGCCAGCATGCGGAAGCATTCATAATCGAGCGCCGCCTGGTTTCGAACCGAACCGAAATCTCCCCAACTGCGGTGGAAGCTGCCCGTCATTCCCATGGTGTCCAAACCCAAATTGCGTTGGTAGCGCGCGGCCATCTCGTAGAAGCCGTACCCCCAGCCACCGCCCGGCAAGGACTCAATCTCGATATGGGTAAAGTGCTTCAAGCACTCGCGTATGAAGGGAACTCGATCGTAGCCGATGGGTCCGTTGAAGAAGACGCGCATGTTGGGCTTCTTGTTGCGGGCGATCGGGGCAAGCCTGGTCATCGCCCGGTCTAGCACCATTTGCGCGTGTTTGGCTCGGACCTCGGGCTTGGTCGAATCCAAGCCCAGTTTCTCCCGCTCCTGCATGCACGTGGCGCAACAGCAGCCGCCCGATGGATAATCCATGTTGTCGTAGAACATGCCGTCGATGTCGTAGTTCTTCACCACCTCTTCGGCCTGGGCTGCCAGGTAGTCCAGCATGAGCGAATTGAGACAAACCCTCCCGAGCTCCACTTTCATAGGGCCGGCGTTCTGCCCGAGCCCCACCTCGCCGGCGTTCGCGTCCAGAACCCGCCAGTCCCCGTGCTGGCGCCACATGTGCTGGTCGTACATGGTGCTGATGTAGGAGACGACCAGAATGCCGGCTTTGTGGCATCCTTCAATCATTCCCCCCAGGAGATCGGTCTTCAAATGTGGATGCTGGGTCCCGACTTTGGTGGGGTAATAGGACATTCCGTGATGGCACTTGGCGAAAACCGTAATGGAATTGATCGAAGCGTCTTTGAGCGTTTGGGCAAAACCCTCCGCGTTGAAATCTTCCCCCACGCCCGTGACGGCAGGGGAAGTGTGAAAGTCCAGATGGATGTGCCGGAACGGCAATTGCAGAGGGTGATCGGACCCTTCCGACGCCGACGCGGCAGGGAAAGGTACGAGGACGGGACTTGCCTCCGGAAATGAAAGCGACGGAAACAGACTAGGGCTCACTCCGAGAAACTTGACAAAAGACCTTCGACTTAGGCTCATTGGATATACTCCTTCCTGAGAAGTTTCTAAGGCTTGCAGGTGCTCTGTCTGAACTGGGCTCTGTCTGGGGCGGGGACCGTAGAGCTGCCGCTCTGGGCTAGCCCGCCGGAACCCCGTGCAGGCGCATACGCAAAAACCAACGCATGCACCACCCGCCGGTTCGCAGTCATTCTGGTCCCCTCTTCCCCATGGGGGAGAGTAAACATAGGAGATTAGGCCCCTCTCCCCCTTGGGGGAGAGGGTGTCCCGATCTGATCGGGACGGGTGAGGGGGTCTTAAGACGTGATCGAACTTAAAAAATGCTGTACTAAGCCCTGTTACCGATTTCCACACCTGCGGAGCGCAACTCTTCCGCCGCCAGTTCCGGCCGGACAGAATTGTAATAGACCTCTTTTACACTATACGACTTGGACTTGGGCTGGCTCGCCGGCAGTATTTCGAAGTGCCAGTGAAAATCGTCCGCCAGAGTCATCCAGTGCTCTTTGCGGTCGAATTTTGCACCCACGTTGGGCGAAGTGTAAAGGACGAGGTGATAAGCGGGCGACACCGACTCCAGCCGCCGCAGGATCGATTTCAGAAAGCGGGCTAAGTGTATTTGGCGCTCCCAGGTGGTGAGGTCCTCTTCGAAGGAACAATGATGGTTGAGGGGCAGAATCCAGGTCTCATAGGGTACGCGTGAAGCAAATGGACAAAAGGCGACGAATTGATCATCCCACTCGACAGTCCGCACTTGGTGAGAGATTTCCTGTGTGGAAATGTCGCAAAGAATACATCGTTCCTTGAGTGCGTAGTACTTCTGGAATGATCGCAGCTCGTAGATCACCCTTCTGGGAATGAAGGGAGTAGCCGTGATCTGAGAGTGGGGGTGCTCCAGATCCTGTCCCGCCAAGGCTCCTTGGTTACGGAAGACGGTAATGTACCGGAAACGGCGGTCTTTCTTGAGGTCCATAACTCTCGACACGTAGGCTCGCAAGACCTGAGCAACGTCTGCGTCACTCAGATTCGAAAGCGAAGCATCGTGATACGGCGATTCTACAACCACCTCGTGGGCGCCCAAGCCGCGCATCTTGTCGTAAATACCTTCCGCCCGGCGTTGGGCATCCCCTTCAATTCGGTAGAGGGGGCGCAAGTGGGGCGTTACACGGACTTGCCACCTGCCGTTGCCGTTCCCCTGTGAGTAGATCGTCTGGGGGGAAAGAGCTTCCTGGCCTGGGCATAGGGGGCAAGCCGCAAATCTGGGCCAGGGGCCCTCGCCATCCTCCTGAATCACCCAGTTTTGCGTAATGGGGTCCTTTCGCAATTCCATGCGTCCTCCGAAAGTAAGCAAAAACTCTTGACCAAACGCGAACCGGCTTCCCGCGTCATACGTCTTCGAACAAAATATGGGGCAAGTTCAATCCTTGACCCGCAATAACTCCCCGGCACCGGAGCAAAGGGCAGCACCCGGACCGAACGATGGGGGTGTTCATGAAGCGTATTGCCACGTGGAGAGTCAAAATGTTGTGCGGCTGGCCTATTCACCATTAACTAAGAGTCACGTGCCTATGAAATATTCATGAACTCCTGTTCCGCTTGAGTCATTAGACGATGCGAAGAATTTATTGTCAAGTGCTAAAGGAGACACTAAGCAGGCACAATTCAAGAGTGGAAGGTGAAAAGTGGACCCACTGGAAATATGCGCGACAAATCGCGCATAATGGTCGTGCTGGTCTTAGGATATGGCTCTTTTCCTTGGTATCGATGGCGGGGGGAGCCGGACCCAAGTATGGCTGGGCGACGAGCGGCCTGCCGCACCTCGCTCCTCAAAGTGCCGCCCTGATCCCCGCTGACGTTCACGACAAGATCTCAGATAGCTATCGACTCTGTCTGAGCCTCCTGTCAGTGCTTGCAGCGCTTTAAGATCTGGCTGCGCCGGGAGTGTGGGGCGATACCACTCTTCGACATGCCGGTCCTGAATACCGGCTTTGCCTCACCCGGATGGCGGGAGATCCAAGCTTTGATCCTTGCCCGCGCTTCCTCCGCCTTTGCCGTCATGTTCAACTTTTCATAACACCAGACCTCGCGGTAATCTTGGATCCTGTAATCAGGATCGGCGGGTTTGCCCGTTCCCAGCCGCTCCGGGTATTCGCGCGAGGCCTCCAGCCGCTCGATTGCTTCCTGATACTGGCCCTTCCTCATGTCTGCTAGCGCCTGGGCGACCAGACTTTGCACCCACATTTGATGCACATCGCGCTGGAACTCATAGGGCAGGATGGAGGTCTCCGCCAGCACGGCGTAACAGTCCTGAAACTTGCCGTTAATCAAGTATGTCCTTGCGAGCAGAGTTCTGACCGCCTCTTCCTTTGGGAATTGTTCGAAAGCATCGAGGGCCACATCCAAAGCCTCGTCGTTCATCCCAGTCTCGAGATAGTAATTCGCCAGGTGGTTGGCAGTTCTCCAGTCTTTCTTATCGATGCAGTAAGCTCTCTCATAGTCCACTCGGGCCTTCTGGGAATTGGCGCCCCTTTCGAGAAATGCACGACAGATATAGGCCGGCGCATAGTCGGGTTGGTCACCGCACTCGCTCAACATCTGCAAGGCGTCCTGGTTCCGCTGCATTCCCCAATAGATCAAACTCAGGTAGTACTTCGGCTTCCAATCCTCCGGCTGCACTGTCGCTGCCCACTGAAATACTGGGATCGACTCTTCGCGGAAAGGAAATACCAGATAGGGCGAAAGTGCGGCGGCGTGCTCAAGTACCTTCCGGCTCCGCTCAGGGGATTTCTTTCGCGACAGGTAGGCCTGCCAATACCGCACCGTGGCTTGGTCCGGTGCGACCTCCAGCACCCGCAGTGCGTCGTCGTCCAGCCGCAGGTTGACGTAATACGCGGCGATCTCAAGATAAGCCTCATGGGGGAATTCGTTGCGGATCATGGATTGGAAATTGTTCAGCGAGCTCGGGCACGGATCGAGCAGATACTGCTCGAAGCGCGCAAAATGGCTCAAGGGATCCAGATCGAGGATCTTGTTTAAAACCTCGCGTGCCTTGACGGGGTGATTTTGCAGCCGGCTCGCAGTGGCCACAAACTGATAGCTCCTGATGTTATAAGCATCGTAAGTGAGGGAACGGGTCAGATACTCCTGGGCGAGATCGAAATTGCGCTCCGTGAGATAAATGCCGCCCAGTTCGCCGTAAGCCGCGGAGCGGTACTTCATCGAGCGCGCCGCCCATCCCATCGTCTCCTTGGCGTCCATCAGGTCGTCCAGTCGCCGGGCGATGATGCCGTAGACGTAATTGGCATCCGCGTCGTACATTGCGATGTCCAAGGCTTGGCGCGCGTATTGGAGCGCCTTCTCGTATTCAGCTCTTCGGCAATGGAGTTCGGCGAGGCGCGTCAAGCCGCGAACGTGGAGCGGCTCGCGCTGCACAACGGACTCATATTTCCGCAAGGCTGCATCGTAGCTCCTGCTCTTCTCACCGCGCTCCGCCGACTGGTAGAGCCCTTCTACGCTGCTCTCGTCGATATTGTGAAAGTGGAACGGACGCTTCAAGAGGCCGGTATTGGGATCGTCCGTATAGGAGAGCTTGTCGCCCACATCCACACGAAGCTGGCCCTCTTTGATCGAGACCGGAAAGGCCTTTTGGTAGACCTCCATTGTTTTAAGGACGATTCGATCGCTGGCAACCTGCTTGCCCTCGGCGGAAACAGTAAGGTCTTCGGCAAGGTTTTGCAAAGCGCAGAAACTCACCACCAAGTCGCCACCGTTCTTGCTAACGTTGAGGACGCCGTAAGGGGATGCCTTCGCCATGGGACCGATCTTCTTATACGGAAAATACAATTGCCGCCAGTGGTCGGCCGAGTCTGGGGCAAGGAACTCGTGGTCGTTCTGGTCAAGCAGGCGGCCGGTTTGAGGCTCGCAGTACGGTCCATCGCTGTCGGTCAGCAGGTCGTGCCACATGGCTCCGTCACGGGACTTCGGCCAGAGCCAAAGTTTCTGGCCCGGCACCTCCTCATGCAGCGCCCAATGACCATACCCGAATTGTGAATCATGCCAGTATCCGCCTGTAAAGTCCTGCACCGCGCCGTGGACGAAGTAGCTGTGTCCGTCATTCTCGTTATGATCGCCGTAAAAGCCCAGGTTTCGCCCGTCCTTGGTCAGCGGCCACGACTCGGACGGAACCGAGTAGTCGCGTGCGATCCAGCTCGCTCCCGGTAGGACGAATTCGATGTCGTCGCGTAGCTTCTGAGCAGCGTTCATCCAAAAGTAGTAGGACTGGTTCAGAGGCTGCGGATTGTACCAGAGGGACTGCACCTCGACGTAGGCCCGGTCGGGAGGGATGGTGTACTCCACTCTCCACTCAGTGCGTGACGGTAGATCCATGGTCCCCACTATGCAGCTCACGCTTCCGTCAGCATTCTTGCGGACGAGATAGTCCACCGGTGTGGCTGCCCACGGCGCGAGGCCCCTGATTCCAAAGTTTGGCTGGATCCCTCCGGATGCCCACGGACCTCGCATCGCGAGACGCCGGAACTTGAGAACCTGGTTGTAGTAAATGAAGTCTTTTTGGGTGCTTTTTTCGACCGCCCCGACCAGCTTTCCGCCGGCGCCTGGCAGCACGAACGCCTCGATGTAGGGATTATCGAGGTGAATCACATTCCAGGTTTGGTCCATACCCTCAGGGGCGAGGTCGTCAAATGTAAAATATGGATAGTTTTTCCGAAGGTCGCGTCGATGGGCCCGGACGGCCACGGGATCCGGGCCCGAGAACGGATAGGTCTTGATGACCTGCATTTCCTCCCGGATATGCGCCCAATGGCCTGCGAGGGGCGCCGCGATATCGGCTGGAAGCGGTAATAAGGTCAAAGAGCTTTCCTTCATTGGTCAACCTCCCTGATGGAAACCGAGCAGCGCGGACCTCCACCTTTGAGGTCCGCGGCTTTCACCTTCAGCCGCAGATGAACGCCGATCTGCACAGATAAGAAACCTGCTTTCGGAAGTTGACTGCGTCTGCCATCCTGAGCCCCACCCTCCAGCCTGTCATTCCGAGCGGAGCGAGGAATCTCGCTCAGTGTGTTTTCAAGCCAATGCGAGATCCTTCCTTCGTTTCCTCACGGTAACAAGCCCGAGGGGTCCTTCGGAGCGGCGTGCTTTGCAGGCTGCGGAAAAACGCTCCACGGTTGTCATCCTGAGCGCAGCGAAGGATCTCGCTCTGCGCATTTTCATGAACATACGAGATTCTTCGTCGCCCGTCGGCTGACGGACTCCTCAGAATGACAGCGTCTACGAGTTTTTCCGCAGCCTGTTAAGCCCGGCAATGTGCCCTCCATGAGTTCTGCCCGCCTGAAGGCGGCCTTTACATTGCTTGGCCGAGTTTTCACTCAGACGCCCTGGTGTTTATACCGCCGGACGATTTGCCACTTGGAGTGCTTCGGCAATCGGGGCCAGCAGGTCGAGATCGGGTTCCTCGCCGGATGACTTACAGGAATGCAGATAGTCCCGCTGAAGGGCGGCCATCTGTCCGGCAAAGACGTCCGGATTGCGCAGGAATAATCGGCGGAGGGTCTCGACGCCACGCCTGAAAGCGTTAGCCGCCTGCGTCGGATTTCCTTCGTAGCAGATTGTGCCCAGTGCTCGCAGGCCCGCCGCCAGAT
>JBKQVI010000284.1:0-20400 GCA_052139985.1 Terriglobia bacterium
TCAGAAACGAGCAAAGTCAAGCCCCCGAAAAGATTTGCAAAAATGCCGCCAAACTCAACTGGGAGTGGAAACCCCTGTAAACAAACGAACTGAAGCCGACGTAGCCCCTACCTTACGGAATCACTGCGGATTCTGGAGAGCGCTGGGTGTCCCAAGAATCTTTGGACGCCATGCGAAACCTTGTCGCGCAGCGTTTCCCCGCACTGCGGGATGCGCCGCTGCTAGAAACGCGCGTTTGCCAGTACGAGAATACGTCAAACGGCGACTTCCTGATCGATCGCCACCCGGACTTCTCTAATGTCTGGCTGGTCGGCGGCGGGTCTGGACACGGTTTTAAGCACAGTCCGGCCGTCGGGGAATGCGTAGCGTCGAAAATCCTCCAGGGCGGGGCAGTCGATCCGCGATTTTCGCTTGCCAGCAAAGGCACCGTGCAGAAGCGGGCGGTGTATTGATCGGGCCGAGTGCCGCCGGCATTTACTTGTCACTCAGTATGTATGGAGCGAAGCTTTGGAGTGCGTGCAGCTTGCTGCCGCTTTTGCCGCAGCCAGCTTGCTGGCTGAGACTGGCAACCATGTTGAGAGGTTCGAGAACAGACGCGGTGTCGTGGCTGAGATTCCCGCAAGCAAGCTTGCGGGAAGGAAAGCGGCAGCAATCTGCACGCACTCCAAAGCTTCGCTCGGTGTACTGCCGGTGTGTCCCCGCGATTGGAATCCGTGGTGAGAAATTTGCGACAGATGGCAAGGCTCCAAAAGCACTATTTAATGTCAAACATTTAATATATATTCTAAACTAATAAAAATAAACACTTTATATATGTAATATATCGTCGGTGCGACCCTTAGTCCTTTTTCAGTCTATCGGTATGTCTTGGAACTGGTGGAACTCCGTTAGCTTTTGTAGAAGACGTCTCAGCGCAGCTTGCTCATCGGGGCCCAAGCACCCGAAGAATTTCTCCTCATTACGGTCGGCGAGTTCGGTCAACTTGGGAAGAACCCGGCGTCCGCGCGGGGTGAGGGAAATGAACTGGATGCGGCTGTCCTCCAGCTTCGTCGCGCGCGCGGTCCAGTTCTTGGCTTCCAGTTTGTCGAGCACCTTGGAAATCGCCCCGCGTGTCAGACCCAGGGCATTAGCCAGCTTCCCCGGCGTCATATCCTTCACGTCATGGACACAACAGAGCGCGACCCATTCCGCAACGGACACATGCCTTGCGTACAAGGCGCGCGCGAACGCTCCCGACACGTGGTTCGAAACCTGTCGTAGACAGTATCCCAGGTGAGCCTCAAGGCGGGGCAACGGCGGAGCTGGCTGCGGCCGATTGTGCATCCAAGGCACTCCCATTTTGTTTCCTTGGAAACTATATTAGTTTCCAAGGAAACAACAGTCAAGGCTTTCTCGTGCGCCCCGTAGGCCCTGACTGAAATCGTTACCGCGATTTTCGCTGGCGCAAAGGCGCCGCGCCGAAGCGAGCGGTGTACCGATCGGGCCGAGTGCCGCCAGCATTTGCTGGTTACTCAGCAGGTTACGGAGCGAAGCTTTGGAGTGCGTGCAGCTTGCTGCCGCTTTCCTTCGCGCAAGCTTGCTTGCGGGATTCTCTCAACATAATTGGCAGTCCCAGCCAGCAAGCTGGCTGCGGCAAAAGCGGCAGCAAGCTGCACGCACTCCAAAGCTTCGCTCCGCGTACTGCCGGTGCGTCCCCGCGATTTGAATTCGTGGTGAGAAATCTGCGATAGCAGGCAAGGCTCCAGAAGCCCTACTTAAAGTAAAGCTTTAGATGTTTCTCCTTGGGGCCACGGGGTCTGTGTCGACGCGTCGACATCCGAGCGTGATAAATCTCGTTGTATCGATGGCGGCAGCAAGGTACGATACGCACGAACCGGATCGTCCAACTGTGAAGTGCGGATGAAGCACCCATCATGAACACCAGAAATTATACGGTCGATGTTGCCGTGCGCCGGCGATGCCCGGCGGGCCGTGCGATTCTCCACGCAACGGGCGGCAACCGATGAAGCCCGCCTACTACAGAGCAGGGCTCGCGCTCTGCTTCCTGATTCTTCTCGCCGGCGCCAGCCTGCAAACGCTCGCCGGCTCAGCCTTCCTCAATGCCAAGTCGTACAACGAGTGGGGCAACGATGACTCCTACATTGGCTACCGCTATGCCGAGAATCTGGCGCGGGGCCACGGGCTGGTGTTCAACCGCGGCGAGCGCGTGGAAGGTTATACCGATTTGCTTTACGTCGTCATGATGGCTCCGGCATTTTGGTTGACCAGCCGCGACGGCGTGTATTTCTTCTCCGTGCTGCTGGACTTCATTTTCGCCGCCGGGGCGTTCTGGCTCTTCACGAATTATGTGCGCCAGAAACTCGGCGAACCGAGCGCGTTGGCCGGCGCCCTGCTGTTCGCCCTGTGCCTGCCGCTTTGGGTGGCGGTGGCCTCGGGCCTCGAAACCTGCCAGGTGCTGCTCATCACTCTGGCCATCTGGGTAGCCACGGAGAACGTGGCACGGGCATCCTGCCCGTGTGAAGACACGGCCAAGATGGCCGTGCCACAATGCGCGGCCGGTGACCTGGACCGGCACCACTTGGCCGTACTGTGCGTGCTGATCGTGCTCTCCCTCTTCTCTCTCGCCGACGGTTTCCTGGTTCCCGGGATCGTGGTCTTATATCTGTTGCTGAAACGCCGCGTGCGGCCGGCCGTGGTATGCGCACTCACGATTGTGGTGGCGCAGGGGCTGGACGAAGTGTGGCGTTGGGGGTACTACCGGGCATTGCTCCCCACGACTTACTACCTCAAGGTCGCCGGTCCGATGGCGGCGCGCCTCGGCCATGCCTGGGGGCAATTCAGCAAGATCAACTTCTTTGGCGGTCTGCTGCCCTACACCCTGGTGTTCATTCTCGCTGCCGTAGCCGCTGCATACACGGCTGTGAGGAGCTGGCGCAAGTTTGCGGATGGGCTGCGCTTTGAAATCCTCATGGCGCCGCTTTGGGTGGCTTACTGGTTTTACATCGGTGGCGATCACTTCTGGGACCGGTTCCTGATCGTCCTTTTTCCGCTGGGAATATTCGCCGTACTCACGTGGTGGCGGGAGATCGCAAACCCAAAGATGGCCGTGTATGCAATTGTGCTGCTCGCCGCGATTCAGGCCGGGCCGCCGTGGTTCATCGATCCGCGCTTTGACTACAGATTCAACAAGTACGACTGCTGGATCGGGCTGGGGAAATTCCTGGGACAGACTTATCCAGGCCGGATTCTGGCGATTGGGCCGCTGGGCAAAATTCCCTTCTTCTCGGGCCTCTACGCCGAGGACATGATGGGTTTGGCGGACCCCGTCATCGCGCATATGCCGGTGGCGACCGACCATTATGAACCGGGGCACATCAAGTTCAACCCCGACTATAGCCTTTCACTCCGGCCTGACCTGATCGTCCTGGAGATCTCCGCGAATCGCGACATGGGCTTGGGCATGACGCGTGCCAAATATGAGGGAGCGGGATACCATCTCGAGTATCTGGTGGACACCACCCTGCGGTCCCGGTCTCCGCGGATCGTCGGCGTGCGAGGCCTTAGCGAAATGACCGTCGCCGGCCTTATCGCCGATGGCTATGACTACGCGGTGGCGACGCGAAACGATCTGCGGTAGACGTCCAACATCCATGCCTTCCGAGGACGGGCAACTCGAATGGGAACGCGATCTGGCGGGCGACTCCAGTCGGGGGCGCGTACTGTGGCCGGCGGCCATACTTGCCGCGACCTTTCTTGCCTACGCGGGCACCCTGGGTTTCGGATTTGTGTTCGACGATACGGCGGGGATTGTCCGCAATGACTCCCTTCGCTCCTGGCATTACGTCCCCGGCTATTTCAGCTCGCACGTTTGGAGCTTTCTCTACCCGCACCTGCTGTCAAATTACTATCGGCCGCTTTTCCTTCTCTGGCTGCGACTGAACGACGCACTGTTTGGCCTGCACCCGTGGGGCTGGCACCTTACGTCGGTTTTGGCGCACCTGGGGGTGACCTGCCTTGTTTATTGCTTGGCGCTCAGGTTGACGCGGGACACCTGGGTCGCCGGGTTCGCAGGGCTGCTTTTCGGACTCCATCCCGTCCACATCGAAGCCGTCGCTTACGTCTCTGCGGTTCCTGAGGCGCTTTCCACTCTGTTTGTGCTGGCGGCGATGCTGGCCTGGCTGCGTGCCCGCGAGGCCGGATCTGGACGCATCTGGCTGGCGGCGTCACTGGCACTTTTTGTTGCGGCGCTGCTCTCCAAAGAGAGTGGGATGATGCTGCCCATCTTCATTGCAGTCTATGCTTGGATCAATCCGCTGCAAGACGGGAGGGAAGTTTCCGTTGGGAGCAGACTCCGCGGTGTGGTGATTGCTGTGGCTCCGTTTCTGGCGGCGACTCTGGTCTATGCGCCGCTGCGCGTCTGGGCGCTCAAGGGCTTTGCGCATACCGTCACGCAGGTGGATCTGCGGACGGAAATACTTACCGTCCCCTCCGTGCTGCTCTTCTATTTGCGCCTGCTGACCGGGCCCCCCGGCTTGAGCTGCTATTACGACACTCCCTACATTTCTGCGCCGACGTTCCGCGGATTCTTCCTGCCGCTCATCGTGGTGCTCGCTGTGGCGGCAGCGCTGGTTGCGTGGTATTTCCGCACGCGCCGCGGTCGGCCTTCGGAGGCGCGCACCGTAGCATTTGCAGCCCTCTGGATGGTTCTCGCAATTTTGCCGGTTCTCAACTTCCGGTTGCTCCCCGAAGGCGAGATTGCCCATGATCGCTACCTTTACCTCCCGTCGGTGGGATTTGCCCTGCTGGTGGCGCTCGCGTGGCGACAAGGACTGCGAAGCCGGGGTTACTTCCAGACTCGGCCCGGGTGGGTGATTGCGGGCACGGCGGCGGCTTGCCTGCTCATGGGTGTGGCCACGGTGCGCCAGAGTCTTTACTGGTCGGACGATCTCTCGCTGAACTTTCATGCGCACCAAATCGCTCCGCACAATGTTTCCGCCACCACCAGCTTGGCCGCAGCCGTGGCCCAACGTGGAATGCTTGGACAGGCGATCGATCTGTACCAGCAAGCGTTGGCGGTCCAACCCAACTTCTGGCGGGCCAATGTCAACCTGGCTTACCTCGACTATGGGCAGGGAAACTATCCGGAGTCGGCGCGCTACTTCGCCCGGGCCTGCGCTGCCGACCCCACTGACGGCGACCAGTTCCTTTACCTGGGGATAGCGTTGCTGCGGATGGGCCAACTTGCCGAGGCGGAGAAGGCGGTGCGCACGGCTCTGATCGTTCGCCCGCAGGGAAAGAACTACCACTTGGGCCTGGCGATGGTGCTGAGGGGAGAGGGAAAGCTCGCTGAGGCGCAGCAAGAACTTAAAGTTACGCTTGAAGCTGACCCCGAGAACATGCAGGCCACAAATCTCAGGGAAGAAATCAGTCGGCAGGTGCAAGCACCAGCCCAGAAACACCCGTGATGCGGCTCTCTTCAAATATAAAGTAAGCCTTTATATATAACCTGTAAAAAGTTGTCTCTGCTTTCTTCCGCCTGTACGATGGCACCGAATTGTTCGACCCCTTCAGGGTCGGCAGCATGGGTGGCGGCGCGATCCGTGGGCGGCGGGCACAAACGGCGTGCCCTTGCCCACGGCTATTCAATGTAAACCCCTCCGGGGTTTCGGTGGAGTCTGGCATGGAACCACCTTCGACCTCCAGGGCGCGATGGCCACGGTCGATTTATGTCCAAGTTTCCGTGGCGTCAGGCATGGGATCATCTTCGACCTCCTGAACACCCTTTTAGAACCTTGGGAAAGCAAGAAGTTAGGGGACTTGACGCATCCGTCCGGCGAACCCATTTTCCTCGATTGAAGTTCCTGCCCGATGACTCGATCGCCCATGCGCCGATGATGGCTGGTCACTCGTCACTTGTCACTGTCTTTCAGGTCTTGATCCGCAGAAGCAGGTACGCCCCGGCCAAACCAAAAAGAATATCCGGCGACCACGCGGCCATGGCGGGAGGAAGCTGGCTCAAGTTGCCCATCGCTTCGAAGAGGCTGGAGGTTGACCAGTAAACGATGGCGATGCCGATACTCAGGGCGATGCCGGTCAGAGCGCCCTTGGCGCCCATCGTAAACGAGAAGGGAATTCCGATGAGGGTGACCACGAAAGCGATGAGGGGATAGGAGAACTTGCGATAGAACTGCACCGAAAGCCGGACCACGTCAAAGCCGCCCTGTCTGAGGTCGGCGATGTAGTGGCGCAATTCGAGCGCGCTCATTTGCTCCGAGGGTTTCACTTCTTTCTTGAAGTAGCCGGGCTCCTCCGTCAATTCTCGAAACGTGCCCACGGGGAACGCCCGGTAGTTGGTCACGCGGTCGCCCAGCATGTCGCG
Organism: Terriglobia bacterium; assembly: GCA_052139985.1. Lineage (GTDB taxonomy): Bacteria > Acidobacteriota > Terriglobia > UBA7540 > UBA7540 > Bog-366. Next base: position 6,380 of record JBKQVI010000284.1, read on the forward strand.
CACCCAACCGTTTTCCAGAATCCAGTTGTGGATGGAAGGTTCCCAAACCGCGCGCGCCGCATGCAACCGGCGGGTCATGCGGAAGGTGGCGGGGTCGAATTCGAACACCGAGAGATTGGCGAACACATTCTGGTCCGGATCGAAGAACGTGTAGTTATAGATGCGGTTGGAGGTCCCGAAAATCCACTGGCGGTCCGGCCGATAAAACGTCTGCGCGGGTTTGCCCTTGATCTGGTTGCGCAAGCCGTTCTGGCGCTGGTTCGTTTCCGGCAGCACGCGGTCGGCGAATAGAAACATGCCCGCACTCAGCAGCGCGGCCACGGCCAGCACGGGAACGGAGAGCCGATAGAGGCTGATGCCGGCGGACTTGATGGCGATGACCTGGTTCGTTTTGGTGAGCAGCCCGAAGTTCACCAGGGTTGCCACCAGAATGCTGAGCGGCAGCATCAGGTAAAGGACCTGGGGAAGCAGAAAGCGGTAATAGTCCACCACCACGCGGGCGGAAATCTGGTTGCGAACGATGTCGCCCAAAACCTGGAAGAAATCGAAGATGACGTATACGCCGGTGAAAGTGACCAGCAGCAAGGCAAAGTAGAATATCCAACCGTTGAGGACATAGATATCCAGGATTTGCAGGAACCGCCCGCCGAGTTGCCGGGGCGCCTGGTGCAGAGCGGGAGCGCAGGAGCGGCGCCGGCGCGCGCGCCAATGCTGCCAGCGTTTCACGACGTCGTCGAAGGCATCCTGGAGGAACATCATGCGGCTTCGCACGTGCATGAGGTTCGAAAGCATCATGATTCCGGCCACGGCGAACAACGCGTTGGCCAGCCACAGCCCGACGATCGGTGAGACGCGCCCCTGCTTGGCGAAACTCAGCCCGAAGGCCATCAGGATGTAGTACACGAAGAACAGCAGCAAGCTGAGCATCACCCCCAGGGACTTGCCGCCTTTGCGCGTGGAAATCCCGAGCGGAATGCCGACCAGCGCCAGGACAATCGCCGCCACGGGCAGGGCAAAACGGTAATGCAGTTCCACCAGCGCGGCCTGGCGCTCGCGGGGCTGATGAATGCTTCGCCAAAGTTGCGTGAGGCTTAAGTAGGGTGGTGAATTGCGCACCGCCCCAGCTCCCCCCTGGTCGATGAGAATGGGAATCTCCGTGTCGGTGAAGGACGCGATGGAGTATTCATCGGGCCGCTGCGGGTCGTATTCGTGAGTCGTGCCCTTCTCCAGATCCAGCACAAAGCGGTTCCGGGCGCCTTCGTTGACAAGCACTCCGCTTTCCGCTAACGTAACCTTGACGGAGTTGCGCTGCGATAGGTCGGCGATGAACACGCCCCGCCAGCTTGACCGCGAGCCGGTCACATCCTTGAGGTAAAGCAGCAAATTGGGGAATTGCTCAATAAAAACGCGCGGCTGAATCTCGTAGGGCGCTTGGCTGGCGGTCAGCCCGGTTTCCATGCGATTCATTTTGCGCAGGGCTTGGGGGGCCAGGAACAGGCCCATCCACAGAGCGACCGCCCAGCCGGCGACGGCCAGGATCATGACGGGCCGAACAAACGCGCCGATTCCGATGCCGGTAGCGCGCGCCGCAATGACTTCCCCGTCGGCGGCCATGCGGCTCAGCCCAATCAGCGTTCCCACCATCACCGCGAGGGGAATGGTCATCATCAGGATGCTGGGTACGGGCAGAAGAAACAGCGTGGCCATTTCGCGCAGCGGAACGTTGTGCCGCACTACCAGCTCCAGAAGATTGCCTAACTGGCGGATGAAAATAACAAAGGTGAAGACCAGCAGCCCGATCAGGGAGTGGGAGAAGATTTCTTTCAGGATGTAGCGGGTAAGTATCCGCATAAGTTCAAACTGGAAACGCGGCTCGCGGGTTTCATCCGCTGAATGCCAGCCGCGCCACGCGATTTCATGCTAGCATACCGCTTTCGACGCCGTAAAGGAGTTGGGTACTGTCCTGATTTGAGCGTAACGCCGCCATCTTGGCGGCTCCTGTGCCGGCTGGAAACGCGGCTCGCGGGCTTCATCCGCTGAATGCAGGCCGCGCCACACGATTTCATGCTAGCATCCCGCTTTCGACGCCGTAAAGGAATTGGGTACTGTCCTAATTTGAGCGTAACGCCGCCATCTTGGCGGCACCGGTGCCGGCTGGAAGCCGGCGCTACGGCTCAAATGAGGACAGCACCGGGAATTGGCCTCTAGCCTCATGCCTCAAACCTACCTCATGCTTTTGTGGCACATGCACCAGCCCTTCTACAAGGATCTGGCGGAAGACGTTTACACCATGCCCTGGGTGCGTTTGCATACGCTGAAGGATTACTACGGCATGGTCGCAATCATGCGGGAGTTTCCTTCCTTCCACGCCACGTTCAATATGGTGCCCTCTCTTGTCCTGCAGATTGAGGATTACGCTCGCGACACCGCGCACGAACCCGCCTACGATCTGGCGTTCAAGCCCGTCAACAACTTGACCGCCGCCGAGCGCGAGGCGCTGCTTGTCTCCGCCTTTCAAATCAATTACGACAATCTTCTCAACCGTTACCCGAGGTTCCGCGAGCTATGGCAGAAGGCGCAGAAATCGGGTTTGGCGATGGCGGCAAAGGCCTTTGCGGCGCAAGAAATCCTCGATCTTCAAGTATTATCTCAAGTGGCATGGTTCGACGAGATTTATCTCTCGGGCGACCCCGACGTCAAGCGCTTGGTGAAGAAGGAACGTGGATATAGTGAAGCAGATAAAGCTATTGTTCGCAAAAAGGAACTAAAATTATTTAACGCAACACTGGAAGAGTATCGCGCTGCCGCCGGGCGCGGCCAAGTGGAACTGTCGTGTTCTCCCTTCTGCCACCCCATCCTGCCTCTTCTTTGCGACACGGCCATTGCCTCGGAGTCGCACCCCGGGGTAAAGCTCCCGCGCCGGCGCTTCCGGCATCTGGAAGATGCGCGCGACCAGTTGCGGGGCGCGGTGGCTCTCCACGAGCGCGTGTTCGGCGTCAAGCCCCAGGGATTGTGGCCGAGCGAAGGCAGCGTGTCGGACGAAGCCCTGCGCCTGGCTGCCGACGAGGGATTCATCTGGGCAGCGACCGACGAAGGAGTGCTGGCGCGTTCCCGGCAGATGGGCTTTAACCGCCGCGGCGATGGAACCCTACAAGGCGGAGAGGAACTGTATCGGCCGCATACTCTCTCCACGGGTGGCAAGCCCATTTCACTCTTCTTCCGCGACCATCAGCTTTCCGATTTGATCGGCTTTGTCTACTCCCGCATGGACCCCCATGCCGCCGCGGCGGACCTGCACCAGCGCATCAAAGCGGCGGGACGCAGCACCGGTTCGCGGCCGGCGGTGGTCTCCGTAATTCTGGACGGCGAAAATGCCTGGGAGTATTTCCCCGGCAACGGACGGGAGTTCCTCAAGGCTTTCTACGGGCGCGTCGCCAGCGACCCGGACCTTCGCGCCGTAACCGCCAGCGAGGCGCTGAAGGTGACCGAACAGGGGTCGCTCTCGCACATCGTTCCCGGCTCGTGGATCAACGCCAATTACGACGTCTGGATCGGCGCCGACGAGGACAATCGCGCCTGGGACCTACTTGGCGAGGCTCGCGATTTCTATGGGCTGCGCGCGGAGAGTCCCAAGGTGACGCCGGAAAATCGCCGCCTGGCGCAGCAGGAACTTTGGGTGGCGGAGGGAAGCGACTGGTGCTGGTGGTACGGACCGGAGCACTCCACCGCCAACGACGAAGATTTCGACCTGCTCTACCGCAAGCACCTGAGCAACATCTACCGTCTGCTGGGGGGATCGCCCACCGACGACCTGGCCGTGCCCATCAAGCTTCCCCGCGTGCGCGCCCGGAACGTGGCGCCCTCGGCGCGGATTCAGCCCAAAATCGATGGCCGGGTCACAACTTATTTCGAATGGATGGGGGCGGGGATCTGCCAGCCCGACTATCGTTCCGGCTCCATGCATGGCGTCTCGCAGCTAGTGGAAGCGCTGTACTACGGGTATTGCGACAAGTCGGTCTACCTGCGCTTGGACCTGGATGAAACTTTCCTGCGCGACCACCCGGAATTCGAAATACGCGTCAATGTGAACGGCGCAAACAGCGTCCGCTTGCACGCAGCGATCGGCGGCGGGGCGGTCAAGGCTGTGGAGTTTTGGAGGGGCGGGGAATCCCTTCCCGTTCCTTCCGGCACCGGTGACCAGGTGGAAATGGCCTTTAGCCGGATCTTCGAACTGCGCCTCGATTACAGTATCCTCGGAGTTTTGTCCCACGAACGAATGAGCCTTCAGGTTTCCATCTGGTTGGATGGACTCCCGCTCCAGATCCTCCCGCAAGAAGGTTGGCTGACGCTCGAGTTGACGGAAGACCTGACGAGCTGGTAACAACCCTTCATCTTTGGTGCAAGTCGACGCGTCGACAGCGAGCGCTACCCCGTCCCATCCCCTCCGATTGCGAACCCTCAGCCTCGAGCCGCATGCGCGTTGAACTCGCGCGAGCGAGGATTTCCATTGTAGGTGCGGTTCGCGAACCGCACCTACGAATCACCACAGGCTAAGATACGATTAAAAGGGAAACGGCCGAATGTGCTGTGGCATGGCCATCTTGGCCATGAGCTTCTTCACGGGCAGGATGCCCGTGCCACGTGTCGATGGCCTTGATAGAGGGAAACGTGCAGAGAAGGGAATCGTGCAATAGGCTTGTGCGCTACTCACAAACCCCGGCGATGATCGGCGGTCCGATCGCCGGATGGTGTGGGCGGGCGCGCGGCTAACCGCGCGCCCGTGGAGAAATCTTCGCCCTCCTCCCTGGAGGGCGTCAGAATATACCGTTGGGTATCAGCCGAGTGCCCCCCAGATCTCCCCCGATCGTGCTGAACACCTGGTCCAGGTAGGTGATGGGCACCGCGCCGGAGCAGATGGTGCCGTTCGTCTTTCCAGGGACGGAAAAGAAATACTGCGAGCTCGGGGTGGATCCCATGTCCTGCATCGTTGTGCAGTCGGTAATGGCCGTTTTATCGGTTTGGCATTGCACGTTCTGCGAGTTGTAGGAGACGGAATAAATCTCGGTTTCTGTGCCGTCGGCTTCTGAATACCCCTTGGCCCAATTCGCCGCGGCAACCGCTTGTGCGCATTCATTCGTGTCCGAGAAAACGCTGCCATTCATTCCTGCAACCGTTTGCGACTGCGGTACAACCCCGCCCATCTGGGTGGAACTGGCGGTTGCGTTGCCGTCACTGAGGACAATCATGACGTCTTGGATGCCGCTGGTATGCTTCGCCATGAGATACTGTTGCGCCGCAATAACAATGCCCGCATAGAACGTTCCCTCGCCGCCCGGCGTGGGCATCCCGCAATTGCTGTATAAGGCACCCACTGTGTTGACCAGGTTGGAACTGCCAAAGTTCAGCCCCGAGTTGGAGGCGTCCGAATTACGATAGTCATTTCCGGGAAAGCCGACGATGAGATATTCCGGGTTATTGTTGTAGTCAGCGATGGGTGGGGTAATCTTCGGATTACAACCGTAATCATCCGGTGCGTAGGTTGAGTTCGCAGTGGTATTGGTCAAAGTCGCGGGCAGAGTCTTGGTGGGGAGCATGGGGCAGTTCCCCCCCGAGGCCTGCGAACCCGTGATTCCCGCGGCCGTATCGCTACAAATTCCGGGAAACGCCATAACCCCGACCTGGTCAACCGGCGAGGCGCCGGTGCAACTGGATAGATTCGCCGCACAAGGAGCGAGGCTCTGGAGCAGGGTCTGGACGCCTAACTGTGCGCATTGCTCCGCTGTGTACGTGCCAGTCGGATTGCTAGAAAGGCATCCGCTGTCGTTAGTGCTCCCCATGGACGACGTGGTGTCAAGGACCATCATGATGTGGTAGGGGATTGCCCCTCCGCCGCTGGTACTGGCGCTGGCGGTTGCCGAGATGTTGAGATAGGGGACGCCGAACAGCTTGGCGAAGAACGTCGGTACCTGCGCTGTTTCCGTCACTTGGATCGCATTGCAGCCTCCATAGGGGTTAGCGGTTGTGACGGTGCAACCAGGATAGCTAGAAAAAGTAGCGCAGGGGGGGAGCTTTAAATTGGGGTACGTGGTCGCCGGGACGCACGCGTAATTGACGGCCACATTCGTAATGTTCAGATTGGGGTGGTAGTTGTAATCGCCGGATGATTGGCCGCCATACTGCTCGGCGTAAGTTTTTACGTTTGCCACAGCGGGATTCGCCATGGCCGACCCTCCCGCCTTCGCTGCCGCCTCCGTTGCGCTCAAGAGTTGCTGATAGGAAAAATACATGTTTCCCATGTCGATGACAAGCGCGGCTGCGGCCAGAAGTAATGCCAGCAAGGCGGGCACCATGACGAGCGCCTGTCCGCGCTCGCCGTCACGCCCTCTGCGGAGCATCGATTCATCTATTCGCTTCATTGGACAACCTCCGAGGTCTGCGCCGTGAGCAGGCACGTCGGCGCAAAGTTGTGACCCAACACGGTGAGATTACAGCCATAAGTGGCCGTTACGATGACTTGATAGTGCTCGGTCAGATTTGCTGCCTCGGATGCGCACGATATGCCGCCCGACGGAAAAACGACGGCGTAGGGCCCCACCGCGGGGGTCGAGCCAGTCGTAGTTGTATACGCCTGGATTGTGTATGAGAGCTTGCCGGCAGCAGGCCCGTAAACGGCGGGGTTATTGAGGCTGGGCGCGGCTGCGGCGAGGGCGTTGTTGACGGACGCGCAGGGGTCGGTGATCACCCCTGAGCCTGCCATCAGAACCTGGGCCGCGTTGTTTACCGCATTCGTCAGCGTAATTTGGTTATAGAAGGCCAGCCCGAACGTCATGATGCCTACCAAGGTGAGCATCAATACCGGCAACACCAGAGCCATCTCGAGGACCGTCGAGCCTTCCTCGGCGCGAACGAGGCGGAGAGCCCGTTTAGCTCGGAACCTGAATCTCAAGCGCCCGTTCGGTGGCGCGGGTCTCCGGCTTTCTTTGTGCATTTCAGTCATCTTGTACCTCCATCACAATCCTTTACGGCCGTTCCCGCCGGGGAACCGCGTAAGCCTTCACGCGCGCGCGGCACAACATCGCGCACAACGACGGCTATTAGTCTGAGTGGTGAATTTGTCCCGACAGGCGGCGGGTGGCGGCGGCCCTGACGCCGAGCATTCCGCTGCGAGTCCGGGGTTCTGCGGTTCGTTAGAAACTTCGCGCGTGTTTTGGGTGCTGTGCCACCGCCCCGGCTAGGGCAAGTTCTGTAGCTCAGCGTTCACGCAAGGGTAGCATAACACCAAGCGCGCGAATACGTCAAGAAAAAAGTGCAGCCGATGGGTGTCCAAACTGTCCTCATCCGTGAGAGAAGGCTATTAAGCTTTCGGTTGATTTCTCCAAAAGGTAATACCCTAAATACATGCCGATTGATAGGGAGAAGGTCCGTGGGCTGGGTCTGACAGTTCCGGTTCGGACAAGGCGATGGTAGCGATCCGCTAATCCGTTGCGCGAGGCGTCAGGGAATGCGAGGTGCCTGGGAAGATGGCGTGAAGAGATGCCCGGCGGCCGGCGTTGCCATGATCCCGAGTGTAGCGCCGCGCTTTGGAGGTGCGGAAAAACTCGTGGCGCTGTCATTCTGAGCCCGTTTCTTGGGCGAAGAACCCCGGTAGTTTCCTTTGCTCATGCACACTCTCGAACTACAGGGGTCCTTCGGCCCGATGAAGTGCGTCGGGCCTCAGGATGACAGTTTTCGGTCGTTTTTCCGCAAGCTCTTGAGCCCGGCACATGCCGCCCTAAAGGACGGCGTGCGGGTAAGCGCGCGTCCAGCGAAAAATCCTCGCCCTCCATCCCTGGAGGGCGTCAAAATACCCCGTTGGGTATCAACCGGGAGCCGCCGAGGTCTCCCGCGATCGTTGTAAACACCTGGTCCAGGTACGTTATGGGCACCGCGCCGGTGCAGGTGGTGCCGCTCTTTTTTCCAGGGACGGAAAAGAAATACTGCGAGCTCGGAGTGGATCCGATGTCCTGCATCGTCGTGCAGTCGGTAATCGCCGGTGTGTCGTTCGTGCAATTCACGTTCGACGAGTTGTAGGAAACGGAATAAATCTCGGTGTAGGTGCCATCGGTTTCTTTGTACCCCTTGGCCCAGTCCGCCGCAGCCACCGCTTGTGCGCAGTCGTTCGTTCCCTGCCAAAGACCGCCACTCATCCCGGTGAGTGAAACCGTCTGCTTCACGCTCCCGGCCATATGGCTGCCAGCGGCGTTGCCGGTGCTGCCAGTGGCGTTTGCGTTGCCGTCGCTGAGGATGATGATGACATCCTGGATGCCGCTGGTATGGTTCGCCATGAGGTACTGCTGCGCCGCGACAATGACGCCCGCGTAGAAAGTGTTCTCACCGCCCGGAGTTTGAATCCCGCAACCGCCGGACCCCGCATCGACTGACTTCACGAGATCCGCGCTTTGGTTCAGCGTGGTCGCGACGTCGGAATTACGATAGACGCCACCCTGATTAAATCCCATGATCAAGTATTCAGGGTCGTTGTTGTACGCCGCGATCGGGGGGTTCGTCCCTGAGCAGTTGTAATCATCCGGCGCATAGGTTGCGTTCGCAGTGGTATTATTCAGCGAGGTAGCGGAGAAGTTGGCAGGGTTGCACGCACCGGTGCTTTCGCCGGCTTTTGTTTGGTCGCACAGCCCGGGAAATGTCATCAAGCCGACCTGATCAACCGTCTCGCTGCTACAGCTTGCCAAGTTCGCGGCGCAGGGAGCGAGCTCACCGAGCAAGGTCTGGGTGCCATACTGTGCGCATTGCTCCGCTGTGTACGTGCCTGTTGGATTGGTGCTGAGGCATCCTGTGTCGGAAGTGGTTCCCATGGAGTCCGTACTGTCAAGGACCATCATGATGTGATAGGGAATGGCCCCTCCGCCGCTGGCGCTGGCGCTGGCGGTTGCCGAGATGGGGATGGAGTTGACGCCGAACACCTTGGCGAAGAAGGTCTTCACTGTTGCCTGCTCCGTCACCTGGATCGCATTGCATCCTCCCGCCGGATTGCTGGTCGTGACGGTGCAAGGAGAGAAGCTCGAGTAAGCAGCACACGGGGGCAGCTTTAGGTTGGGGTACGTGGTCGCTGAGACGCACGCGTAGTTGGACGTTACGCTCGTGATGTTCAGATTGGGGTGGTAGTTGTAATCGCTGGACGACTGGCCGCTGTATTGGTCGACGACAGTTATTACGCTGGTGACGGCGCCATTCGTCATCGCCTTCCCTCCCGCTGCTGCCGCGGCCTGGGTTGCGCTCAGGAGCTCCTGATAGGAAAAATACAGGTTCCCCATGTCGATGACCAGCGCGGAGGCGGCGAGAAGGAAGCCGAGCAAGGCGGGGACCATGACGAGCGTCTGCCCGCGCTCGCCGTCACCCATTCTGCGGAGCGTGCATGCATCGTTCAGTTTCATTGGACAACCTCCGAAGTCTGCGCCGTGAGAAGGCACGACGGCGCAAAGTTGTGACCAAAAACGTTGAGATTACAGCCATAAGTGGCCGTTACAACCACCTGATAGTACTGGGTTAGACTTGCTGCCTCGGATGTGCACGATGTGCCACCCGAGGGGAAAGCGACGGTGTAGGGACCCACACTGGTTGAGGCGGTCGCACTGGTATACGCCTGGATTGTATACGAGAGCTTGCCAGCAGCAGATCCGTAAACGGCTGGGTTATTGAGGCTGGGCGCGGCAGCGGCGAGGGCGTTGTTGACGGACGCGCACGGGTCGGTGATCACGCCTGTGCCCGCACTAAGGACCTGGGCCGCGTTGGTTGCCGCATTCGTCAGCGTAATTTGGTTGTAGAAGGCCAGCCCGAACTTCATGATGCCCACCAGGATGAGCATCAATGCCGGCATCAGAAAGGCAAATTCCAGCAGCGTCGCGCCTTCCTCGGCGCGAGTGAGGCGGAAGAACCGCAGGGCTCGCGACCGGACTTTCAACCCTCGGTCCGCCGAGATTATCGTCTCACTCCCTTTCTGCGTGCACATCATCTCTGACCTCCGTGATAATCCCAGGTGAAAATTCCGGTGCGGGGCGCAAACTTCCCCAGCGTGCGCCAAGGCATTCAGCCCTTGGCGTATTTCCATGAGCGGTACGGCCGACACCCGATCCGCCAGCCATTCCGCTAGGAAGTGTTACCTACTGCATTCAGTTGTCGACTTTGCCCACTTTTCGAGCGCTGCGCCACTTGGCGCTCGTAGGAAGAATGCTTTTACTTTAGAATTGGCCACTTCTACTAAACCACCACGAGGCCGAGATTGTCAATAAAAAAATCGTGGAGGATTGCATTCTTTTACATTTTTGACATCGAGTATCGAAGAACGCTACTGGCTGTGAGGTTTCGTTATTCAAAAGGCATTGCGATGGGCATCGCATACCGATGCGGCGCGGCGAGACTCGGGCATTATGTCCATGCCGCACGGGCACGCACGGACGCGGGCACTCTCGCTCTTCATCGGGCAATCCCGGAATATCCACGATGCCGGCGGCGCAATTGCGGATTACTTTGGACCGAAAAAGTCCGGGACCACTACATCGATGGGTGAGGCTCCTATGGGTACCGTGGTCATGAGCACGGAGCGATCGTTACTCAAGCTTGTGGGGTCGGCGTGCAAAACGGCAAGGCTGGAGCCAGCGCGATCCACGACAACTAGCAACTGTTGATCCGGTGTCAAAGCCAGGGCGCGCGGCTCGAGTCCAACGTGTGGCGAGCACAGGACCGCCCGGTTCTGAACGTCCAGGGCCAGCACCGAACCATCGCCGGAATTGGCAACATAGAGCACGCTGTTATCTTGTCTAAAAACGCCGGCAACGGGGCCGCGGCCGAGCGGAAAAGTCTGCTCCACATTGTCGTGAAATGCGTCCACGATGACCAGCGTTGACGACGCCGCGGCAAGGACGAAAATCTCGCCGCCATCGGGCTTCAGCAAAAGGGCGGTGGGCCGCGTGCCAATCTCGAGATGCGAAAGGAGTTTGCGCGAGTCCATGTCGGCGACGGAGATTTTCTCCTCGCCCGTGTCGGCAACGAAAACTTTCGAACTGTCCGGCAGAATCACCATGGGGCCGGGTGACTGTCCAACTTCGACAGTCCCCAGCGGTTGGCGCGTCGCGGCATTGATGAAGGTAAGCCGGTCAGGGTTCGCGGAAGCAGCCACCAGAGTTTTTCCGTCGGGAGAAAGCGCGAGGTCTGCCAGCGCGCCTCCCAAGCGGAGGCGATACGTGACTTTAGGTATGGCGTTTTCCTCCGCACGCCCCGAGCCGCCGGCGCAATCCAGAAAAACCACTTCATGATCCACTGCATCGAGGATGTAGGCGGTGCGGCCGTCGGGCGAGAATGCCAGGTCTTTGGCGCTCCGGCCTACATCGAGTGTGGTGATATTGCGGAGCTGAGGAAACGCCGCCACGCTGATCTTGCCGAATCCGGACACCACGAAAAGTTGCCGCGCGCCTGGACGCACCAGCACGCGTTCCGGCTCCGGCGTTACGGGCAGGGAAGCGACGACGTGGAAGTCCGCCAGATTCATCGCCGCCAGCGTGGCGCTCTGGTAGTTCACAACATAGGCGATGTAGGGCTTCAGTGGGGGCGGACGACGGCATGAAAGCAAAGCGCAAGTCAAAAGGCAAAGCGCAAAACGCAAAACGCAAAAGGGCCGTTTACCACCAAGACGCCAAGACACCAAGTTAAGAGGGATCATAAAGCAAATCGTGGGGCGCCCTCTTTTCTTATTAGTTTCATCCGTGTCTTTGTGTCTCGGTGGTTCAAGGTCTTTTGCGGCTTTGCCTGTTGCCTTTTGCACTTTGCCTTTTGACTTGTGTTGCCGGCCAGTCGTCGCGATGGTCCTGCCAAGCATCCCGGCTATGGATGGTTCCTTTATTACGTTCTAACGCTGTCAGTGCCCCAGTAGTCTAATTCACCCGGATGTTTCCTGACAATGATCGGACGACGAAGGGCCGGCGAGATCTGCGCAGTCCCCGCCACTGCAATCCATGCTGGAATTCGCCGCCGCTCCTTGATAGCATGACGAAGTTTGCCGGCGATGTCGCCTACTTCCGCCGGCCATTTTGATGCTTGCGAGGTGCTTTCTCTATGCGGTCCTGGAAGATGTGGCTGGCTGCGATTTTGCTGTCGTTCGTGTCCCTGGTCATGGTGGCCGCTCCGGTTGAGCCTGGGCACGGCGTTAACACCGCGAACCTGGATCGAACGTGCGCTCCCTGCACGGACTTCAATCAATTCGCCAATGGAGGTTGGGAGGCGAAGAACCCAATTCCCGCCGCCTATCCAAGTTGGGGCGTGGCGAATGAAGTGAATGAACGCAATCGTGACGTTCTCCATCAAATTCTCGAAGACGCCGCCAAGAATACCTTGGCCCCGCGCGGAAGCAGCGAACAAAAAATCGGCGACTACTACGGAAGCTGCATGGACACGGCTGCGATCGACAGCCAAGGCCTGAAGCCGTTGCAGCCTGAATCGGACCGGGTTCAGCAGATTGCCAATATCGACAGCCTGGAGGCCGAGATCGCACACCTTCAGAGCATCGGGATTGAGGCTTTCTTTGGTGTGGATTCCACGCAGGACTTCAAGGACAGCACGCAGGTTACTGGGGAAGTGGACCAGGGCGGTCTGGGTATGCCGGACCGCGATTACTACACCCGCGATGACCCCAAATCCGTGGAGCAGCGCGCCGAGTACCAGAAACATGTGACCAAAATGTTTGAACTGATGGGCGACCCGGCGGCCACCGCGGCCACCGAAGCCCAGACGGTGATGGACATGGAAACGCAGCTCGCCAGAGCGTCCCAGACCAAGGTAGAACGGCGCGAGCCTAAAAACGTCTATCACCGCATGCCGCAATCGGGATTGAAGACCCTGGCGCCCAACTTCCCCTGGGAGGACTATTTCACTGCGGTGGGGTTGACCGGTAAAGGCGATGTAAACGTCACCGCGCCGGACTTTTTCAAGGAAATGGGACAGGAGATTTCCGCCCAGCCGATCGGCAACTGGAAGATTTACCTCCGCTGGCACTTGATCAATGCCGCCGCGCCGAGCTTGTCAACTCCCTTTGTGGATGAGGACTTTCACTTCAAGGGTATGATCCTGACCGGCACGAAGGAAATTCTGCCGCGCTGGAAACGGTGTGTGAGGTCCACCGACCGCGCCCTGGGTGAGGCGTTGGGCGAAGTTTATGTCAAGAAGGCATTCCCGCCGGAGGCCAAAACCCGCGCCCTGACCATGGTTAAGAACCTGGAGGCCGCACTGGCCGATGACATCAAGACTCTCCCCTGGATGAGCGAGGCAACCCGCAAACAGGCTCTGATTAAACTTGCGGCTATCAACAATAAGATTGGCTACCCCGACAAGTGGCGCGATTACTCCTCCCTCGACATCGAGCGCGGACCTTACGTGGAAAACACTTTCCGCGCCGCACGTTTTGAATTTCGTCGCGACCTGAACAAGGTGGGCAAACCCGTGGACCGCAACGAATGGGACATGAGTCCGCCCACGGTGAACGCCTACTACAACCCGCAATTGAACGAGATCGTCTTTCCCGCCGGAATTCTGCAACCCCCGTTCTTCGATTTTCAGGCGGATGACTCCCTCAACTACGGCTCGATGGGAGCAATTATTGGCCACGAAATGACGCACGGTTTTGACGATGAAGGAAGCCAGTTTGATGGACAAGGCAATCTGAAAAACTGGTGGACGCCCGAAGACCAAAAGAATTTCGACGCGCGCGGCGCCTGCATCGCCAAACAATTCGACGGCTTCTCCGTGGAAGACAAACTTCATGAGAACGGCAAGCTGGTCGAGGGCGAAAGCATCGCCGACCTCGGCGGTCTCGCCATCGCCTATGCCGCCTACCAAAAGTCACTGGAGGGAAAACCGCGTCCGAAGGATATAGACGGTTTCACCCCGGAGCAGCGCTTTTTCCTCGGGTACGCACAGAGCTGGGCGGAGAACATGCGGCCGGAATTCGCTCGTATGCTGACCAATGTGGACCCTCA
>JBKQVI010000285.1:0-15375 GCA_052139985.1 Terriglobia bacterium
TTCCAACCGTCGTTGTCGTAATCGTAGAAAGCGTCGCCCCAGGCCACATACTGGCCGGAAACCGCCGCCACCCCCGTCTCCACCGTAGTGTCGAGCCAGAAGCCTTTGGGGCCGGGATTGTGAAACAGCCGGTGGTAACGCATGTCGGAGACAAACAGGTCCTGCCAGCCGTCGTTGTCATAGTCGCCGAAAATCGGATTCATGGCGGAGGTGGCTTCGCCATTGGCCCCGAAGGCCGTGTTCACGTCCGCCGCCACGTTGGTAAAGGTGCCATCGTGATTGTTGTGGTACATGTAGCTTTCCATCGTGTCGTTGGCGATGTAGATGTCGGGCCAGCCGTCGTTGTCGAAATCGCCGATGGTCACTCCCATAGCTCGGCCCAGGGGATTATCAATGCCCGCTTTGTGTGAGACATCCGTGAACGTACCGTCGCCGTTGTTGTGGAACAGGCGGCTCGCGTCACCTTCGTAATCGAGTGGGCCGGGAAAAGCATCGGCGCTGAAGAACTCGCGCTTGGCGTTGGGATCAAACTTCAGGTAGTTGCCCACAAAGAGGTCCAGCTTGCCGTCGCGGTCGTAGTCAATCCAGGCTGCGCCCGTGCCGAAGTGCGGATTCTCCACGCCTGCCTTGGCTGTCACGTCCGTAAAGGTGCCGTTGCCGTTGTTATGGTAAAGAATCGACGAGCCCCAGTTGGTCACGAAAATGTCTTCATAGCCGTCGTTGTCGTAGTCGCCCACCGTCACGCCCATCCCGAAGCCTTTGCCCCCCACGCCGGCTTGCGCCGTGACATCGGTGAATGTCCCATCGCCGTTGTTGCGATAGAGATGATTGGTAGCGTCCTGGCCATCGGGTTTGGAAAATTTGGTGGCGCCGTCAATATAGCGGCCACTGACGACGTAGAGGTCGAGCAAGCCGTCGTTGTTGTAATCAATCCAGGCGCAACCGGATCCGGTGGCTTCCATGATGGAACTGAGTTTCTGCTCGCCAAAGGAGTGCTTGAAATTGATGCCGGACTTCGCCGTGACATCTTCATACGTCGGCAGCGATCCGGGCGGAGGACTTTTGGGCGGAGGACTTTTGGGCGCAGGGCTCTGGGCGGGGGCCTGGAGGTTGGTCCAAAGCAAGCTGGCGGCGATTGCCGCGATGACGAGTTGTCGGAGAGAAATCCTCATTGCAACCTCAATCGGTCTTCAACGGACGCTTGGCCAAGTTTAAGCGCGTGGGAGAGTCAAAACGGCGCAATGCCATCGGCCAGTGGTTTTCCGGAGCCACCGCGCGATCCTCGTGGCAACCTACGCAGCCGTGCTCCTCGCCGGAGCGCGCCCAAATCCAACTCCGCTGCGCGCGGACTACGCGGCCGGCGCCATCGAGCACTTCGAACCTCACCGGCTTGTCGGGTGGCACCGCGATGTAGAACGAGCCGTCTTCCTCGATTGGCGCTTCCCCCAAAACGATGTCGTGTTGAGTAGCAGCGTCGAGCATTAGAACGCGAACTTGAGTAAGCTTCGCCGCAATGCGCCCATGGGGAACGTCCGCGGCCAGATGGCTGTCGAGGCAAATGAAGTATCCCCTCTTGAGTTCAGGGTTGAGCGTGCTCCAGTACCAACGGGGTTGTTCGTGGGCCGCCACCGGGACAGCCTCCGCCGCTGAGAACTTCGGGTCATCGTAAACCGGCGCGCCAAACCTGCCGATTGCCGTATCGAACGCGTAGAGGGTGAGCTTCTTTGCGGATGTCGGCCGGGTGGCGGATTCACGCGCGACCAGCAGTTTGTCTTCGCCGATGGGCTGCGGCGACGAAGCAAGAATCGGCGGTGAAGTGAGCGGTGAGTTGTGCAATGCGCCGCGGCGAATCCATGCCAGATCCCCGACCCAACTCTCGCTGGTGACCGAGGTCTTCACGAAGACCACCGAGCCGTCATCAAGTTCTTGCGCTTGGCTACGAATTGCCGGGTGTTGATGATCGCACCGAAGTGTCGTCAAAGCCGTGCCGTCAGGCCGCAAGGTGTAGAGTTCGCGGTCGGCGGGTAGTCCGTTCGCTGCAAGTAGCGGAGAGCGCGCTGTCGCCAGAATCACGCCATTCTTCAACACCGTTTCCACCTGAAAATCACCCGGGCCGAAGGTGATGGGGTGGGCGTCAGACCCGTCTTCTTTGCTCACCCAGAGTTGAGAGGCTGAGCCTGCCCGAGTTGCCGAATCGGCCACAGATTCGGCAATCTTTTGCGTCCTCTCTGCAAGTACCGTGTAGACGATTTCGCCACGGGGGAGATAGGCAGGCTTCAGACAATCGGCTGGGCAGCGAGTGACTTGCCGGGTGTCCGAGCCGTCCACGTTCATTTCCCAGATTTGCCAAGGCGAATCGATTGTCTTCTTGCCGGCGAACAGCACGCGGGCACCGTCAAACGAAGTTCGGGGATCGGCCGCGGCGAAGAAGTCTGGAGTGAGGCAGTGAGGAGCACGTCCAGCGGCCGCCAGCCGCACTAAACGGCTTCCCTGGGGAAACCGACGCGTGAGGGGGCCGGACCGCACTTGGGGTGCCTGTACGATGACTAGGTCAGTCCGGATCTCAGCTTGGTCGTCTGCTGCGTGCGAGTTCCTTCGAGCCTCGCTTCGGAGTGAGGTACCGCCCTGGTTCCCACTCTTTGGTGCGGGCGGTCCTTCTGCGATGGTCCACGGTGCAAGCGACAGTCCCAGCACAAAGATCAGAATTGAGTGCAAGGCTCGCTTTGATTTGGTCATTGACAAGGCAGACCTATGCGGAGGGCAGACGCGTGGGCCACAGAGCCGGTGAGTTCCGCCGAGCGTCGCAAACAGTGAAGTCCGAATACTGCTTCCCATTGGCCTGCATTCCGTTACTACCACCCGACATGACTTTTGACGCTATCGTGCTACGACATGCATGTCGATGACCTTAGGCAATAAAACCCATGACGTGCGTCAATAATGACGACATAGTTGTTTTATTGTTTTCGACTAATATGTTGTATTGCCAATAGGTTAGCGAAATACGGGCAGAGAGTGTGTGGCGGTGGCCAGCGGCGGACTAACGGTGGCTCGGCTTTAAACGGTTCCAATGGGGACTGTGCCCCAGCGACTCGGTCATAATGGCTCTTTCCCGTCAGCCTTCGATTCGCCGATATCAATGCGGCGTGTCCCAGTACTTTTCGTAGGACACATGGGTTCCCAAGTAATCTTGGGCTTCGGCTCGCAGCAGGCGGGGCGGAAAATGTCGCATGGACCTTTTGAATGCCAGTTCTATCTTCCTCAATGGCGTCACCAGCAGGGGACGCCGTTCAATCCTCCACACCAGTCTTGAAGTCATGTGAAGGTTCCTGTTACCCTACCAACCTGGACGACGATTCAATCGAAGCGGGCGCTTTCCGCTTCGAAGATTGCTTAGGGCATCGACGGCGCAAGCAAGTCAATTCACGAGACTAGAAGTCTCCCAGTCTTGGATTCTTGGCCCCATGGTCAAACAGATCCCGCGCGAGCTCGCCGGCGTTTTTGCCGCTTTGCCCACACCGTTTGGGGCAAATGGGGAGCCCTTGTGGGAAGCCCTGGACGCGGTAGTTGATTTTGGCCTTGACCACGGGCTGACTGGGCTTTGCCTGGGTGGGGCCACCAGCGAGTACACCGCGTGCAGCATGAAGCACCGCATCGAGATGTTCGCGCGAGTGGCGCGCCGGGCGAAAGGACGCGCTCATCTCGTGTGTGCCATTGGAGCGGAGCACGCCGGCCAAGTTCAGCAGTTGGCCCGCGCCGCCGCCGATTGCGGAGCCATTGCGCTTTTGTTTCCTCCTCCCGCATTCCTGCCTTATGGGCAGGACGATTTGGTGGACTTCACGGGGCAGGTCAGCGCGGATTTGCCCCTGCCGGTGCTGGTCTACCACATCCCCCAATGCACGCGTGACCTGGGGATCGCAAACGTCTTGCGCTTGATCGCCTCCGTCCCGAACATTATTGGGCTCAAGGATAGCTCGGGGCACAGAGCGAACCTGGCAGCCATTGCCCAGGCACAAGCGCATTCGCCGCTCGCCTTTTTTATCGGCAGTGACGACCTGCTTCTTGAAGCTTTCGAGCAGGGAGCGGTGGGTGTGATTTCGGGGATTGCCAGCGCCTGCCCGGAGCTGGTTCTGCCCCTGTTCGAAGCGCTGCGAGCCGGAGGAAAGGAACAAGCGCGCGCGTTGCAAGCCCGGCTGGATGAGTTCATTTTCCATGCCCGGGACCTGCCTTCGCCTTGGGCCGTCAAACTGGCTCTGCAGGTGCGTGGCGTCGAGATCGGGACTTGGGCCTGGCCGATGGGGTCTTCCCTGAGCCAAAGAGCAAGAGCCTTCCAAGACTGGTTCGCCGGCCAAGTCGCCACGTACGCGACCGCCATCCCTACCCCTGCCGGAGGAACCACCCGGGGGTGAACACCGATTCTCACCGGGCGATTTTCGGTCGGCGATTTGAGATTGGTGATTTGTGATTGCCGATTTGCGATAGGTGGATTGTGATTCGTAATCGGCGATCTGTGACTCTCGATTTTCGATCTTGGGCTTGCCATCGTTCGCTTTCGCTTTTCAGTTTGCGACCGGTGCTTCGTCATCGGTGATTTGTGGATGCCGATTCCTGGTCCTTGATCCTCGAATTCAAATCGTCAGTTCTCGCCTTGGATGGGCAGTATGACGGCGCAGTCATGCTTGTCCACCACGCCATAGATGCCTTGAACGCCATGGCTACGCTCGACCCGGTCCTCGCGCAGGCGGAGCCAGGGATTGCGGCACACTTCGCGGCTGGCCGGTAGTGGTACGGTCTGATGTTGTAGCGCCGAGTTTACCTCGCCAAATGGTGGCGTAAAGCCGCCTAACTGTCCCACTACCGGCTCGTCACGGCTCTTGGCGCCCTGATGACCACCCCAGCGGTGTATTTTCGGGCAAGAAAGCCCACCCTCTA
This sequence comes from Terriglobia bacterium, assembly GCA_052139985.1. Lineage (GTDB taxonomy): Bacteria > Acidobacteriota > Terriglobia > UBA7540 > UBA7540 > Bog-366. The sequence goes on from JBKQVI010000285.1 coordinate 4,933, forward strand.
TCGCACATTCTGTCGTCGTCTTTGTTTTCAACAACATTCCGGCTTCGATCGTATAGGTGTTTTGTTTTTGAGCCTTCCATGAAGTGTAAATCAGGATGGGGGAATCTGTCGCGCGACGCCAAGCCTCCATTGCCTTTCTAGCCTATACCATGTGTACCGATTTGTCAAAAGACAAAGTGTCCTGGCACGGGAAGAACGCCGCATGGCCAACCTGGAGCAGGAACTGCCGGCCGCTGCCCGAGGTCCCAAGATTCAGGTGTCGATTGCCGAGATTCGCAAGAGAGGCTTGATAGCGGCACTCCGCGAGCGGGCGCGGACCCCGTGAAAACCTTCACCACAGATTCACAGAGACCACAGAGAGAGATGATGCCACGCCCTGCATCGCCATGGAATTTCTGGAAGGGGAATCTCTCCGCCAGGCCCTCGCGCGGCGGGGTCAACTTCCCATGCCGGAGGTTGCGGAAATTCTCCAGCGAGCGGCGCGGGGTCTGAACGCCGCGCACAACCTGGGCATCATTCACCGTGATTTCAAACCCGATAACATTTCTCTGACGCGGGGCAACGAAGTTACGTAGCGTAGACCCCCGCCTTTGCGGTCTGCGGTTCTTCCATAGGTTCACGCTTCCGAACCGGAGGGCCGACCCCGGTTTTTGAGATTTGTGGTATTTGCTAGCGATGAACCGCAGACCCCAAAGGCGGGGGCCCGCGCTACACGAACAGATTCGCGGGTGGCGCTCCGAGCACGGGCAGCCTCTTTGTCACCGCGTCCCATCCGTGGCCGGTTCTGGCTTCTTCATGGTGGCACCCCGAGGCATTGGGGTGCGCTCTTCACAGGAGGGATCGGCCTTGGGCACAGGCAGGACTGCCACCGCCGTCTGATAGCACTTGGACGCGAAGGCCCGGTATCCTTGCGAAGCTCCTTTGGTCGCGGGGGGCCACGGCGTAATTTCTGGCGACCGCGGTAGCGCTAATCGTCAGGACACGCTCGCCGACCGCTTAGCGATAGGCCTCTTTGCGGTGATCGGCGGCGGTCATGAAAACGATGCGCCGCCTCTCATCGATCTCGTAGAAGAAGCGCCAATCCCCCACTCGGTAGCGCCAAGCCGGCGGGTCCCAATTTTTCAGTCGCTTGATATTCGAACCGGCGTGAGGGGTTTGGCGCAGAATCGGGTAAACATAATCACGCAGCTTGGCTTCGAGCCGCCTCTGCGAGACGACTCCCAAGCCGGCGAGATCGGTGAGGAAGCTCCGCGTCTCGAAAATCCTAAATGGCTGGAATGAACCTGCCTCTTCGCCTTTGGGCATCTCGGGAACCCGCTTTGAGACGCTTCACGAGCCCAGGTCGCGAGAGGATCTCCGCCATCTCCGCGTCATCAACGAAGAGGCTCTCCTGGATGTGCCGCAACGCCGCGGTTTCAACCAAGTTGGCGAGCGAGCGCCGCTCGGCTTGGGCGGCTCGGACAAACGTTTCGTAGGTTTCATCGTCCAGCCGCATGGTAAGTGTCTTAGCCATGATCGTGCTCCGTCATTTGTATTCATTATGAATATAAATGAATGCACCCCCACCCGTCAAGTGGCCAGGCCAGCGAGTGGCGCAGGCAGGAGTGCCTGTGTGCTCTGCATGGGGGCTTGGCCTTGGACGCAGGTAAGAGTGCCTGTGCTACCAACGAGTATTTCCAGCGTTACTTTGTGCGCTTGGCGGTAAAGTCGCGGTCTCCGAAGCGTTCGCTGTGCACTTTCCCCTTTAGGGAATCCCCGTCAACCGTAGCGGTATATTGAATGACCATCGTGTCGCCATTCTGGGTCTGGCGCTTGACGGTGAAACTCACATTGTTCCCGGTGACGGTACCCTCCAAAGGGGCGTCACCGCGTCGTCCTGTCACCGTCCCTTTAATCGTGCCGCCGTCCTGCTGAATGGTCAGGGTCGAGGTCATGGGGCCGCCATTCGGGCCTTCGGACGACATTTCCCACGTCCCGGCAACATTGGCGGGCTCGGCGGCGGCCCAGGCGGTGCCCGCCAGCACCAGTAACAACCCACATGCGAACGCAATTAGCAGGGAACCAGTTGTTCTTCTCATTATAGTAGCTCCTCCTTCATAACTTGGCCTCTCCGACAATCCAGGTCGTGGCCACCCTCGAAAGCCGCCGTGCTGGCGGGTTCCGGCATCCTGGGCAGGTTTGTTACTGGCTTCCACCCGGATCCGTACGCCGAGGATGGCTGATCCGCGCCGGATTCAGCACAATAGTAGACGTCCGTCATATGAATGCAGTTACGAACAGAAGGGAACTGCGATGGCTTCTTTCTCGGGTACGAATTCAAACGGGGACACTATCAACTTTTATTTGCACCGCACGCAGAATCGAAGAAGTCGTGGTATACTTCTTGCCAATGGCCGCCCTGGTTTGAGTGACCCCGCTCTTCATGGTCTCACCAAGGTTTTCATTGCCCGGCGGACCTTCACGCGTTGCGGAATGTGCCGGGGCCATTGCTCAAGAAAGTTCCAGTTTTCAATCGTCAGTTCTGAAGGCCAACAAGCCTGCGAGCCTCGTAAATTCGCCCAGAGGAGACGACGGACTTGGCCTCACACGGCCTAACGGAGGGCTGAAATCTGAAAATAAAGAACAAAAAGCGAATGGCTGTTGACAAGGTGCGGTATTAGCAAGTATAAATAAAGGTTTGTAACCTGAGGATTCAGACGGAGCGTAGAGTGGGGACTTATTTCGCCAAGGCGAGCAGAGGGCAGATTAACTGGAACGTCGTAGACGCAGAGGGTTGGGTGCTGGGACGGCTGGCGGCTAGGGCTGCGCAGGTGTTGATCGGCAAGAATTCGCCGGACTATACACCCAATGCGGATCACCGCAGCGGTCTGATCATCATCAATGCTGAAAAGATTCGGCTGACCGGTAAGAAACTCGACCAGAAGGTCTACCGCCATAACACGGGATATCCGGGAGGGCTCCGGGAAATCAGCGCGCGGAAGCTTTTCGAGACACAACCGGAAAAGCTGATTCGCGAGGCGATTTACGGGATGCTGCCGAAGAATACGTGGCGGGATCGCTTGGTTCGTCGTTTGAAAGTGTACGTGGGATCGACCCACCCCCATTCGGGGCAGTCCCCCCGTGTTCTTTCCCTGGCGCGATAATTTGAATCCCTCAGAATTTCAACGAGAGCGGAGTTACTGTGGCTGAGCTTGTCCAATATGTGGCAACGGGTCGTCGGAAGACTGCTGTAGCGCGGGTGATTCTGCGTCCCGGCGAAGGCAAGATCCTGGTGAACCACCAACCCTTCAATTCCTACTTTCCCTCGGAAGCGCTGCGTGCGGAAGTGCAGTTCCCCTTGGTGCACACGGAGTTGGCGGGGAAGTTTGACATCCTGGTGAACGCCGCCGGCGGTGGAATCCATGGCCAGGCAGGCGCCGCTCAACTTGGCATCGCGCGCGCCCTGGTGATTTTCAACGCCGAACTCAGGTCGCGCCTGCGGCAAGGCGGCTTCCTGACGCGCGACCCCCGCGCCAAGGAACGGAAGAAATACGGGCAAAAGGGAGCGCGCAAGCGGTTCCAGTTCTCGAAACGGTAGAGAGAGCAGGTGTCAGGTTCCTGGTGTCAGGAAACCCCTTGTAGTGGGCCGCATACTGCTCTTAGAAATCGAAGGTTTCAGTTGCCAGGCGCTAGCTGACAGGAAGGTTTTGATCCTGACACCTAACACCCGATACCTGACACCAGCTCTTAGCGAGGTGAGTGTTTGTCAAATATAACGATGAAAGAGTTCCTGGAGGCCGGTGTTCACTTTGGCCACCAGACGCGTCGATGGAACCCCAAGATGAAGGAATATATCTATGGGGAACGCAATGGGATCTACATTATCGACCTTCAGAAAACCCTGAAACTCTTCAAGGAAGCTGCGCGCTTCGTCGCTGATCTCTCCCGGGAAGGGAAGACGATCCTGTTTGTGGGAACCAAGCGCCAGGCCCAGGACGCTATCGCGGAAGAAGCCGTGCGATGCGGCATGTTTTACGTCAATCACCGCTGGCTGGGCGGTCTGCTGACCAATAACGCTACCATCCAGAAGTCCATCCAACGCCTGCGAGAGTTGGATGAAATGAGTAAGGACGGGCGCTACGAGCTGCTGACCAAGAAGGAAGTGCTGCACCTGGAGCGGGAACGGAAGCACCTGGAACAAAATCTGTCGGGGATCAAAGACATGCCGGGATTGCCGGACGCTATGTTTGTCGTGGACTCCCACAATGAGGAGATTGCCGTTCAGGAAGCGCGCAAGCTGGGAATCCCCGTCGTGGCGATCGTGGATACCAATTGCGATCCGGACGTGGTTAATCACGTGATTCCCGGCAACGATGATGCCCTGCGCGCCATTCGGCTCTTCACGTCGCGCATCGCCGATTCTATTCTGGAAGGGCGCCAGGCCGCGGAAGACAAGCGGCTTGAGGACGAGAAAGTTGCGGCGGAGAAAGCTGCCGAGGAACTTGAGCAACAGCGGCTGGCAGCGGCCATCGCCGCAGGGGAAATACCCCCACCGGGTTATGAGGGTGCGGAACAAGCGTTCACGGTCGATCCTGAGACGGGCCTATCCCCTACCGTTATCGCTGCCGAGGAAGTTCTCGATGGCCGCGTGCGCACCCCCAAACTGAAGCGGAAGGTGGGCAGCGATTTCAAGCCCGGCCGGCGGAAGTCCGAAGACGGAACGACCGACCTTCCGTAGTACCCCTGAATTTTGATTACGACATAGGAAGGCCAGTGGCGTGAGGTGAAACGCCAGGCTTCATCGTGTCGGGAGGATGTAATCCAGAAATGAGTGTTACCCCCGAGCAAGTGAAAAAATTACGCGAGATTAGTGGCGCTCCCATGATGGAGTGCAAGCGGGCCCTCGATGAGGCTGCGGGTGAAATGGAGAAAGCTTTCACCGTGCTGCGCAAACGCGGCTTGGCCACAGCGGCAAAAAAGGCGGGCCGGACTACGACCGAGGGTCTGGTGGGCTCGTATATCCACGCCGGCGGAAAGATCGGTGTGCTGGTGGAGGTCAATTGCGAATCGGATTTCGTGGCGCGTCACGAAGAGTTCCAACAACTGGCGCACGACATTGCCATGCAGATTTGCGCCACCGATCCGCGCTTCATTCGTAAGGAAGATGTTACCGACGAAGTGCTGCAACGCGAAAAGGAAGTGCTGCGTTCACAAGCGGCGGCCACTGGGAAACCCGAGAATGTGCTGGACCGCATCGTGGAAGGCAAACTGGGAAAGTTCTACGAGGATAACTGCCTGTACGAACAGCATTTCATTAAGGACAGCGGCAGCGCTCTGACCATCGGCGAGCTGATTGCATCCAAGATCGCCAAATTTGGCGAGAATATCGTGGTCAGCCGTTTTTCCCGATTGAAGATTGGTGAGGCGACAGCCAAAATCGCGGGTCAACCTGCTGCTGCGGCGCCCGATGGCGAGGCTACGCCGGCGGCTTCAGCGTAGTAGGCGCAGGTGGAGCGCGCCGCGTTTGCGGCCAGATCGCGGTCACTGACGACATGAGCCAACCTGTATTTCGACGCATCCTGCTGAAGCTGAGTGGCGAAGCCCTGATGGGCAAGCAGGGGTTTGGCGTTGATCCGGACGTGGCGTCGAGGATTGCGGCGGAAGTCTCAGAGATCCGGGGGATGGGTTTGGAAGTCGCCGTGGTCGTGGGCGGCGGGAATTTCATCCGCGGAGTGGCGGCATCGGCGATGGGGATTGACCGCGTCGTCGCGGACAACATGGGCATGTTGGCGACCATCATCAATGCCCTAGCCCTGCAGGACGCCTTGGAGAAAAAGGGGTCGCACACGCGGGTGGTGACGGCAATCGAGATGCGTGAGATTGCCGAGCCCTTCATCCGCCGCCGTGCGATTCGTCACTTGGAAAAAGGCCGCGTGGTAGTTTTTGCCGGGGGGACCGGGAATCCCTATTTTTCCACCGATACCGCCGCGGCGTTGCGAGCGATGGAGATCAAGGCCGAAGTTATTCTGAAGGCTACCAAGGTGGACGGCGTCTACGACGCTGACCCCAAGAAGGTTCCGGAGGCCAAGAAGTTCGCCGAAATCACCTATCTCGAAGTGCTTTCGCGCAGTCTGGCGGTGATGGATACGACCGCGATCTCACTCTGTATGGACAACCACTTGCCCATCATCGTATTTAACTCGAATGTCCCGGGCAATCTGAAGCGGGTAATTTTGGGCGAAAAGGTAGGTTCTTTGGTCGCCCCATAGGGGTCGGGCCGGAAGGGCGGGTAGAATGATCAAAGAAACGATGTCACAAGCGAAAGCCCGCATGGCGAAAGCGGCGGAGGACTTGCGAGTAGAACTCGCCGGCGTTCGAACCGGTCGCGCTTCTACTGCCCTCGTGGAACACCTCAAGGTGGAGTATTACGGAACGCCTACACCGCTCAATCAAGTGGCGACGTTGGGAGTCCCGGACCCCACCATGCTTACTGTGCAACCCTGGGATCCGAGCCTGCTATCAGTGATCGAAAAAGTCATTCGATCGTCGGACCTGGGATTGAATCCGATGAATGACGGCAAAATACTGAAGGTGCCCATTCCCCCGCTGACAGAAGAACGGCGCAAAGAACTGGTGAAACACCTTCACAAGGCGATGGAGAATCATCGCACGGCCGTACGCAACATTCGGCGCGATAGTAATGAAGCGGTCAAGAAACTCCTGAAGGACAAGCAGATCTCCGAGGACGATGAGCGTCGTGGCTTGGAGGAGATTCAGAAGCTGACCGATGATTTCATGGAAAAACTGGAGAGTCACGCAAAGAGCAAGGAACGGGAAATTATGGAGATGCGGTGAGAATCTCACGTTTATCTGCGCGCAAACCCTTGACAGTTTTCCGTTAACTCTGTTACATTTGTGAAGATTTGGCGTAAGCCGGATTACAGCCCATACATGTGTCCGTTGAATGCGACGCTAAGTAGGGAATGGCGAAAGGTTTTAGAATGCCCACGTTCAGTCAAATGGTTCGTCTCGGCAGGAAGTCTCCACGGTATAAGACTTCCAGCCCGGCGCTCGAGAGCTGCCCGCAAAAGCGGGGGGTTTGTATTCGTGTGTATACGCAGACGCCCAAGAAACCGAACTCGGCGCTGCGGAAGGTCGCGCGCGTGCGCTTGACCAACAGCATGGAAGTGACCACCTACATTCCCGGCGTGGGTCACAATCTCCAGGAGCACTCCATTGTGCTGATTCGGGGTGGGCGTGTCAAAGATCTGCCAGGCGTTCGTTATCACGTCATCAGAGGCACGCTGGATTCCGCAGGAGTTGCGGACCGCAGGCAAGGGCGGTCAAAGTATGGAGCCAAGCGGCCAAAGGAAAAGGCTGCCTAAGAAAGGGCTTGCAGCGGTCGGCTTTCAGCTAATGTCCTAGGTGAAACCCGAGAGCTGAAAGCTGAACACTGAAAGCTGAAAGCTGAGATTTATAGATGCCACGTAAAGGTACGGTAGAACGTCGAGAAACGGGCCCCGATCCGGTATACGCAAACGCTCTGGTGCAGAAGCTCGTAAACTGCGTCATGTTTCAAGGCAAGAAGAGCATTGCCCAGAATATCGTGTACGATGCCTTTGAGCTGATCAAGCAGCGGGCCAATGACGACCCCTTGAAGGTCTTCAAGAAGGCGGTTGATAACGTCAAGCCAGCCCTGGAAGTGAAATCACGGCGAGTGGGCGGAGCCAACTACCAGGTGCCGGTGGAAGTTAATCGGAATCGTCAGACTTCCTTGAGTCTCCGATGGATAATCGGTTATGCGCGTGAGCGGGGGGAGAAGTCCATGGTGGAGAAGCTTGCCTCGGAGCTGCTGGACGCAGCGAATAACCGTGGCGGGGCCATCAAGAAGCGGGACGATACTCATCGCATGGCCGAAGCCAACAAGGCTTTTGCCCATTACCGCTGGTAATCCTGTTTAACCAGGATGACCTCGAGCAATTCGGGATGTGGCGCCTCCCCGGCCCACGATCCGATTTGCAGTCCGTCAACCGACGGACTACTGTGGCTCAACTTATTGCGGGGGTTCCGGACCTTGATCGTTAGAGATTGAGGTCGGGTCCGGTGTCTGTTCGCTTTTAGAGATTTATGGCGAGAGAAGTACAACTCGATAGATATCGTAACATCGGCATCATGGCGCACATCGATGCCGGTAAAACCACCACCACTGAGCGTATTCTCTACTACACGGGGAGAACGCACAAGATGGGTGAGGTGCATGACGGCACGGCCGTCATGGACTGGATGGAGCAGGAGCAGGAACGCGGTATTACCATTACCTCCGCGGCGACCACGTGTTTCTGGAATGACATCCGAATTAACATCATTGATACGCCGGGTCACGTAGATTTCACGGCGGAAGTAGAACGGTCGCTCCGGGTGCTTGACGGAGCGATTGCGATTTTAGGGGCAGTCGAGGGAGTAGAGCCACAGACCGAAACCGTGTGGCGGCAGGCCGACAAGTATCGCGTGCCTCGCATCGTTTTCGTCAACAAAATGGACCGTGTCGGCGCGGATTTTGACACGTGCGTCAGCCAGTTGCGTTCCAAACTCCATGCCAATCCGATTGTCATTCAGTTGCCCTTAGGAGCGCAGGACAGCTTTGACGGACTTATTGACTTGGTGACTGAACGCGCCATCGTTTGGCGGGACGAAACGCTGGGCGCGGCGTTCGACGAGTTGCCTATTCCTGCCGATCACGCCGAAAAGGCACGGCACGCCCGCGAGCAATTGATCGAGTCTTTGGGCGAAGTGGACGACGCCGTGATGGAAAAGTATGTGCATGGCGAAGCCGTCACGGTGGATGATCTGCACGCCGCTATTCGGCGCGCGACAATTGCCATGAAGGCATTCCCCGTCGTTTGCGGGTCGGCTTTCAAGAATAAGGGCGTCCAGCCTTTACTTGACGCTGTCGTACGTTACCTGCCTTCCCCCCTCGATGTTCCGCCCATGGAAGGGCTCGACCCCCGCGACGAAGAAAAGGCGCTGACTCGCAAAGCAGATGACAATGAACCATTCGCCGCGCTGGTATTCAAGATTATGACGGACCCTTTCGTGGGACAACTGGCTTTCTTCCGGGTCTATTCCGGGCAGCTTAAGCAAGGTGACTCCGTTTACAATCCCCGTCGTGATCGGAATGAGCGCGTCTCCCGGCTCCTTCAGATGCACGCCAACAAGCGCGAAGAGATTTCCGAGGTTTATGCGGGCGACATTGCGGCAGCGGTGGGCTTGAAGAACGTTTCTACCGGCGATACGATTTGCGATGAAAGTGCCCCCATCGTTCTTGAAGCTATGGATTTCCCCGCGCCTGTCATCTCGGTAGCCATCGAACCTAAAACCAAGGCTGACCAGGAAAAGCTAGGAAACGCGCTCGCCAAGCTCACACAGGAAGATCCCACATTCAAGGTAAACACCGATCCGGATACAGGCCAGACCTTGATTTCCGGTATGGGAGAATTGCACCTGGAGATTCTGGTGGACCGCATGGTGCGTGAGTTTAATGTGGCTGCCAATGTGGGCCGTCCGCAGGTGGCTTATCGCGAGACCATTCTGGGAAGCGCGGAAGCGGAAGGGAAGCACATCAAGCAAACAGGCGGACACGGCCAATATGGCCACGTTCACTTGCGGGTTGAGCCGCTGCCTCACCCCAACCTGGACGAAATCGCTGAGTTGACCAAGAAGAAATCTACCAACAAATTTGACGCGGAATTGAACCTGCTTTTCAAGGACGAAATCGTCGGCGGCGTTGTTCCGAGGGAATACATCACCCCGGTCTATCAGGGTGTTCGTGAGGCGATGCAGACCGGCGTTTTGGCCGGCTATGAAATGAATGGTGTTGCCGTGGCCCTCACCTACGGGTCCTACCACGAAGTGGATTCTTCGGAAATGGCGTTCAAGATTGCTGGTTCCATAGGATTCAAGGAAGCAATTCGCCGGGCGAAACCGGTCCTGCTGGAACCAGTCATGAAGGTTGAGGTCGTGGTTCCGGAGGAGTCCATGGGTCCGGTGGTGGGTGATCTTACTTCCCGTCGCGCTCACGTGGAAGGTATGGAGCGCCGTGGTTCGACCCAGATCATTCGCTCGACGGTGCCGCTTTCAGAAATGTTTGGATATGCCACCGACCTTCGTTCGCGCACCCAAGGCCGGGCATCTTACACGATGCACTTCCTCCGCTATGAACAGGCGCCGGCATCAATTGCCGAGGAAGTTATCGCTAAGATCCAAGGCCGGGCGGCGGAGAAGTAACGAGTTTGGATAGTGCTTGGCGGTTGAATCTCTGATGGACGAGGAACTGAGCTATGGCCAAGGAAAAATTTGATCGTTCGAAGCCGCACATGAATGTGGGGACGATCGGGCACATCGATCACGGGAAGACGACGTTGACGGCGGCAATCACGAAGGTATTGGCGAAGGACAATCCCAAGG
>JBKQVI010000286.1:0-52455 GCA_052139985.1 Terriglobia bacterium
TTTCATCATCTCCGTAATCTACCACCCTTGGGGTGAAATCCCCCCACCAGTCTCTTCCTCACTCCCACCCCGCAATCCGGCCTCCGCACCCACCGCTGCCAAATCCCTACGGACGGATTACGGTCCGTCTTCTTGCTGAATTGCGGCGAAGTGTAGACGTCCACATCTTTCACCGTCTGCTGGATGCGCCGTTGGACGTCTTTCAAAGAATAACCGGGCGCCACCTTCACCAGCACGTAGACAGTGTTTCTCTTGTTAAACATGGAAAGGTTTAGGGCGTTCTTGAAGGACGTAAAGATGTAAGGGCTTTGAATGAACGAACGCGCCCCGCGCACGATGCCGGCTGCGCGCACACGATGGCTGTTAATCTCCGTTTCCGCGCCGACGGAAAGATTGCCGAGGCGGTTGGTCTCTGCCTCGTCATAGAAGGTAGAATTGAAGTACTTCAGGTCCTGAGGATTGCCCTGAACGATGTTCCAAGGCGCGCCCACCATGGTCTCAGGGTCGAAGCCCACCATCTGTACGGTTTCCTGACCGCCGCCGGGCGTCTTCCAGTACCCAAAGGCCAACAGGTAGTTTTCCGCCCAGGCAACGCCGGGAACCTCTTCAACTTCGTACACCTTCTTTTCGCTGAAGGGACGGCCGAAATCGAAATTTTCGGGGCCGCGGGAGGTAATCCAAATGTCGGCCTCGGTGTGGTCGATTAGGACGCTCACGTTGGAACGGAAGGCCAGGTAGACTCCCAGTCACTCCGGAATTCTATCACGCCATTTGCAACACCGCTGGCGGGCGGTGTCTCAGCCTGATGATGCAGCGACTGGCTTATCCGTCGGCTCGCGGACCAAATGGCGGCTTAAAGCCTTGAGGATGTAGCGGCGAGTTTACCTCGCCAAATGGCGGCGTAGAGCCGCCTCTACATCAAACAGAGACACCGCCAGGCGGCGGCGCAAATCCCCTAGGCGGGATGCGCGGTTATGGAATAGACTCCCCTTCCTAGGGAGGTGCTCAATGCGAAAGCTAATGATCCTCGGGGGTCTCGTGGCTTTCGCCACCAGTGCCGGTCTCGCGCTGCTGGCGCAAAGTGGGGCGAAGGACGATCCGGTGGTCCGCCTGATGGAAGAGTACACGAATGCGCCGGCGCCGACGGGCGACGAGGGTGCAGTGCGCGACCTGGTGGTTCGCGATCTTCGTTCTGCCGGCGCGGAAGTTTCCGTCGACGGCATGGGATCGGTCATCGGGTTAGTCCGCGGCACGTCAGACCACCCGCGCATCATGGTGGACGCCCATATGGATGAACTGGGCCTGATGGTGCAGTACATCCGGCCGGACGGTTTCATTGCGTTCAAGACGCTGGGATATCCCGACCAGTGGCTCATCGACAAGCGTTGGGTCGTCCTCACGAGCAAAGGGCCGGTCTTCGCGCTCAGCGGCGCGCGCGACGTACATGTCTGGCCGCCAGAAGAACGTCCGCGCGGCGTGCCTCGCGAAGACATTGTGCTCGATGTGGGAGCGGCGTCGAAAGCGGAAGCCGAGAAGCTAGGTATTCGCCCTGGGGATTTCATCGCCCCGGTCAGTCCCTTTACGGTGATGGCGCATCAACGCTATGCCGCCAAAGCGTGGGATGATCGCGTGGGCCTTCTGGTCATGGTCGAAGCGCTCCGCAAACTGAAGGCCATCGGTGCCAAGCCGCCGAACTCAATTTACTTCGTGGCCGCCACCCAGGAGGAAAATCTAATGCGGGGCGCACACGTCGCGGTGCAATCCGTACAGCCCGACGTCGGAATTGCGGTTGAGACCGGCATCGGAGGCGACGTCCCAGGTGTTACTCCCGACCGGTCGCAGGAGCGGTTGGGCAACGGTCCCGCCATCTTCCTCTTTGACAACTCGATGCTCCCCAACCGCAAGCTGGTCGAGTTCTTTCTGCGCGTGGCCAAGGGTAGGCAGATATCCTTGCAAACCGAAGTCCTTTCCGGCGGCTTTGGTGAGGACGGCAGCGAAATCCAGCGCTACGGGACCGGCAGGCCCGCGATTTTGCTCACCGTGCCCACGCGTTACACCCACGCGCACATCAGCGTGATCGACCGTCACGATTTCGACGGTGCGGTCGATTTGTTAACAGAAATATTGACCCGGCTCGACACGCGCACGGTGGAGGAAATCTCGCGATTTTGAAGAGGAGGGGTGACAGAGTCGGGCCCCCTGGCGAAGCAGGTGGCTTGATGAGCGGGACCCCATCGAATCGGTTCGCCGTAACGTTCGAATTGCTTTCTTCCCGCCTCTGTCTGAACCCCCAAGGGGTTGCCGTTGAGTAGCCGTGGGCAAGGGCACGCTTTTGTGCCCGCCGCCCACGGGTCATGTGGCTACCCCTTCAACCGACCCTGGCGGGGTCGAGCCGTTCGGCCCTCCCAAGGGCGAAACGGGTTTCATATGCACCGGTGCGTGGAATATGTATTCCCTTCTTTCGCACGACCAAGGGAGGAACTGGGACCCTGATGGCATGGTTCGTTCGATACGCATCTTGGTCCAGGGCCTATTCATCCTGTTTTTGATCATGTGGGCGTGGATGCGGTGGTCGGGGGATTTTATTCACCTCGTGCGGTACATCCAGGCCGTGTACGTTCTGCTGTTCCTCATGGCGGGGTGTCTGATGAGCGTCATGATGGAGCGATCGCTCAGGTACTGGGCGGCGCGCAATCAATCCCGAACTCTTGTGCAGGAACTGGCAGAGGCATTGCGTGGCTGCAATCTCAACCAAGCGATTGCGATTGCCGGACGCTACCCGACGAGCCCTTCTGCCAAAGCGGTGGCAGCCGGGTTGGCAAGCGTCCAGTCCGCGGCGCCATTACTCACCGACGCCGAGGTCATCGAAACTACCGAAAGAGGGCTGAGGCGGTCGGCGGCCGTTGTTCACGGAGAAATGAAGCGTGATCTAAGCGTTCTCGCCTCCGTAAGGACAACCGCTCCGTTGGTCGGGGCATTTGGCACTGTCCTGGGCATAGTGGATGCGTTCCCAGGCTGTGGTGCGGCATTATGGACGTGCCTAGCATATAATTTCGAGGGCCTTGCGGATGCGCTCTTGATGACTGCATTAAGCCTTCTTCTAGGCGTGCTAACCACGTGGTCCTACAAATACCTAACCGGGGAATTGGAAGCCTTCGACAGTGAGATGGAAAACGAGTCCGTCAAGTTGGTGAACTATCTTGTCATACTAAGTTTATGTCAAAGATAGTGTTTTGATCCAATCGAAGTAGGTCAAGGACTGGACCTGTTGGGGTTGCTGATCCAGGTCGCGCAGGCCCTGGCAAAGCAGGTCGGTGACGGCGGTTAAGGAGGGCAAGACCTGGTTGCCAAAGTAGTTTTCGCGGAGATGGTCCCAGAGATGTTCCACGGGATTGAGTTCGGGGCTGTAAGGCGGCAGAGCGATCAATCGCATTCGTGGCGGGATGCGGAGCGCCGTAGCCCGGTGCCAGCCGGCTCCATCCAGGAGCATGATGCAGTATTGGTCCGGGAACTCCAGGGCAGTTTGCGCGAGGAAAATCGACATGGTTTCGGTATCGACCCAGGGCAGGACGAGAGAGGAAAGCCGGCCGTCGGCGGGACTGACCGCCGCCAGGGCGTAAATATATTCGCGGATGATCTGCTGCCCCACCGTGGGTCGACCCGGCCCAGGAGCCCAGCAGCGCCGGTGATCGCTGATTCGCCCGAAGCGTGCTTCGTCTTGAAAGAGCAGGCGTACGGGCAAGCCCGCGGGCCGCTGGGCGATCACGGGGGCGAGGATTTCCGGGAGTTTTTTTTAAACTCCTCTTGCGCCCGGGGGTTCGCCTGCACGTGCCGGGGACGGGGGCCGAGTTTGCGCCCCTGGTGGCGGTGAAGCAAACGATAGACATAACCCAACGAAACCTCCCTCCCCGTGCGCTGGCACAACTGACGATGGATCTGGCGGCCGGTCAAAATCTGCCCCTGCTGGGCGCGTTCCTGGAGACTCGCCAAGAAATCTTGCTCGTCTTCCCAGGATAGATATCCCCAACGCCGCCCGCCCCGGCCTTGCCGCTCCAGGCCCGGGGGACCGTAGCGGTTGTATTGGCTGACCCACGCCCAGACCGCCTGCTTGGAAACTCCCAACAGGGTGGCGACTTGATGGGCAGGAAAGGGACCGATGTGGGTCAGCCAGATCGCCAAACGTCGCTGGTATTCGTCGCGGCCCTGGCCCTCGCGAACCCAGGTTTGCAAATCTTCCGGAGACAGCCAAGCACGGATCGAGGCCGGTCTGCGCATCGCTTTGCACCTCGATCTCGATCCTATAATACTCTATGTTTGATGTCAAAGTCGTATCATACATCTAGGGCGGCAGAAATCATGACCCGGCGGGTAGATACAAGCCACCGTAAACGAGGTCGTTTCACCTTTGCCTTTTGACTTTTGCCCTTTGCCTTTTGACTTTCTCTTGCGGCTCCGCCGCATTGCGTTACTTCTCCAGCTCGGCGATGCTGTCGGGAGGGATTTGGAAGGTCTTTGATTGCAGAACGGTGCGGCGAAAGGTTTGGGGCTTGTCGCCGGGCTGATAGAAAATGCCGACGGCATTCGGATGGGTGGCAAGGTATTGGCGCGACTTCTCTACGCCGCCAACGAAGAAGATTTTGGTCAGCGCCTCGGTCTCGATGCCGGTGGGCACCGCCGCCACGGTGGAGAGCATGTCCTGCACCGGCCAGCCTGTATGCGGGTCCATGATGTGGCAGTAAATCTTGCCGTTAATCTTAAAGAACTTCTCATAGTTTCCGGAAGTGGACAGGGCAAAATTCTGGAGGCGAAAAACGTCCGCAGCCTTGTCCTCGTGGAAGGGGTCGCGCACAGTGATCTTCCACCCATGCTCGCCCGGAGGCGAACCCAGCGCGTAGATGCTGCTGGTCCCGCTTGAGATCAGCGCCGCCGTGACGCCATTGGAACGCATGATCTCCGCTGCCTGATCCACCGCATAACCTTTGGCAATTCCACCCAGGTCAAATTCCACTCCACTCGTGTCAAAGCGAATCGTGCGGCGCGCGGGGTCCAGGTGCACGTGTTGGTACCCGATTCTCTTTTGGACTTGGCCGATTTCCGCTGCGCTCGGCAAGCGCCCCTGGCCGCGGAAGAATCCCCAGAGCTTCATCAGCGGGCCCACGGTGATGTCAAAGTCGCTGCCGGATTCCTGGCTGGCTCGCAGCGAATACTGAATCAGCTCGAAGAGTTGCGGTGAGACCGTCACGTCTCGCTGGGCGGCGTCGCGATTGATGGCAGAGAGCTCGCTCTCCGGCTTGTAATTGCTCATCTGCTGATCAAGTTCGTCGATTTCGGTAAAGACTTCGCCCACGACTTCGGAAAGGAAAG
Source organism: Terriglobia bacterium (assembly GCA_052139985.1). GTDB lineage: Bacteria > Acidobacteriota > Terriglobia > UBA7540 > UBA7540 > Bog-366. Next base: position 5,365 of record JBKQVI010000286.1, read on the forward strand.
TCTGGTCGCGGCCATACGCGACTACAAAGTAGGTGGTCCCCATGGCTTGGTGCGAAGCCTCGTAGCGGACAGGAACGGGACTCGGGACACGGGGCAAGGGACAGGGGGTAGCGGCTCGTACTCCCGTCGTCCAGAGAGACACGCCGGCAGCGATAACTAAACACGCCAGAGCCTTTTCGAATTTGGATGGATTCGCCAAGTCAGGTGTCAAGAAAAGTTAAACGTTAAAGAGTGAAGGGTAAAAGCTAAAGAAAAAGTGGTTCCCAACTTTATCCTTTAACCTTTACCCTTCACTATTCACTATTCGCTAGTTTCCAGCCCCCAGGCCCGATCTTACGCGATCTTTCTCCCCTTTTTTGTCGTGTCCTGCGGTCCCGCTCCAGGCCAGAAAACCTTTTGACCCGTTTCAACGGCGCGGTTCCCGTAAATGACGCCTTGCGCGTCGCTCACCCCGATGGAGAACGGCGCAATGATCGGCTTGCCATCGCGGACGCTCATCAGGAAGTTGTGCGTTTCCGTCCACCAGGGATCATGAGGCTCTTCGTAATTGTAGATGCCCATGGACGCCAACCAATGTTTCGCGTAGCGCATTTCGCGGTCCATGAAGCCGAGTTGGCTCATTCCGCCCTGCTCAGGGAAAATGGGAATACCTTCTTGCACCGCCTGATTGCTAACAGTGGCGCCTGCCCACCAGTTTTCCTTGCCGGTGCCAGTGGATACCTTGGCCACCGGTTCGCGGTAGTACAAGCCCTTGCCGAGCGTGATGATCAACGTTCCCTGGTCACCCATGATCTGCTCGTTGTACTCCAAGTGACCGTTGTAGAGAATGGAGCTCCAGACCAGCTTCTGCCCACCCGGATATTCATAAATCGCCTCAACATTATCGCAGGTTTCGCGGCCATCTTTCCAATAGTCAATGCCGCCGGTGGCGAAAACCGATACGGGCTCCGATCCGATGGCCCAGTTGGCAACGTCAATCTGGTGCGAGGCCAGTTCCGCCAGCACTCCGCCAGAGTATTCTTTGTACATGCGCCAATTGATTTGCCGCTCGAGTTTCGGGTCAGGAATGGGGCGACGCCAGTTACTGTTGCGGTGCCACTGGGCGCGCACGAACATGATCTTGCCGAGCGCCCCCTTGCGGATCATTTCGATGGCGACTTGATACAGCATGCTCGACCGCCGCTGCAACCCGACTTGCACCACCAGTTTGGGATTGGCCTCCATCGCCTTGCGGATCATCTCGCCTTCTTCTTCCTTGAAGTACATCGTCTTTTCGACAAAGACATGCTTCCCGGCGTTCAGGGAGTCCACCACCATTTGCGCATGCAGGTTCAGCGGCACGGCAATCATCACGGCGTCCATGTCTTTGCGTTCCAACATCTTCCGGTAATCGACGTAGGTATCGGGGTTTGAACCGATGGTCTCAACGCCCTTCTTAAGGTTGGGGGGATAGATGTCGCAGGTGGCAATGCATTTTCCTTCGGGGTTAGTCGCCAGGAACTTAAGCAGCGTGCACCCCTCGGTGCCCGTACCAATGAATCCATATCGGATCGGGTTTCCGGCGTTTTGGGCGGTGAGAATTGCCGGTGCGCCAAGACTCGTAAGGGAAGATGCTCCCGCCACAGTGGCGGCAGACTTCAAAAACTCACGGCGTGTAACTTCTTGCTCTTTCTCCATTTATTGAAACTCCTTCGTATGATTCCCGAGATCGATCCGGGGCCGGGGGGGCATTTTCCGCAGAAATGCACGACCAATGAAAATGTTAGCACTTATTACGCCAAATTGACCCACGACAATTTTTCAGATGAGGAAGGCGCGGAGTGGGCGGAGCCGCACCCGGGCGACCTCACCCCGAAGTCCACCGAGTTCGCGGAGCAACTACGGAATAGCCACTGCCGGCCAACCCGATAGAGACCCGTAAACCCTCTCCGCTCAGAGATTAGGGTCCTTACCTATCCTCTCCGTGGGCTCCGGGGTGAACGATTCTTCAGTGCATTACGAGACTGCTCCTCTGCTACCCTCCTACAGAGGATTATCGAACGCGCAGTTAGTCGCTTTTGGCTATGGCGCTTGCCTCATAAGTCTTGCATCTTCCGTCGCTAGCCTTTCGCCTGCGCTTCGTGGTGTCGGGGCAGCTTGGAGCCTTTCTTCCCGCTCGGCCAATCCACGTCGACCGGGCCCTTGTCGCTGGTAAGTTGGCCCTTCTCCGCGTTCCAGAACACGCGCTGCTTTTCGTGGTAGGAAAGATTGGCCATATGGCACGCCACCGCCGTTCCGCAGCCGAAGTCCACGTTTTCAATCGGCTGGTTTCGCGTCTTAATGGCATCGAACCAATTGCGCATGTGGTCCTCGGTGCCTTCGGCAGTGATCCGCATGGATTCCCCCTGGCGCTTCGGCTGCTGCGCGAAGGTGCCAATATCTGCGGTCGGGTCAGTCTTCCGCGCGTCGATAAACGGACCCTTGGTGTCCTTGGGCCAGGACTCCAGCGGATACTGGAACTCCCAGTCCTCGTCGTAAGGCTTGAACTGCGCGGACTCCTCGGTAAGCACCACTGTGCCCTTGTCGCCCATAAAGCGCACAATTTCCCCACCATCCCAGTTGGAGACCAGGTTCGCCATCACTACCACCTGGAAGGTTCCGTAGTCATAAAGTGTGTTGTGGATGTCTGGAACTTCGCGGTCTCCGGTCCACTTGTAAATGCCGCCATTGGCAACGGCGCTCAAGGGATACTGAATGTTCATCAAGTAGTGAACACGGGAAAGCAGGTGGACGTACTCGTCGCCGGCAATACCCGTGCCGTAGTCCCACCAATTGCGAAACTGGAAGAAGCGCGCGGCGTCGAAAGGCCGCTTCGGCGCGGTGCCCAGGTAACGCTCCCAGTCGATGGTCTCCGGCGAGGCATCGGGCGGCACCGGATACTTCCACGCGCCCACGGGGTCAGGGCGGTAAATCTCGCACTGCACCATAAAGACCTTGCCAATGTCGCCCGCGTCCAGGTGCCGCTTGCCCCAGGTCGTAGACTGCATGCTGAGGCTCTGGCTGCCCACCTGCACTACACGGCCGGTTTCTTTTGACACCTTCACCATTTCCAGCGCTTCGGGAATGGTATGGGCCATGGGCTTCTCGCAGTAAACGTCTTTGCCGGCTTTCATGGCGGCAACGGCGATCGGCATGTGCCAATGGTCGGAAGTGGCAATCAGCACGGCGTCGATATCCTTGCGATCGAGCACCTGGCGATAGTCGCGCGTGGTCGGCGTATTGGCCTGAATCTCCAGCGCGCGGCGCAGGTGGCCATCATAAAGGTCGCAGACCATGGCGACGTTGGCGCCCGCAGTTAGCAAACTCTGCATGTCTTCGAGCCCGCGGATTCCGGCCCCGATCACTCCAACCGTGATCTTTTCGCCGGGCGACGCCACCCGGCCCAGCGCGGGCGCTCCCAGTCCCAGACTGGCTGCTGCCGCGCCCCCTACGGTGCGTCCAATGAACTCACGACGAGAAATCTCCGGCTTGAACATGTTTCCTCCTGGAAGAAGTGATAAGAATGCGACTGCGGATTCTAACACAGCGCGAGGCGGACCGCATTCAGAATGGTATATAAGGGAGCACAAAGGCCAGGAAGGACAAGCGCAAAGCTTACTGATCGGAAGGGGAAACGGAGACGCGCATGCCGCGGTCGAGAAGCAATTGAAGGTCCAAGGCTAGTGCTTGCGCTCCCTCCGCTGTCTGACATGACAAAAGGGTGTGGAATGCCAGCAGCGTTTCCTTGGCGATCAAGTCGAAATCGTGGAAATAGTAATCCAACCGCTCCCACAACTCGTCAGATGAATCGAGCGTAATCTCTCCCTCGCGGCATGCGTGTTTGAACTCTTTACTCAGAATGGCGCTCGCACGCGACAGCAACCGTAACTGGAGGGCAAATCGGGGCTTGGATCGGAACAGTACTTGATCCAGAAATTCATATAGCCCAACATTGTCCCGCATGACGCGCGACTTGAAGTGGTTCACAGCGACTCGGCGCACGGGAACGATGCCGCTGGTGGCGGGTAACGACCTGGCGAGTGCATCGAGCAGGCCGACCAGAAGCCCACTAAGCCGCTCCCATTCTCCTATGGCGAGGCGCACGACGTGCCAAGCCATCTGGTGCCGCTCCGCCTCCCTCTCACTAAACGCCTCATTGAGGGTGATGCCCAAGATAGACGTATGCGTTTCAATCTCTTGCGCTATAGGATGATAGATTGGGCGCAGGTCACCGCGCAGGAATCCGACTCCACCTAGCTGGGCGTTTCTGGGAGCGCCCATGTGTAGGATCCGGCGAAGCAACACCGCCACGATCGCGAGAGTGACACTGCCGATGAGCCAGTGCACGACTCTAATATAGGAAATTGGTGGCTTGACATCAAGCCTGAAATGCGAGCGTTTTCGGATTGTAGTGGGAGCAAGGCGTGAGCCGTGTACGTCCCCGGCACGAGGCTTTCTAACGAATGTGCAACGCCGCAACGATGAAACCGACAATTTGGTCTGACACATATCACTTCAAGTGCCAATCATTCTCTCAAAACGCTGCATGATTTGTCAGTTCCGTTTGCGATTGTAGTTGCAGAACTTGGCGATGTTCACCTGTTTTGAAGATTGCATGATACGGCTCTTACCCCTGAGTGCATCGGAGGGGCATAATCCGACCGGCGCAACGAGCCCTTTTTCATACGGGTACTGTCGCCATTTGCGCGACGCAAGCTCCCCCCGCAAAATCAATCTCGCGTTTCGACGGGTATCCCATTCCCAATGACAACACGGCCTTCGCGCCCCGTTTTCTTGACACTGTTTTCTACTGCCACCTATAATGCCCGTTGAATCCGTACGTTAAAACTCTCCACAGATTGTAGGTAATCCGCGTGCCCGAAAATGAAGATTCCGACCTGATCCAACAGCGCAAGAAGAAACTCCAGGCGATTGTCGACCTGGGCTATGAGGCTTATCCGCGCAAGTACGACGTGACACACACGATTCCACAAATTGTGGCGGATTACGCCGCGCTTACAACGGAAGACCTCGCCGCCAGCAAGGTCAACGTGCGGGTGGCGGGCCGCGTCATGACCATTCGCCCGCACGGCAAAGCCGGTTTTGCGCACCTTGCCGGAGGGGGGAAACGCCTGCAAATCTACGTGCGACTGGACGCCGTGGGGGAGCGCGACTTCGAGCTTTACAAACTTCTCGACCTCGGTGATCTGGTGGGTGTGGAGGGCTACCTATTCCGCACCCGGACGGGCGAGCTTAGCGTTCATGCGGAGCACGTCCAATTTCTCGCCAAGGCGGTGCTGCCCCTGCCGGAGAAATGGCACGGGCTTACCGACGTCGAAATCCGGTATCGCCAACGCTACCTTGACTTGATGGTGAATGAGGAAGCCCGCACAGTGTTTGAGCGCCGCGGCAAACTGGTGCGCGCCATTCGCGATTTCCTTGAGGCCGAAGGCTATCTGGAAGTCGAGACGCCGATGATGCAGCCGCTGGCGGGCGGGGCCATGGCCCGGCCATTCATCACCCATCACAACACACTCGACATCGACCTCTACTTGCGTATTGCCCCCGAACTCTATTTGAAGCGCCTTATTGTGGGCGGGCTCGACCGAGTTTATGAGATCAACCGCAACTTCCGCAACGAGGGCATCTCCACGCACCACAACCCCGAATTCACGATGCTGGAGTTTTACCAGGCGTATGCGGATTACCACGATATGATCGCTCTCACGGAGCGCCTACTGCGCCGCGCGGCGGAGGCCGTGCTGGGAAGTGTGGAATTTGAGTATTGCGGGCAGCGGATTTCGTTTGCGAAGTTTGAGCAGCTCACGATGAAAGATGCTGTGCTGCGCTATTGGCCCAGTGAGGTGCCAGGATTGACTCTGCCCGAATTGGACGATCACGACGCCATGGCAGAACGCGTTCCGGGCCTGAACCAGTGGCTGGTGCAACGGGGTGTGGCCCCAATCGCCGCGGACATCGGTCAAGGCAAACGATCGGGCGAACTCCTGGCTCTGTTCTTTGAACTCATAGCGGAAGAACACCTGATTCAGCCCACATTCATTGTGGATTACCCCTTGGAGGTTTCGCCGCTCTCCAAACAGAAGCCCGACAACCCCAACTTCGTCGAGCGTTTCGAGCTTTACATTGGTGGAATGGAAATCGCCAACGCCTTCAGCGAGCTTAATGATCCCGAGGAGCAGCGCAACCGCTTTCAATACCAGCAGAACCTGCGCGAAAAAGGGGATTTGACCGCGCACGCCATCGACGAGGATTACATTCGCGCGCTCAGCTATGGTATGCCTCCCACGGGCGGTGAGGGGATCGGCATCGACCGCCTCACCATGCTGCTAACCGACTCGCGCTCCATCCGCGACGTCATCCTTTTCCCGCTGCTTCGTCCGGAAAAGCGTAACGAGTGACGCCGCTGTTAAGGGCCAGTTGTAGCAGACCAGCTCGGATAGGTTCGCGGGTTTCCTCACTTTCAATCCCACAGCGAGAACTCCTGTCTAATTCTGCTTGGCGCATTGCATGTGCTCGTTGATAATGTTGACGCGTATGAATTTTGAATTCTTTATGGCGCTTCGTTACCTCAAAGCCAAGCGGCGGCAGGCGGCGATTTCAATTATCACGGTGATCTCCGTGCTGGGCGTGACGGCGGGCGTTTGCGCGCTGGTGATTTCCCTCGCCGTCAACAATGGGTTCCGCGAAGAACTGGAGAGCCGTTTGCTCGGCGCCACGGCCAACATCAACCTGGTTCGTAAGGAAAACGATGGCATCCGGGACTTTGATTCGCTTTCCCAACGCTTGGCGCGCCTGCCGCACGTAGTGGCCACCGCACCCTCGCTCTACGAAGAAGCTCTGGTTTCCAGCAGTTCGCGCGCGCAAGGAGCTCTTCTGAAAGGTGTCGAAGCCGACCAGGAAGTTAACGTGGGTACCCTCCTGCGGCATTTGCGCGAAGGATCCCTTGCGGGTTTGTCCGAGACTTTTCCCAACGCAGACCCCATTATCATCGGCAAGGAGATGGCGACGACCTTGGGGGTCTATGTGGGTGATTCAGTGCTGGTCACCAGCCCGCAGGGTTACTTGACTCCGCAGGGGATCGTGCCCAAGTTCCGCCACTTTCGCGTAGTGGGAGTTTTTGATTCCGGTTTCTACGATTTCGACGCCACCTGGGCGTTCACCAATCTCGCGGCTGCCCAGCGCCTGTTCGACCTTGCCGACGTGGTCTCCGTGATTGAGTTCAAGATTGATGATATTTATCGCGCCCCGGAGGTGGCAGAAGAGATTCGCGGCGCCGCAGGAAAGGGGTTTGACACGACCACGTGGATTGAGCAGAACCACTCGCTATTCAGCGCTCTGCGGCTGGAACGGCTAGTCACCATCTTGACGATAGGCCTGATCGTGGTGGTGGCAGCACTGAATATTTTCATCGCGCTGGTAATGATGGTGATGGAAAAGAACCGAGACATCGCAGTGCTGATGTCCATGGGCGCGCGCCAGCGGCAGGTTTGGGCCGTGTTTACGCTCCACGGCGTGGCGATTGGCGGCGTGGGGACGCTTCTTGGACTGATTCTGGGCTACGGAGTCTCGTGGTTGGGGAACACGTACAAGCTGATTCCACTCCAGGCGGATGTGTACGCGCTGTCATCGGTGCCCTTCCATGCCCACCCGCTGGATGGTTTGTGGATCGCGGTCGCCGCCATCACCATTAGCTTTCTGGCAACGCTTTATCCGTCACTGGCGGCAGCGCGGCTGAATCCGGTGGAGATACTCAGATATGAGTAAGAAGATTGATCCATCGGGCCATCAGGTCATTGCGTCATTCAAAAGCGAAATAATCAGTGAACTAATCGCTATATCCCGCAATACCTATGTGACTCGATGAACGACTGATCCGACGAACAAATGACTCCATCAACAAATCCGGTTCTGTTGGCTGCCACGGGTCTGACGAAATCCTTCCATTCCGGCAGTGAAGAAGTCGTAGTGTTGGACGATTTGCGCGTCGAGGTACAGGAGGGAGAGTTCGTAGCCTTGGTGGGAGAATCCGGTTCCGGCAAGACGACGCTGTTGCATTTGCTGGCTGCTCTGGACACTCCAACGAAGGGTGAGGTATACTTTCAGGGAAAGCAAGTGAGTGAGTACCGCGAAGACGAACGCGCTTTGTATCGCAATGAGAAGATAGGCTTTGTTTGGCAGATGCATTACCTGCTGCCAGAGTTTAGCGCGCTTGAGAATGTTGCCATACCACAGTTAATTCGCGGGCTTGGCATGAGTGATGCGCGGGCGCGCGCCCAAGAATTACTCGGTGAAGTCGGGCTTGAAACCGCATCACAACGCCGTGTGGGTGAACTCTCGGGCGGGGAGCAGCAGCGAGTAGCCTTGGCCCGCGCCCTTGCCAATCAGCCTGCTCTCTTATTGGCAGATGAGCCCACGGGAAGTCTGGACCATCGTACGGCGGAGCGAGTGATCGACCTGCTCGAAAACCTGCATCGAGCGCATCACTTGACCTCGGTGCTGGCGACGCACAACCTGGACCTAGCCCGTCGCGCCAATCGGACTTTGCGTTTGGCGAAGGGAAAGTTGACGGAATGGGTAGTTCCAATAGTTCGATGACCCCCCACTTCCTGGGGCACGGTGTTTCGCAGGGAAGACGGGGCTCCAAGAAGAACTGAGGAGCTATGTTCGAGAGGTACACTGAAAAAGCCCGGCGCGTAATCTTTTTCGCGCGCTACGAAGCCAGTCAATTCGGCAGCCCCTTCATTGAGACCGAGCATCTCTTGCTGGGGCTCCTGCGCGAAGACAAAGCACTCACCAATCGCTTCTTGCGTTCGCACGCCTCGATTGAATCCATTCGCAAACAGATCGAAGGCCGCACGCCCATCCGCGAGAAGGTCTCGACCTCGGTGGACCTACCGCTGAGCCAGGAGTGCAAGCGCGTGCTAGCCTATGCTGCGGAGGAAGCCGAACGTCTGGCACACAAGCACATCGGCACGGAGCATCTGCTGTTGGGCTTGCTGCGCGAGGACAAGTCGTTCGCGGCGGAAATCCTCCACGAGCGCGGTTTGCGGCTCTCCACCCTGCGCGAAGAGCTGAGCCGGGTGCAGAACGATAAGGCTGCTACCGCTCGCCCGAAAGAAACCTCCTTGTTAGGCGAGTTCAGCCGCGACCTGACGCAGGCCGCCATGGAAAACCAGTTGGACCCGCTCGTAGGCCGCGAAGCGGAATTGGAGCGCGTCGTGCAAATCCTCTGCCGCCGCACCAAGAACAATCCCGTGCTGATTGGTGAGCCCGGAGTGGGAAAAACCGCCATTGTGGAAGGTTTGGCGCAGCGGATCGCCGACGGCGATGTGCCCTCGTTCCTCGCCGACAAGCGGATTCTGGCTCTCGATCTTTCCCTGATCGTGGCGGGTACAAAGTATCGCGGGCAGTTTGAAGAGCGCCTGAAGACCATCATGAAGGAATTGATGGAGGCGCAGAACGCCATCATCTTTATCGATGAACTGCACACCCTGGTGGGCGCAGGCTCGGCGGAAGGCTCGCTTGATGCCGCCAATATTTTGAAACCAGCCCTTTCGCGCGGTGAAATTCAATGTATCGGCGCCACCACGCCCTCGGAGTATCGCAAGTCCATTGAGAAGGACCGTTCGCTGGAGCGTCGTTTTCAAGCGGTCAAAGTTCCGCCGCCCTCGGAAGGCGAAGGCATCAAGATCCTGTTTGGCATCAAAGACCGGTACGAAAAGTTCCACGCTGTGACCTATACGGATGAAGCCCTGAATGGCGCCGTGTACCATTCCAACCGCTATATACCCGACCGCTTCCTTCCAGACAAAGCGGTGGACCTGATCGACGAAGCGGGCGCACGCGTGAAACTGCGGCAGAGCTCATTGCCCGAGGAAATGATCGACGTGCAGAAGCGCATCAAGTTCGTGGTGCATCGCATGGAGAACGCGATTGCCAACCACGAGTTCGAGAAGGCGCGTTTCTACTCCGACGAAGAACGTAAGGAACGCGAGAACCTCCGCCTGCTGCGTGAAAAGTACAACATCGATGAGACCGCCATGGGGGTGGTGACACAGGAAGACATTGAGGAAGTGGTGGCCCGTTGGACAGGCGTCCCCGTCACCGCCATTAAGGAAGAGGAAAGCGCCAAGCTGTTGCGCATCGAAGAAGAGCTGCATAAGCGCATCATTAGCCAGGACCGGGCAATATCCGCCTTGGCGCGCGCTATCCGCCGCTCCCGGGCAGGCCTGAAGTTGCCTGGCCGCCCCGTAGGTTCGTTCTTGTTCCTGGGTCCGACCGGTGTGGGAAAGACGGAAATGGCCCGCTCCCTCGCCGCCTTTTTGTTCGGCTCTGAGCGCGCCCTGGTGCGCTTTGACATGTCGGAGTTCATGGAGAAGCACTCGGTCTCAAAGCTCATCGGCTCGCCGCCGGGCTATGTAGGTTACGAAGAGGGCGGCCAGCTTACCGAGCGCGTGCGGCGTGCTCCCTACTCCACAATTCTGCTGGACGAGATCGAGAAGGCCCACCCAGACGTATTCAACATCCTCTTACAGGTCTTCGAAGATGGCCAGTTGACCGACGGTCTCGGAAACACGGTGGACTTCAAGAACGCCATCATCATCATGACCTCGAATATCGGCGCGCGCTATTTGGAACGCCAGTCGCGCATGGGGTTCCAATCAGGGGCGGAAGGCACCACGGAGAAGAAGGCCGAAGAACTGGTAATGAGCGAGGTAAAGCGGCTCTTTAACCCTGAGTTCCTGAACCGTCTGGATGAAATCATAGTTTTCAATGCCTTAACGGATAATGACCTCATTCAGATCCTGGACTTGCTGGTTGCACAGATGAACCAGAATCTGACACAGAAGAATATTTCGTTGACGCTTTCGCCTGAGGCCGCCCGGTGGATTTTGGATAAGACCTGTGTGGACCGTTCCTACGGCGCTCGGCCTCTGCGTCGCGCTCTACAAAAGTACGTTGAAGATCCGCTGTCGGAGGCGTTAATCCAAGGGGAAATTCATCCTCCGGCGGTCTTGGAAGTTATCGTCGAGAACGAGGCGCTCTACTATCGTTCAGTAAACGACAAATTGGTCGGTGCCACACCGCTCTCCCACTAGGGCGAGTAGCCAAGGTTAACCCGGCCGCTAAACGGACAATCCACACGTCCAGCTTCTGGGAAGCGGGAATCTCCGTGAGGGGGCGAGAGGCTTCCCGGGGCAAAATTGTATCCGGCCAACTCCAGGCGGAATCCCGGCATCGGACTGTCTTGGTTTTTACGTGCTTGAGGGGGGGATCGCTTTCTCTTGAAAAAGATGAAATTCTGTGTGCCTGGAGGTCGAGGGACGCTATACCGGCTGGGAGCTCCCGCCCTGGCACTTATTTTGTGGTTGCCTCTCTTAAGTGCTGCGCAGAATCCCCCGCCAGATCAGCCGTCGCAGAATCCTCCGCCTGCCCCACAAAAACAACCTCCGGCGGCTCCAAAACCTTCGGAGAAGAAAACGCCGGAACCAGCTCCGGGGCAGATTCAACTCGAGACTCCGGAAGCTGCCCCCACAGCCAAACCTGGGCAGCAGCCCCAACAGCCACAGAAACTGGAAACTCCCACGACCCCGGCTGCGCCCCCGGAAGAAGAGGAGCACAAGCCGACGATTGAGGACATCATTATCCGTGGCAATCGGCGCATCCCTGCCAGCACCTTACGAGCGCGCATTTTTTCGCACAAGGGGGACGTCTACGACGAAAACGCCCTTGAACGTGACTTCATGGCGTTGTGGAATACCGGGTTTCTTGACGATGTTCGCTTGGAAGTCGCCGACGCACCGAACGGCAACAAGATCATCACCTTCTATGTGCGAGAAAAAAAGCTGGTCCGTAGCATCGATTACAAAGGGCTGAGCACCGTCGAGCAGTCCGACGTTCTCGATGCGTACAAGAAGGAAAAGGTCGGGCTCAGCATCCAATCCCAGTATGATCCGGTCGTCATCAAGCGCGCGGAGGTCGTGCTGCAGGAACTGTTGGCTGCTCACGGCAAGATGTTCGCGACCGTCCGTCACCGCACGCGCAACATTCCCCCAAATTCTGTCGCGCTGACTTTTATTGTCGTGGAAGGTCCCAAGGTAAAACTCGGGGCGATCCGCTTTTCCGGTAACACGATTTTTAGTGATAACCAACTGGTGCGCTCGATGAAGTACTCCCGTCCCGCCGGTGCGCCGCCATGGTTCTACTGGTTCCACAAAACCTACGATAAGGAACGCATCGAAGCGGATCTGGAAAACATTCGTGATCTTTATCGCGACCACGGATACTTCTATGCCTTGCCGAAGGAACCCGAAACCAAAATGATTGACACGGGACGGCGTTGGCCCTTCTTTTTTTGGAGTTGGGGGCACGGTAAGCGGGTGGACATCAAGATCGCTCTCGAAGAGGGCGTACAATACCGACTAGGTACCTTCCACATTCGTGGCTGCAAACTCTTCAAGGAAGACAGAATTGCCCCTATCTTGGGCATGAAGCCTGGGGATATCTTCGCCCTTTCCAAGGTTCGCAAGGCAATTGAGAATTACACCAAGCTATACGGGCAGTTCGGCTACATCAATTTTACCGCAGACCCGGACATCGAGCCGGACAACCGGAAGAAAGTCATCAATCTGGCGCTGGATTTTCAGGAAGACAATCAGTTCACGGTCCACCGCATCGACTTTTCAGGAAATACCAAGACGCGCGACAAGGTCATCCGCCGCGAATTATTACTAGACGAGGGCGGTATATTCAGTTCCCAATTGTGGGATTACAGCGTTTTGAAAATGAACCAGTTGGGGTTCTTTGACGAAATCAAAAAAGAAGACTACGACATCAAGCAGAATGCCAAGGAGAAAACCGTCGATGTCTTGGTAAAGGTCAAGGAGAAGGGAAAGAATTCCATCGGATTTAACGGCGGCATCAGCGGGTTGGCAGGGAACTTTGTGGGCCTCAATTATGCCACGAACAATTTTCTCGGCCTCGGCGCAACCCTGAGTTTGGCCTTTCAATGGGGCACTTTTCAGAAAATGTACTCGTTTGGTTTCACCAAACCCTATTTTCTGGATCGTCCCATCACCGCCGGCTTCACGGTGTTCAAGAGCGACTATAACTACAACCAGATTCGGCAGCTTGCAATTTACAGCGGCGTCAATCCCAATCTTTTGGCGCAGTCGCAATATGGCCAATATTATGGGCAGAACTTCACCCAGAATTCCGAAGGCTTTACGATGTTTGCCACTTATCCCTTGCACCGCAGTTTTGCTCGCGTCGGCCTTACCTATAGCCTTTCCCGCAGCAGTTTGCAGGCATTTAGCGCGGCGTCCGAATCTTACTTCCAGGCGATCAATTTCAGCGGGTTGACGGGCCCTAACGCGCTGCGCGGGATTATTTCCAGCCAGATCATGCCTACATATCTTTACAGCACGATCAACAGTACCTGGACTCCGACGAAGGGCAAGTATCTTTACGCGGCCATTGGCTATTCGGGGAGCGCCATCGGCGGAAACGTGAACACGATCACGCCCGTGATCGAAGCCAAGTATTTCCACCCGGTTCGCAACGTTCGCTCCGACCATCCGACTGCGATCGGGATGCGGTTGCTAGTCTCCAGCGTCGTAGGTTACGGTGGCCGGGTCGTTCCACCGTTCTCCCGCTTCTACATTGGCGGTGAGATGGATGTGCGGGGCTTTGACATCCGCACCGTCAGCCCAGTTGCCTTCTATCCCACAGTGGTTTCCGTGTGCAACCGCAATGTCAATGGCCAGCCGATTCTCGGAACGACTCAAACCGGCCAATCTACTGGTCAGTGTGGTTCTTCCACCAGCTTCCCCATTAATTCTCCGATTTTCCCTGGCGGCGACACGGAAGCAATCTATAATTTCGAATACCGATTTCCTATCGTCGGATCGACCGCCAGCATGGCTTTCTTTTCTGATACTGGCGGCGATTTTGTTTTGTATCCAAATCAGCTCCAACTGACTCCGAGCGCCTTGAGCTCGATTGAGAGCCAATACTCATATTTCCCCATTCCTCGGGAATTGAAGCCCATTGCCACGACCAATTTCCAGCCACGCAGTTCGGTGGGGCTCGATTTGCAGATTCTGCTCCCGGTCGTCAACGCTCCGATCCATATCTTTTACGGCTACAACATTTTGCGAGTGGATGAGGTAATTACGCCGCCGCAGGATCTGCCGCCCCAATCGCTTTTCCCGAACGTGGCAACCTATATCGATGCACTTAAGAACTTTCAGCCTTTCCGCCTGAAGGAGCGATCCGGTCGCGTTGGATTCACGGTGCAGCGCACGTTTTAGGCAAGAGGGAAATGAGTTAGAATCAGATGTTGATTTGGTACTTTGACTTTTTCAAGGAGCTTGAATGAAGAATCGATTGATCACTCTTACCGTATTAATAGCCCTCATGGCGGCTCCGATTGCCGCGCACGCCCAAGGCAAGATCGGCCTTATCAGCATCAATGCCGCAATTGGGTCTACCCAGGAGGGGAAAAAGGCGATCGCAGACCTGCAAAAGAAGTATCAGCCGCGTCAGCAGGAATTGGAGCGATTGCAGCAGGAGATCCAATCCATCCAAGATCAGTTGAGCAAACAGTCGGCCACTTTAAGCGACGACGAGCAACGCCGATTAACCCGGGAGTTGGAAGACAAGCAAAAGGTTCTGAAGCGATCAACCGACGACGCGCAAAGCGACTTTGGCGCTGATCGGGACGAAGTCATCCGGCGGATCGGCCAGAAAATGGTCAGCATTATTCATGACTATGCCCAGCAAAATGGCCTCGCCCTGGTCATTGATGGCGCTCAGGTCCCCGTTTATTACGCCGCTAAAGATGTTGATATCACAGCCGAAATAGTGAAACGCTACGACGCTGCGAACCCGGTCGCGGATGCCGGGGAAGCTCCCAAACCCGCGGCGCACCCCGCATCGCCGGCGGCGACGACGAAACCCAAATAGGGGTTCCCGTTGCGCTCAGAACGGTTGTTTTCGTCTTTCTTTGTAGAGGTCGTTAAGATCAACTGGATGCAACAACAATTCTGGTGCGAGATCGGTAGTCCTGAACGGCTGCCCGATTTGGAACTTTTGAACTTTGAAGGAGCTCGAATGAAGAACCGATTGATTGTACTTATCGCACTGCTGACGGTGTGTGGAGGGACACTCTCCTTGCGCGCCCAGAGTGCAACGCCGGCCCAGAGCAAAATTGGGGTCATCAATATCCAGGCAGCGATTGCCAGTACCGCCGAAGGCAAAAAGGTCTTTGCCGATTTGCAGAAGAAGTACCAACCCCGCCAGCAGGAACTGCAGCGTTTGCAGCAGGAAATTCAGGCCATTCAAGACCAGCTCACGAAACAGCAGGCCACCCTGAGTGAAGAAGAGCAGAGTCGTCTGAGCCGCGACGCGGAAGACAAACAAAAGCTGCTGAAACGTTCTGCCGAAGATGCCCAGAACGATTTCAACCATGATCGCGACGAAGCCATTAACAAGATCGGCCAAAAAATGGTCCACGTAATCAGCGATTATGCCCAGCAGAGTGGTTTCACCCTGGTGTTGGACGACGCGCAGATTCCTATTTACTTCGCTTCCAAGGATATCGAGCTTACGGAAGAAATAGTGAAGCGGTATGACACTGCCAATCCGCAAGCGGATGCCGGGGCAGCTGCCAAGCCCGCGGCCTCTGCGGCGGCACCGGCCACGAAACCCAAGTAGCAATCTGCGCTATTCCATAACTTCTTCCGAAGGTCCCTTACTCCGATCCCGGAGTGAAGCAGGGTGCGGTGTCGCTGCGCACTCGACCCACCGCGCATCTGCATTTGGAATGCAGTCCCCCGCAATTCCTTTCCGGACACCTTTCTCTCCGACCCGCTATGGCCCTACCCGCCCCACACTTCGCTCCACGGTGGGTTCGCAAGGCGAATACCAATTCCCGGAACTTACGCCTTGCCCAGCGGCTCCGCATGAATCGTAATTTTGGAAATTTGCGGGAAAGCTTGGCGGAATTTGAATTCTACGGTTTCGGTTATGTCATGCACCTTAGCGATGGGGAGATCGGGCTGGAGGGTGCAATGAAGTCGGACCACGACGTTGCCACCGACCTGGTGGGCCTCAACCGAGTGGCAATCCAGCACTCCGGCGGTGTTGCGAGCGAGATCCTCCAGTTCACGCTCCACGGCGACGTTGTCGATGCGAGCCTCGTCTCCGGTCTCCACTGCGGCGATGAGGGGCTCAAGATGAACGTTCACCTCGTTTACTTCCGGCAGGTTCGCTTTGATCTCGCTTTCGAGCTGTGTTGACCGGTCATGAGCTTCCGCCAAGCGCAACTGGGGGTCAACTTCCAGATCGAGGTGGACGTTGATCCTGCCGTTTACCTCGTAGGCCGACACCTCATGCACCAGAAAATTCCCGCGGTGCGCCACAGCTCGGATTTTCGCCACCACGTCACCGGAGGAAGGCTCCTTGGGCGTGGTATGAATGACTACGTCCGCTGTCGGAAACAAGCGATGAACCTCTCCTTCCACCACGTCGGCGACGGACTTCGCGTGCTCAAGTGAGATGTTACTGGCCAAGGTGAGCCGCAAGTCCACAAACAACCGGCTGCCGCTTTCGCGCGTCCGAATCCGGTCGAGGCTGAGCACATCGGAGACCCGTGACACGGACTCCGCGATCAGCGCGCTGGTTCCCGTCGGCGCGGCATCAACCAACGCATCGACGGTCCTCTTCCCCAAGCGCAGCGTAATGTAAACAACAATTCCGGCCACCACCAGCGCTGCGGCCGGGTCGGCGGCTCGCAGCCAGCGGACGTTCCCCTGCCGGGAAATGTAGACCAGGATCAATCCCAGGATTACCACGGTGGAGCTGTAAACGTCGGTGGAGAAGTGGAGAGCGTCAGCTTCCAGAGCCTGGCTATTGTATTTTCGCGCGACGCGGAAAAGGGCACGCGAACGGAAGGTATCAATCGTAATCGAGATGAACATCACGGCGAAAGCCCAGAGGGAAGGTTCTACATGTACGTCGCGGAAAAAGAGCCGCCGCACCGCTTCCCACACAATCCACGCGCAGGTAGCGATCAGCAGACCTGTCTCGATGAACGCGGAAAGGTGCTCAACTTTGCCGTGACCAAAAGGGTGCTGAATGTCGGCGGGCTTATCCGCGACACGCACGGAAATGTAGGTGATCGTTGCGGCCACCAGGTCCAAGCTGGAGTGCATGGCCTCGGAGAGGACTCCCAGGCTGCCGGTCCAGATTCCCACTGTCAGTTTCAGGGCGGTCAGGAGGACCGCTGCCCCGATGGAAGTCAAGGCCACTGCCTGCTTCTCGCGGCTGTAGTCACTCGGCGCGATTGTGCCCTGATTTGTGGACATGGGCCTGGACAAATAAGGTCTGAAAACAGCGTAAGACAGGCTGGTAGTGCCCTGCTACCTGTCGTTTAGGTCATCCAAAGCAGCCTGCAGCTCCGCTTTGGCATGCCGCTTCCCTTGTCGCTCGGTGACTTCCAGCCCCGCGGCCAGCACTTTACGTGCCTCATCGATCTTTCCCTCTTTCACTAGAAAGGCGCCAGCCTGAAAATAGGTGGCCGAGTACTCGGGCTGGTGCAGGAGCAGGTACTCGAAGTGGGTCCACGCGGCCACCGGCTCGCTTTTCGCCAACTCGAGCGCCAAGCCGTAACGTGCGAAGGTGTTTCCGGGGTCTTGGCGCAGGGCCTCTTCCAGAAACTCGCGCCGAGTTCTCTCGGGTTCCGGAGACATATTCTCAACCTCAAAGGGCGTGGCACGGGCACCCTGCAGGTGTCGGTCTTGGCCAGGATGGCCATGCCACAACCAGTACAATTGATTCCGGTTGCAACGACCCGCCGGCTCGCATAGTATAGGCATACGAACAAGGCAAGGCAAAACTTTTTGGATGGGCGGTGGGGTGTTGATTCTGACGTGTGCGAACCGGTTGCGTTCTTGTCCTGGTTCCAAGGCCTCGAACGAGAGTGGGTGTGTCAGGGAACGGATTAGCTCCCGAACCAGTTCGCTTTTCCTCTGAGTGCTCCTTCACGCGGCATCGCGTCACGCCGCGATTTAACGTCCCGAAGATTGAACAAAATGGCAAAACCTCACGGGAAAACCGTTGCTGAATCTGCCACTGAGATGGTGGAGATGGTCCTGCCTAACGACGCCAACCCGCTGGGCAACATGTTGGGTGGAAAGGTGATGCACCTGATCGACATTGCCGGAGCGATCGCTGCGCATCGCCACTCGCGCTCACAAGTCGTCACGGTGGCGGTAGACAATCTCGACTTCCGATATCCGATCAGCGTGGGTGAACTTGTAGTCCTTCGCGTCCGCATGACTCGATCCTTCCGCACATCGATGGAAGTGGAAGTAAGAGTGTACCGGGAGGATTACTTGACGGGCGAGAGGCAACAGACCAATTCGGCTTTTGTCACCTACGTGGCCCTCGATCCGGAAGGGAAGCCGCAAGAGGTCCCTCCGCTGATTCCCAGTACCAAGGAAGAAATGCGGCGCTATCGCGAGGCGCTCGATAGACGCCGGCGACGCCTGGCCCTCGCCGCAAGAGCCCACCGGCGATACTTTGAAAAAGCTTAGCAAAATCAGGCACCCCGCAGTGATTCGGTGATTGCTGCGAAGTTGAACTCGGAGGACTACAGATGAAAATCAAGCGGAACAAGACCTTTTCCGGCACCCCGTGGGAATCCAAAGTGGGATATGCACGGGCCGTACAGGTGGGGGACGTGGTGCACGTTTCCGGTACCACTGGCACCGATCCGTCCGGCAAGGTGCTGGCCCCCGGTGATATGTACGCACAGACCGTTCAGACCATTCGCAATATCGAAGGCGCCCTGCAACGGTTGGGGCTGGGGTTGGAACACGTCGTCCGCACTCGCATCTATGTGACCCAAATCGATCGGTGGGAGGAAGTCGCCAAGGCCCACGCGGAGTTCTTCGGCCAGGTTCACCCGGCCACCACTATGATTGGCGTAGCCCGACTGATCGATCCTGAAATGCTGGTGGAAATTGAAGCCGAAGCCGTAGCCTGAGGCGGCAGCCGTCTCCCACGTTGCGGCAGAGCGGTGGGCGCCGAGTATGTTAACCTTTTCCTTCTCGGAAGACGCGGAGTTACGGCTGCTTGAGCACCATCACGCCGAAGAACTGTTTGCACTGATCCCACAAGTTGTGCGGTTCCTAAACGATTGGGCTTTTCGAAGGAAGGGGTTCTGAGACACGCCCAAGCCCTCGACGATTCCTTCCTGGACATCGAGGGCTACGGCATGCTTACGGAAGACTGGAACCACCTCTCGGAGTGGATCAGCGATGGCGATCAACGCGGCGGGTTCGCACCACCCCACTAATCTAGATACAGACTTCGAAAAGGTTGAGCGGAGGGGCGTTTGGGAATGCGCCCCCCTTGAACGGCTATTACACCCGAAGGAAGATCTTCTGGCGATAAAGAAAATACAGGAACAGCCAGGCGGTGAAAATCACAGTACAGGTCCAGACCAGTGGTGCGATTTGGCCAAAAGCCGGCATGAGGCCGTGGAGGAAAATCTTGGTGATGCTCCCAAAATCAAAGAACCTGTCGGCCAGATAGATGGTGATAGAGTTCATGCCGATCACCTTGAAGTAGAACGACCAGCGCTGACAGCCTCTCACGTCGATGATCCAATAGAAGAGCGCGAGCAGCAGCATGCTCCAGCCGCCGGCCCAGAGCACAAAGGTGCTCGACCATATGTTTTTGATGATGGGGAAATTGAAGCTCCACACCCAGGCAACAAACAGGCTCGCGAGGCCAGCCGCCGCCAACCCTAGCACCTTGCGATTCGGTGTGTATTTTCCCGAGCGTAGCCAATGTCCGGCCAGTACGCCCAACAGGCAGGTCGAGATTGCCGGCAGCGTCGAGAGAATACCTTCATTGTCGCCGAATGTGTAGCAGCACATTTTGAACGGGATGATGAGGCGATCCAGGTAACCGCTCAGGTTCCCCTCGGGGGTCAAAACTCCAGCGCCGATACCGGGGACCGGGACCAGCTTCATAATCAGCCAGTAGCCGATCAAGATGCTGCCTGCCACAATCGCCTGGCCGCGAATGCCGGTGTTCATCATGACCAGCGCGGCAACCAGATAGCAAATGGCAATGCGTTGCAGAACACCGGGTATGCGCAGTTGGTGAAGGTTAAAGTCGAGCAGTCCGTTATACACCAAGCCAAACAGGAAGAGCAGCACGAAGCGCTGGAACGTGTGGCGGTAAAGCTGCCCACGATTCGCTCCTGCTTCCATCCGCCGGGTGAGTGAAAAGGGCAGTACTACGCCCATCATAAATACGAAGAGGGCAAAAATCAGGTCGTAGAAACGGAAGCCAGCCCAAGCTACGTGCTCGAATTGCGTATTGAGCGCCTGGGTGGTCGCGTTGGGCCATACCTTGTAAATCGCGCGGAAGATGTTTTCTCCTCCCGCAATCCAAAACATGTCGAATCCGCGCAACGCGTCGACGGACGCGACGCGCTTTTGAATAAACGCTTGCGGTTGAACAGGGTTACCCATGGGGACCTCATTTTCTGAATTGGACGCTGAGCCGATAAACATAAAGGCCAGCCGGGACATTATCCACAATTAATGGGAAGAGGGAAAGAAGAACTGCTGAAACTCCGTGCGAGTAACTTGGTCGAACTGCTCCGGCGAAGACATCTCGTGGGCGTCCAGCTTGCCGCGCGGCCCGTTAGGAAGCCCGGAAGTGAAGCGGATCCCTCAAGTTCTGGATTTCCCGGTAATAATAGAGCGCCGTCGGCCTTTTCCCGTTGAAGCGCAGTTTCCTCAGAAACTCGATTTCCTCCGGCGTCGCATCGCAGCTAAGGGAAGCGGTATGCAGGAAATCAGTGAGCCCGGGTTCTTGCTTGTCGGTGATCTCAGGGTCCTTTTCCACATACTCAAATTTCTTCGGGCGTCCCGGAGCCACGCGGTGGTTCAGGGCGATGTCCATGCCGAAAGTCGCGAGGTTAATATCCCACGATTGAATGAGCGGCTGCAAAAACGCCACGCAGTTCCGGGGTGACAGGTTAAAGACATCTTCATCCAGAAATTCCAGGATGGTGACACGCATTTGCTCGTAGCTCCGATGACTGAGTCGAGCCACGCGGCGCAACCAATTTTCGTTCGCCAGCTCTTTCTTGGTGACTTCCCTCACCACCTCAAGGAGTTTCTGTGTCACCAAGCGTTCCAGTTCGCCGAAGGGTTGCTGCTCGAAGATAATGCGCAACTGCTTCCTTTTGTCGGGGTGGCATTTACTCACGACTAACTCCCGAACCTCTTTGAACAACGGCGCGGGTGAGGCTATCAGCTTTCTTTTTGCTTCTTCCCGGCGCTGGAGTTCCGCCATGTGCGCGAGTTCGCCCTTCGGAAACTTCAACAGAGGTTCCAACTTTTCATAAATATCCGTCCGGACAGGGGCGGGAGGAGCTTTTCTCCCGGAGAGCAACTGCGAAATGTAGGACTCCGTGACTTGCGCGGCAGCCGCCAGACTTCGCTGTTCGAGGTGCAACTGTTCGAGGCGCTGCCGGAGGACGAGAGCCAGATCCATAAGAATTCTCCCGGACTTAACTAATCGTAGTAATGCTACCCCCGACTGTGGCAGATTTCAGTTGACGATTCAAGTTAATTCACTTAGAATAGTTAAGAGGTTGAGCCTTCTCCCCTCTCCTACCAGGTGATCTGAACTGATTCAGGTTATCTGAAACCGCCCTGCGGGGGCAAGACTTAGGGAGATCCCCCCTTGCGGCGCGACGGGCTGCCGGAAGATAAGACACTTGTGGGAAGCGGCGCTCGTGACACCGGGCAGAGTGATTTTGTTTGTCCAGCGGCGAGCAGACGAAAAGAGGCTTTCGATGTTCACCAGAATCGTGAAATGGCTTTCCATCCTGGCGCTGCTCTTGGGCGTATGGTTAAGCTCATCTCCGGGTTACCGGATTGCGTTGGAGATTGAGGTCTGTATCGCTGCCCTTGTGGTGGTCGTGCAGGCGATGCGCATCGGCAAGTACGTGTGGGGGATAGGTTTTATTGCCCTGGCCTTACTATTCAATCCGGCCGTACCCGTCCCGTTGACCCACCGGCTTTTCCTGGGATTGGAATGGTTCAGCGTCGGTGTATTTCTCGTCTCCTTGCCGGCATTAAGGTCCAGACCGGTGCTTTCTATTCCCTCGATTACCGGTAGGACGCCGGGAAGCATATCGCTCTAAACGTGAAAGCGGGAGAAAAACTGTGTCTCAAAAAAACGGCGACAAGTCGCGATTTGGCCGGCAGCGGAATCGCAAAACTCTCCTGCGTAAACAAATGCGAGAGTTGCGAAAGGTATTGATGGACAAAGCTCCGGGGCCAAGTGTCGCCGCCTCCAAGTGAGGCTGCGACGTAAGTTTCCGGCATCGATCGGGCTTACGGAATGAAATGCCGAGGGCGAGCCGACCCTATGATCAGTTCTAGATTGAGGGGTCAGATCTCACAGATGACAAGAAAGCGGGAGAATGTATATTCAGTACACCGGATTTAAGGCGGTCATGAACTCTCGAATCTACAGCTTTCAAGTGCTTGATCCCGCCCGGGAGTCACGCGAATTCACTGTTAGCATTCACTCCGATACGAACCTGTGGGCCAAGTTGAAGCTTCAGGACGGCCCGGGCATTTGCTTTGAGCGCTTAGAACAGGAATTGGGCCGGGAATCGACGGATTGCTGTGCAGAACTCAACCTGCGGATCAGCGAAGAGGACATCCGCGCATACTTCGCGCACCACTATCCGCCGGAAAAATCGCACGGGCACAAAGACTCAACGGATCTCTCCAGTGAGCCTCTCACCGTTCCAGCGATCGCGCCTGCGCCGATGGCCGTACCAACTTTACGTGGGTACAATGGAAGGTGGAGCGTTTGATATCGTTACTCCTTGCCGCTCTGCCCACGATAACGTTTCGAAAAGAAGGAGGATTTTATGCATTCAATTCCGGAAGGCCAGTGCGTTAGACACTTTCAGTACGGACTTGGAGTAGTAACCCAGTCGGATGCGGAACGCACCTGCATTGATTTTCACCTCCACGGGCCGAAAAAATTCGCCACGCAAATTATGGTAGTTGAGCTTTCTGACGAAGCTCTTCCGCCAAAACCTCCCACCAAACGCCGCAAGAAAGCGGTGGTCGCACAGCCGCAGGCCTGATTTCCGTTTCACTATGACGCGCGGATAAAATAAATCCACCTTGAAGTGGGGCGCGAGGGAATTATTCACCCAGTTCTTCCCGAGCGCCCCCTCACCTACCCATGACCTGGTGGGCGGGTGGCGGTCTCTAATATTGAGGACGCCCAGCTCAAGCGAACCGCTCTGCGTCTAAATCTTCTTCTCTTTCCACCGCCCCCGTCGAAACAGGATGACCATCGCGACAGCGATGGCGGACTCGGAAACGGTTATTGCCCAGTAGACGCCATTCGAGCGCATGCCGAGGGGAATAGCCAGCGCGTATGCAAGCGGGATTTCAAGCACAATAAAACCAAAGAAGTTCACAGTCGTGGGTGTCACGGTGTCTCCGGCGCCGTTAAAGGCTTGCGTCATCACCATCTCATAGGCGTAGCCAATGTTGCCAATGCTCACGATGCGCAAGCAGGCGGCGCCGAGGGCAACAATCTCCGGATCATGACTGAAGAGGCTGACCACGGGGCCGGAGAATAAGATGAAGAATGCGCCCACGCCCCCCATCACCAGCGCATTGTAAACACCGGTCTTCCACACCGATTGTTCCGCGCGCTCCGGTTGGCCGGCGCCAAGATTCTGGCCCACGAGCGTGGCGGCGGCGCCGCTCAATCCCCACGCCGGCAAAATGAAGAAAACGATAATCCGGATAGCAATGGTGTACCCGGCCAAGGCGGCGTTGCCGAACACGCTGACGATCCGCATCAAGCTGATCCAGGCCAGATGCGGAACCAGCATTTGCGCGATGCCGGTCGATGACACGCGAATCAACTTGACCATGACCTGCGTCTGAATGCGTACTTGCTCGGCCAAGATGCGGATGTGTTCGCCGCCACGAAACAACCGGTAGAATTGGTACGTCAGTCCCACACTGCGTCCGGTGAGTGTGGCCACCGCAGCTCCTGTCACGCCCAGGCGAGGGAACGGTCCCAAACCAAAAATCAAGCACGGGTCGAGAAGCAGATTGATGGAGTTGGAAACCCATAGAACACGCATGGCGATGGCGGCGTGGCCCGCGCCGCGAAAAACCGCGTTGTTTAGAGTCAGCGCCAACACGACTCCGCATCCACCCAGCGCAATCCGTGCATAGCCTGTGCCGACAGCAAGCACGGCAGGAGACGCCCCCATCAGCCGCAGCAGGTGCGGGGCAAAGTACAAACAGGGGGTGCCCATCGAGAGGCCGGCAACCACTCCCAGGGCTATGGCCTGCACGCCCGCCACGGCGGCTCCTTCGCGGTCCTTCTCGCCCACGCGCCGCGCCACCATCGCTGTGGCCGACAGGCCCAGACCCATCCCCACCGCATAGATCACGGTGAGGACGGCTTCAATCAACCCTACCGTAACTACGGATTCTGCCCCCAGGTGCGCCACCCAGAAGACGTCCACAATGGCAAAGAGGGACTCCATCAGCATCTCGAGAACCATGGGTACCGCGAGCAGGAAAATCGCCCGCGCCAGGCTGCCCGAGGTGTAGTCCTGGTGCGAACCACGCAGCGCTTCGCGCACGGAGGCCCAGAAAGACGATGACTGGCGAGTTGTGACGGCGCTGGCCATAAATACTTGATTATAGGATTGAGTAGGAACTTGGGCCCGAACCGGGGCTCTGCGGATTCAGAACATCGCGAATTGAAGACTACCGAGGCATGGTCTTCATAATGCCCTTACCTTACGATAAGGCGTAGTTGGAGCGCAAGCGAATTCGCAACCTCCATCCGTGGAGGACGATGAGCGACGTGGGGACTGAATACCTCCCTTTCAGGTAGGATCCGCATCGCTTTCATCTTTAATTCATCAAATCTGACATGAGCAGCAAGTTAGCTACTTCAGTTCTGGATCTAGTCAGTATGCAGCCAGGGGAGTCTGCGGGCAGCGCCATTGCCCGTTCTGTCGACCTGGCACGGCGCGTGGAGCAGTGGGGATACACGCGCTACTGGCTGGCGGAACATCACGCAATCTCCGGACTAGCTTGCTCGGCCACGCCGGTATTGATTGGGCATGTCGCGGCGGCGACGAAAACGATTCGGGTAGGCAGCGGTGGTGTGATGCTGCCAAACCACGCACCTCTGATAGTGGCGGAACAGTTCGGGACACTCGAAGCCCTGTATCCGGGACGGATCGATCTGGGGCTAGGTCGTGCACCGGGCGGCGACTTCCAAACGATGCGGGCGCTGCGAAGGGATTTGCGGCAGAGTAGCGACGACTTTCCGGCTCTGCTGGAGGAGTTGCGAACATACTTGGGGCCGGAGAGGCCGGACCAAGTCGTTAGAGCGATTCCGGGACAGGGGAGCAATGTACCGATCACATTGCTGGGGTCTAGCGGCTTCAGCGCGCAACTGGCTGCAGCATTGGGGTTACCGTTTGCCTTCGCGGCGCATTTTGCCCCTGAATACCTGCACCTGGCGACGCAGTTATACCGCGAGCGCTTCCGGCCAAGCGAAGTATTGCAGCAGCCATATTTGATGGTGGCCGTACAAGTGATTGCGGCCGAGACCGACGCGGCGGCCCGGCGGTTGTTCACAACGCCCCAGCAGCGCTTTCTCCGATTGCTCCGCAACCAGCCGGTGGAGTTGCTGCCCCCGGTAGACTCCATGGACTCACTATGGCGAGACGAGGAGCGGGCGGCCGTGGAGCACAAACTGGGCGCGGCGATTGTTGGATCTAATGCCACGGTGAAGTCGGGTCTGGAGAAGTTGGTGGATGAGACTGGCGCCGATGAGTTGATTGTGGTGGCGGATACGTATGAACATGCTGACCGGCTGGAGTCGTATCGCCGCGTGGCCGGCATTGCCTTGATGATAGAAATGAAGCCGGCCGCGCCGGCGGCGCGACAATGATGAAGAACCTTCCCTGAGGAGCGAAATTCATGCCCAATCTGTTCGATCCGCTCGCGATCCGCGAGCAGACACTTCCCAACCGCATCGTCGTTTCACCCATGTGTGAGTATTCCAGTATCGATGGGTTTGCGAACGACTGGCATCTGGTCCACCTGGGTAGCCGCGCCGTGGGAGGCGCGGGCTTGGTCATGACGGAGGCCGCCGCCGTCACACCGGAAGGGCGGATCAGTCCGGAAGATTTGGGAATTTGGAGCGACGACCATGTCGAGTTTCTCGCCCGCATTACCCAGTTCATTCACTCCCAGGGCAGCGTTGCCGGCATACAATTGGCACATGCCGGGCGGAAGGCCAGCACCTATCGTCTCTGGGATGGGAATGGCGCCGTGCCGGAAGAGTCGGGTGGGTGGAAGCATGTGGTTGCTCCCAGTGCGATTCCCTTTGCCGAAGACTTTGCGCAGCCGCGAGCCCTGATGCGCGAAGGAATTCAGGCTGTTGTCCGGGCATTTGCCGAAGCCGCCGGCCGCGCCCGTGCGGCGGGATTCCGGGTGATCGAGATTCACGCCGCCCATGGGTATCTGCTTTCTGAATTTCTTTCGCCGCTGGCCAATCGCCGCAACGATGAGTACGGAGGCTCGTTCGCGAACCGCATCCGTTTGCTGATTGAGGTGGTTCGCGCGGTTCGTGGAGCGTGGCCTGAGAGCGCTCCGCTGTTCGTGCGGATCTCGGCAACCGATTGGGTGGAAGGCGGATGGACCCTCGACGAGTCCGTAGAACTTGCCAGGCACCTGAAGGACGCCGGTGTGGACCTGGTCGATTGTTCCTCCGGCGGCAACGTGCCGCCTGCCCAAATTCCCGTCGGCCCGGGCTATCAAACACCCTTCGCCGAAAGAGTTCGCCGCGACGCGAAAATCATGACGGGTGCGGTGGGAATGATCACCGATCCCGCGCAGGCTGACCACATCGTTCGCACCGGGCAGGCAGATGTTACCTTCATTGCCCGGGAGTTCTTGCGTGATCCCTACTGGCCTTTGCGCGCGGCGCGCGACTTGGGATATTCCGTTCCTTGGCCCGTGCAGTATGTGAGAGCCGCTCCCCACGGAACCAAGGCCCGTGGCACGGCAAGCGCGTAGGATCTCCGGCACCTTTCCTCGATGGATAGCGTAGCCCGCTTTTGGAAAGGGCGCCTTGCAGGTCGAGCTCGGAGGGTTTTTTAGGCGCTCGATCCGCGCGCCGTCACGGTCTTCACGCCGCGTACTGGCACTGGCGGGCTTCTTCGGCGTAGGCTCGGACCAAGCGCGGGTCAGCGTCAAAGAAGTGGTCAGAGGGGCAGAGTATATAGCCACCGCCTTCGCCGGCGGCCTCGAAGCAGCCTCGCACGGCAGCGCGCGTCGCCTCGGGTGGGCAATCGATCAAGGCGTGAAACTGGTCGAAGCCACCAATCAAACACACACGATCGCCGATGCGCCGCTTCGCTTCCGCCAGGATGACGTCGCCGCCCATGGCAGCGGGGGTAAAGGTCTCCATGGCGTCAGGTTTCATGTCGGCGACCTTTTCGAGAATCGGCATCATGCCGCCGCAGGTGTGGTAGACGATGCGCTGGCCGGCTTGGTGAGCGAGCGCAATAAGCTCCATATCGTAGGGCGCTACGTATTCCTGGAAAAGCTTGGGTGAAATAACCGTAGACGAGGCTGAACCGCCACCGAGTTCCACAAGATCGATCTTCGCTCCCGCCATCGATTGGATATAGACCTTCTTGCGCCGGTGCAGGATGCGCAAAAACGCGTGCACCCATGCGGGATCGTCGTAGGTGGCAAGGATGAGTCGCTCGGTGGGATAAAGGCAGCAAGCATCCTGCCAGGTGCCAGGCTGCCCATAAACATCGAAGCACGGAATGTGGCTGCGTACCAGGCCGCGCTCGCCGTATGCATCGACGGCCCGATTGATGGCCTCCACGTCACACCACGGTGAGGTAACGAACTCGCCGATCAAGTCGATATCCCGCTTGTTCTTGATGGGGCATTCGCTGACCCAGGTGGTCTGGTCGTTCGACTGCGTCACCATGGTGAGCGTGCCCTTGGGAGTCACGAAGCGGTAGCGCCGGGTCTTGTACGTGTCGTCCGGAACGTCCTCCCACTCCGTACGCCACTGGTTGGACCACACGCGGCGCGCTTCCAGAAAGCCAGGCTCGCCTTGCGAGGGATCGTAGAAATCTCCGGTGCCGGGAGCAGGCTTGTGCATCACTAACCAAGTGATCGGGTCGAGACCGTAGCGATCGAAGAACTCCTGGTTGGAAATTCCGCCTTCATACTTGTCGAGATAATACTGCATTAGATGATGCGTCGTAACCGGCAGGCGGTCAGTTTTGCGGCGTTCGAGCGCGGCAAGCATCCGTTGTTTAGAAGTTACCATGAGCGCTTGCGTGCGGGGCGGCGCGATTCGCGGTAGACGTCAAGTTCCTGGTCAGATAGCGTAGTGCGTCGCGGTAGAGGCTTTTCTGCGGTCTCGAGATCCAACGCTTTTTGCAGTTTTTGATAGCACAGGGCGGCTGCGTCCTGGAAAGGCAATTGCTTTTCCGTGAAGGCACGGTTAGAAATGCTGAAGATGAACTCGCGGTCTTCCGTCTGCTTGTCGATAACCCGGTACGTATAGTCCCGACCGTGCGCCTTTAATTGAAATCCAACATATTGGATTTGCATTACGGTTTCCTCCGGGAGTGGGATGTCTACCCGCGCCATGACGAAAGCGTATGGCGCGGGCAGGGCGCTAATTGTGGGGTGGTTCTTAGAGCTTCTTGACGCTCTCAGCTTGCAGACCTTTGGGACCCTTCGTAACGGAGAACTCTACCGCCTCGCCTTCCGCGAGCGATCGGTATCCTTCTGCTTGGATGGCGGAGTGATGGACGAAGACATCATCTCCGGAAGCGCGCTGGATAAATCCATAGCCCTTCGAGTTGTTGAACCACTTTACTACACCTTGTTCTCTATCCATATTGTTTCAGTGTTCCTTTGATTGTTGAGGTTTAACTTGTTCTCGTCTCGCAACCGCTCCCCAAACACAAAAAGAGCCGCAAAAATTACCCGTTTTGCGGCCTCCGACGAACATGGTGTTCGGTCACAAAAACTGATCAAGCACATTCACTATACACATTTGGCACCCGCTTTGCAAGGGCGAAAAAGTCGAAACGCGGGAGGTCCAGACTAATTGCCTCTGACTACCGGGATCAACGCAACTCCCATCTGTGGCAAAAAGGCGCCCACGTCTGACATTTGAGGCGAACAGGGTTTGGGTCCTAACCTTGCAGGCAAACGATGGTGGTAAGGGTTATCCCTCATAAGACCCTGCGTGCACAGGGACTTGTCGGCTGTGCCGGCGCCGATCGTGTGGGGCGGAGCCCAAGAAATCAACATGAGGCAAAATGCCATGAGTGAGACTGAAATCACCGACCGTGACCGCGCCAGGGCTCAGCGTTGTGTGAAATGCCCGGTGTGCACTCGAGCCCGCCGCCAACAGCGCGGTGTGGCGTTCTGGTTCGTCAAGCAGGTAGAGGGCAACGTCTGTCCTTTCTGTCAGGCCTACGAAAAGGTCTACGGACGCAAATCGCACGAGCCCGTGAACGCGAATAACAGGCCGGCCTGATTTATTGGTACCCCGTTAATGCCCCTTGAGAATCTCCGCGACGCGCGGGAAGAGGCCGGAAGCCTTCTGCACCTGCGGATCGCCCTGGGTCGCCAGCCGGTCTCCCTTATCCAATCCATACACTAGGTTTGTTAGCTCTACACGGAGCCGCAGCTTCAGCTTGTCCTGATCATTTGGCCAATACTCATCAGGGACGCGCACGCCGTTGCGCATCAGGCTGATCTTAAAGTCCTCCAGCATCTCGGGCGAAACATCGAACGGCTCGGCGAGTTTGCCGTGGGTGGTCAGATAAGTTTCCGCATAGCCGGTCAGGTAGCCGCGCTGCGTGACGAATGCCAGCCAGGGGTCGTCCGGCTGAGGATCGAGGGGCACGTCTGGAGTGATGCCCCCACCGAGAGTGACGGGCCGTCCATTGTCCGTATGAAACGTCGGGGAGTCGGGTTTGGCGGGATCGGCGCCGGATTCGGGTTTCGCCGATTTCTCCGCGAGTAGAGAGGAGGACGAGAGCGAAGCAAACGTGAGCGCAGTGCCAGCAAGCGGCCTTTGGATGGATCGTCCGCTGGGCGTAAAGTACTGTCCGGCGGTGAGCGCCAAGCCGGTCTGCTCGCTGAGAGGCATAACCGATTGCACCACGCCCTTGCCGTACGTCGGAAGACCGGCAATGACCGCGCGGTCGTGCTCCTGAAGGGCGGCGGCCAGAACTTCCGCGGCGCTGGCGGTGTCCCCGTTCACCAGCGTAACGATGGGCATGTCATAGTGCCGAGGCATTTGCGGAGCGCGGTAAACCTGCTCCTTCAGCCCGCGGCCGCGCGTGGTCACAATCAAGTCGCCCTGCTTCACAAACAGGCTCGCCACTGCCGCCGCGGAATCCACGATGCCACCGTGATTATCCCGCAGATCGAGGAGCAACCCCTTCAGATGGAGAGCGTCCATGTCATCGAGCGCCTTCGCGACCTCCTCCGGCGTTTTTCCCTCAAAGCTGGCGATGTGCACGTAGGCGATGCCGGGGGACCAAAGGAAGAGCTTGTCCACCGAGGGCAGCGCGACCTCCGCCGGGCGCAGGTTGAAATCCTCCGGCACGTCTCTGCCAGGGTGGATAACGGACAGGCGCACGGGTCGCGAGCGCGAACTCTTCAGCAAGTCAACAAGCGATTGGAAATCCAGCCGATCGATCCGCTCGCCGTTGATTGCGACGATTTCATCGCCCGGGGCCAAACCGGCACGAAACGAAGGTGAACCCTGCGCCGTCTGCAAAATCAGCACCTTCCCCACCGATACGTAGAGAATCGAGCCGAATCCTACCGATTCCCCGCGCGCCTGCTGCTGCATCAACTCGAATTGGTCGCGGTCGAGAAATGCACAGAAAGGATCAAGGGCCGAGAGCATGCCGCGAATCCCGCCGTCGAAAATGGCATGGTCGGCGTCCACCGGGTTCACGTAATTCTGTTCGATGGCGCCGTAAAGAGCCGTGAACTTCAACGCTTGTGCCGCCACGTCATCAGGCGGCGCAGAAGACG
Organism: Terriglobia bacterium; assembly: GCA_052139985.1. GTDB lineage: Bacteria > Acidobacteriota > Terriglobia > UBA7540 > UBA7540 > Bog-366. The sequence continues at coordinate 36,621 of JBKQVI010000286.1, forward strand.
TCTGCGGGTAAAGGCCGGTGGCGAAAAGGCCAAGCATGGCAACGAGAAAAGCAGAGCGTAGACTGATCACCGAAACTTTCAAAGCGTCGAAAAATCCTCCACGTCGAGTATAACCTAGATAGACCCTGAGGCCAGTTTCGATTGGCGATTGGTGATTCGTGATTTTCGGCAAATAGAGTCGTCCTTTCACTGCAAATCACCGATAGCCGAGGGGAGAGAGTGTGTCACGCCGGGGATTGCTATTCGGGCGCGGCCCCCGCGCCGCGTTTCACCGCAGAATGACCTAAGGCCCATCGGCACCGGGCCGAGGCCGAACGCCATTCGGCCCTACGTCGCAGGTGCTCACCTCAACGTTAGTGCCACGACGCCGGGCGCGAGTGAGGTGTTCCTTCTGACAACCTTCACATCACCAATAGCCAACGTCCCGTTTGCCCATCGACTTGCCGCAAAATTCCGGTTAGCATCATGGGCCTTTGGGAAGGGGGCATTCATGAAGCGATTATCAATAAGAGTCGCGTGCGGATTGATGGGTGTTTACTTCCTCGCGGCGTTGGCGGCACGAGGGCAGCAGACGCCTTCCGGGAAGCCCTTCGATCTGATCGAATGGAACGATGGCAAGTTCATCTACGGTGCGGACTACTACCCCGAGGCGTGGCCGGAGAGCCAGTGGGAGAAGGACGCGACGATGATGCACGACGCCGGCATCAACTTCGTGCGCATGGGGGAATTTGCCTGGGTGAAGATGGAACCTCAGGAAGGCCGGTTCGATTTCGCCTGGCTCGATCGCGCCCTCAAGGTGCTGAACGCCCATGGCATTCGGGCGGTGCTCGGGACCCCCACTGCCGCGCCGCCCGCGTGGCTGTATGCGAAGCATCCCGATATCGCCGCGATGGACACTAACGGCGTTCGCTATCGCTTCGGCTCGCGCCGCAATTATTGCCTTCACAACAACGAATTCCTTGACGCCACCACGCGGATCGTCACCGCCATGGCGGAACATTTCAAGGATCATCCGGGAGTGATCGGCTGGCAAATCGACAACGAGTTGGGAAATCCGAAGTGTTACGATCCCGCGAGCCACGCCGCCTTCCAAGCGTGGTGCCAGCTCAAATACCACACGCTTGACGCGGTAAACTCTGCTTGGGGCACGAGCTTTTGGGGGCACACCTATCAGGATTGGCGGGAAATACCCTTGCCCTGGAATACACTCTTCAACACGTCCAACCCCAGCCTGTCCCTGGATTTCGACCGCTTCTGGAGTGACTCGACGCACGTCTATCTCGACCTCCAGACGGCAATTCTGCGCAAGATTGCTCCCCACCAGGCCATTACCCACAACGAGATGGGGACGTTTCCGGATGTCGACTATTACGACCTGAACCGCTCTCTCGACTTCGTTGCCTGGGATAACTACCCGATCTTCCAAAAGGACTACTCTCAGTACACCGGCGCAGGCTTGTCCCACGACCTGATGCGGGGATCGAAGAATAACCAGAACTACATGATCATGGAGCAGCAGGGCGGCGCGGGCGGATGGTCAGTGTTTTTCGGACGGCAGGCGCCGGCGTCGCTCTATCGCGTATGGGCTTACCAATCCGTCGCCCACGGCGCCGATGGCATTTGCTACTTTCGCTGGCGAACTTCACGCTACGGCACGGAGCAATACTGGGAGGGAATTCTCGACCAGGATAGCTATCGCAATTCCCGCTACTTTGCCGTGGCTCAAACCGGCAAGGAATTGGCGCAGCTCACGCCCGTGCTCCACGGATCAAAGGTTGTGTCGCCGGTCGCCATCCTGGTGTCCCCGGATTCCCGCTGGGCGCAGCAGATTCAGCCGGGAGTGGAGGACTTTGACTACGATCGGCAGCTTCACGACTACTACGACGCCTTTCGCCGCGCGGGGGTAAGCGTGGATGTCGCATTCCCGCCAAGCGACCTTTCGGGATATCGCATCGTTGTCGCGCCCGCGCTGTATGTGGCCGATCAAGCGCTGGCCGCCAAGCTCACGGCGTTCGTGAAGAACGGGGGTACACTGATCCTCACGTTCCGCTCGGGCGTCAAAGACGAACACAGCGTAGTGACGGATCAAACCCTGCCCGGCGCCTTTGCGGGCATTGCCGGCATCGGCATCCACGAATTCGATCCCCAAGTGAATGAGGAGCAAGAAGTGGTGGGACCGGGCGAATCGAAGTTCCCTGCTCGCACGTGGTCCGACATTCTCGACCCGACTACAGCGAAGGTCCTGGCGACTTATGGCAAGAGCTACTACGCCGGCAAGCCCGCCGTCACCGAGAACCAGGCAGGAAAAGGCTGGGTGTATTACGTCGGGACTGAATCGAAATCACCTTTCTTTTACGACCGCTTGATTTCGCTCGCTGCCAAGAGGGGCTTGGTAGCGTTAAATGCCAAGATTCCGCTGGGCGTAGAAGTGGCGGTTCGGGAAAAGGCAGATATGAAGATTATCTTTGTGTTGAATTACACCGGCACGGAGCAAACCGTGCCGCTCGACCAGGCTTATCAGAACGCCTTAACCGGAAAGACCGAACCGCTGGATGTGCAGATTCCAGCGTACGAGGTGAAGGTGCTGACGACAAAGTGAGGTTAGGAGTTCGGGATTCGGAATTAGGTGTCGGGTGTCAGGGGGGGAGCAGGAAGTTGAGAGCGGTGAGGAAAGAGTTGCACGCCAGAAGCTGAAGGAACAACTGAAGATGCCTGCAAACATAACGGAGACGCTGATCTCGCGCTAGGGGCTCACAGCCTGCCGCGCTCGACTTTTGAGTTTCGAGTTTCCAGTTTCTGCCTGAGGTCTTTTGCCTCATCCCCCGTGTCAATGGTTCTGGAAGTGGTAGGCCACACCAAAGGCAAGGCGGAGATGGCCCTGGGTGTTGGTGCCGTTGTTCGGCAGGTAGGTGCGGACATAATCCGCCTCGATGGCCCGTACGGCGATATGTTTCGTGATTCCGATATCCAAGCCCCCGCCCGCCTGCCACGCAAAAGCGCTCGCTTTATTGGTATACCCTCTTGATGTCGGAAAGAGATCGTCGGAACCGCGCGCCACGCCCGCCAGCGCCTCGATGAACAGCCTGGTTTCGCGTTTGTCTCCTCGATGAAAGGTGTAGCGGGGCCCGGTCAGGATATCCGTCTCAGTCAAATTAAATCCCGCAGCAATCTTGGAGGCATGTTCGACGCTCATGTCAGCCGCCCAACCGAAGCCACGGAAGAAGGAGGCGCCGGCATCGAGGCTTCCGCCTTGGAACCAGAAACTGCCGCTGGTACTAGGCGTGATCTTGGCCGCTTCGGTGGTGTATGTCATCGCCAAGTCGGTGGAAGACCATTGGAGACGCGGCGCCGCAGGTTGCGGAGCAGGTTGCGGCGCCTGGGCGCATGCCATCGTACCCCACAGGGTGAAAACCCCAACAATAAGCGCACTTGCTACGAAGGTGGTTCGCATGATCGGTTTTCTCCCCTTACTCGAGTATGAAGTTGACGGTGGTGGAATGCGACAGAGCGCCGGAAGTCGCGGTAACGGCCACGGTAAAACTCCGTGCCTGCTGCGCGAAGTAGCCGCTGCGAGTACCGCCGCAACCGGCAAGGCTCAGTGCGGCGCCGGTCGCCACCAATACTAGTAGCAGAAGGCACGCAAGTCTTCCCGCCTTCCCTCGTGACCGGCCCAGCTTTTTACCAAAGGGCAGCAGGAGCATTCCACCGATCATCGCCAATGCGAATCCCCGTCCCAGAGGGTTGGCGGGCGGTAGAGCCACGATCTGCTGACCAAACTGGAAGGCCAGACCGACGCTCGTGCTCGGGGAGCCAGCAGCGAGTGTCGAGGGCGTGAAGGTCGCCGTGGCGCCCGCCGGCAAGCCGCTGGTGCTGAATGCTATGGCGGACGGGAAGGTCGAACCTTCGGTTGGACTCATCTGGATGACGTAGTTTAGTACGCCGCCCGGCAGAACCGTAGGGGCCGTGACCGAGACGAGCGAGCTCGAAATGCTCAGGGTGAAGTCTCCCACCGTCTGCGTAATCGCTGCGCTGGTTACGCTGGCGAAATTGTCGTCCCCACTGTAAATGGCGGTTATGGAATGTGTGCCGGCCGTAAGGCTGGAGGTGGTAAAGGTCGCCACTCCCTGCGCGAGGGGAGCGGAGCCTAAGGGCGTCTGCCCATCCGCGAAACTAACGGACCCGGTCGGAGTGGCCGCCGCAGAGGAAACAGTGGCGGTAAAGGTTACCGGGTTTGTCACCAGCACGGGATTCAGCGAGGACGCCACCACAACCGCCGGACTCGCCTTGTTGACGGTCAGTGGGACCGGCGTGGCGGTAGGAACGGGCATGTAGTTACTGTCGCCGCTATAAGTGACACTTACCGTGTAGCTACCCGGGGGCAAGGTATTGGGTACCGGCAAGGTGGCGGTCGAGCTGGTGCTGCCCAGTGTGAGGGTGATGGTTCCTGACGCTACGCTGGCGCTGGAGGCATTTAGGATGCTGTAACTAATCGTCCCCGAGGGCGCAGCGATGGTGGTATAGGGTCCGGTAACCGTCACGGCAACCGAACCCGTTTGACCGAAAACCGCGTGTGCCGGCTGCACCGTGAGGGTTACAGAAGATTGGTTCAGCGTGACCGTTGTGGTGCCGGTGCTCGGCAAAAATGCATCGGTCGCGCCCCCGTAGACTGCGGTGATCGTGTGCACGCCGACCCCCCGGAGCACCACGCCGGTTAAGCTTGCTTGTCCGGCGGTCAAGTTCACTCCCAGACCGTTGTTCAGCGAGGTGAGCGTTGATCCGACCGTGTCCGTGAAACTCACCTGGCCAGTCGGTACGATGGAAGTGTGGCCGGAGGCCGTATCCGACACCACGGCACTAACTGTGACCGTCTGTCCTGCAGCGAGTGTCGACGGGATTACCGACACTGCGGTTGCTGTCGTATCGGCCGGGTCTAGCGCGGAACCAACGGCCAAAACCTGCTGCATGCTGTTGACAACATTGAGGGAGTTGTTGGTCAGAGTGATACGCTCGCTCAAGCTTGCCGCAGATTGAGGCTTGAACTTCACCGAAACGCCGCAGGCCGTACCGGCGGACAGCGAGGTGCCGGATGTGCACGGATTGTTGTCGCTGAGGTCTTGCGAGAAGTCAGCCGGATAGGCTGGGTTCGCCGCGAAAACCAGGGGCTGATTACCCAGGTTGGTTACGGTTGCTGCCTGGGGCGAACTCGCCGAACCAACCTTCGTGCTCGGGAACGCCAGAGAGGAACCTGAGACGTTCGACTCCACAATGCGGTTATTGCCGGTATCCAGAATAAAGACGTTTCCGAAAGGATCCACGGTTATTCCCGCAGGCCCATTGAGAGCGGACGGATTCGTCAGTCCTGGTAGGCTGACCACGGATGCGATGCCGGCCGTCGTCACTTGCACAATGCGAGCATTCCCCGAATCCGCGATGTAGACATTGTTCATTCCATCGACAGCGACTCCCTGGGGGGCGCTCAGCGTGAGACCGGGCGTAGACACCAGGGACGCAGAGCCGGTCGCAGTCACCTTGACGATGCGGTTGTTGGTTGTGTCGGCGATATAGACGGTTCCCGCCGCATCCACCGCCACTCCCGAGACTGTAGAGCCAAGCGAGTAGCTTCCCGTAGCCACCGCCGATCCTATACCGGTGGAAGTGGCACCCACCACCAGGGACGACACGTTAACAATTCGCCCGTTTCCTTGGTCCGCGATATACAGATTTCCCGCCGCATCAAAGGTCAGGGTCATGGGATTGTTCAACGCTGGGCTAAGGCCGGAGATGCTCAACTCGGAAGCAACCCCCGCAGGCGTTACCACTACAATCCGGCTGCTACCGGAATCCGAAACGAAAAGATTGCCGGCCCCGTCGAGCGTCGCGCCCCCGGCGTAATTAAGCGCCTCACCACCGGTGTTCACCACGGAGGCGCTGCTGCCCGCTATCGCTACTTTCACCACATTGCCAGCGCCATAATTCGCGATATACATATTTCCCGAACCATCCAGGGCGATTTGGCCCGGAGCAGTCAAGGCGACGCTGCCAGTGCTGATTACGCTGGCGGTATTGGGAGCTAAAGCGGCCAGGGAGGCATCGGTAAAGCCGCTGAGTGGGACGCTTATCAACGCTTGGGGTGGCGTTGAAGCGTCATAAAGCACCACCGCGCCCCGGCTCAAACCGGGCGGGAACGCGGAAAGATACTGGATGTCCACGGTGCAGTTCTGATCCGTCGCCCCGATGCAGGTGCTAGAACCAACCACGTTAAACTTCAAGCTCTCAGTTCCCAGGGTGAATGCTTTAACAGCACCTAGGGTTGTGCCGGATGCCACGGTAAAGGGCAAGGTTTGGGTTACGGGCGACGCTATCGCCGATTGCACATGGCCAAAACTCACGGCTGATGTCGCCACCTTCACAACCTGGTGAAGGCCGGCATCCCCGAAAGAGACCGTTCCGTACGTATCTACCCCAACCCCTCCGGAGGGATTAAGAATCCGCACGGCGCCCGTGCTCAAGACCTTGCTCGCCCCTGCTGGCGTCGCCATGACAATGCGACTGTTCCCCGTATCGGCGATATAGACATTCCCCGAGCCATCTACAGCTACACCAGATGGATCGTTCAGCCCTGTGGTCAGACCGGTGATGGGAAGAACCGAAGCCGCCCCTCCTCCCGCTGCCACTACTACGATACGATTGTTGTCGGAATCTGCGATGTAGAGGGTTCCCAGGGAATTTACGGCTAAGCCGGCGGGACCATTCAGCTTCGCAGGCCCCGGCGAAATGATGATGTTGAGCACTTCAGCCGCGCCGCCAGAAGGCACTTCCACAATTCTGTTGTTTCCCGTATCGGCAATGAAGAGATTGCCGGACGCGTCTACCGCTATGCCCAGCGGATCATTCAACGCCAGACTGCCCATGCTCACCACCGATCCGCTACCCGATGGGCTAACTCTCACGACGCGATTGCTGACATGATCCGTAATGTAAAGGGTTCCCGCCGAGTCGAGAGCAATACCCGACGGGTGGGACAGTCCAGGACTTAAGCCGCTTATGGTGAGCAGTGACGCAACGCCTTGCGGATTCACTTTGACGATATCCCCGGCCGCCTCGTTGGCGATGTAAACGTTGCCCGAGCCATCGACGACGACATCCGCAGGATTACTGATAACAATGCCGCCCATACTGAAGATCGAGGCCACACCGTTAAAGGACACCTGGGCATAGGCCGTCGGGGCTGCCCCGAGTAAGAGACAGCCGGCGACCAGGCTCAGCAGAAAGCCCCAAAGGAAAACGAAGCCTGGGCGAGCCGATTGTGCCCAACCCAGCGCGTGGCGCGGGTATCTCACACGGCTCAAGTCAAGGCCAAGATGGCCGTGACACGCGGCGCGAATGGGTAATACGCGAGAACGAAGGGTAGCGCCGATGCGTGGAGGTGTTTCCTTGTCAAAGCTGGGATTAACGATGGTGCACATCGTAAAGGCTCCTTTTGCCTTGGGCAATGGGTCGTCTTGGCCGAATTCATTGGATGCAGTTTTATTCAAATCCGTGCTCGGAAAAAAGACACGGACACTCCCTCCGGGGTCGGCAAACCAGCAAGTCCCGGGGACCACTTCGGGCAGAGAATGGGGTGCTTAGCAGGTATCGAAGTGCAATACGGGTTCTAGCGGCCACCACCCTTCGTAGCATTTGTCGTATACCCCGCACGAGAGAAGTCCGCTCACGCAGGGCTTTCAAATGGGCTTACTGCTACAACTACGGCAGCAAGGTGGTCGACGGGCGTGCGAATGCTGCGCTCTTTTTCATTTGCCGTCGCAAGAATGAACAATATATTTGTCGCTAAGGTCAAAGTCAAATTGAAATCATCTGCGGAAGGATTTGCGGGGCCTAACGAAGACGGAGACGGTCCGCGGACTTCCAGGCGAATCTGCGAGGGCCAGTGAGCGTGTCCTGAATCACACGAGAACCAGGTTGGGATGGTAGACAGCGCCGGAAACATGCCGCGCTACGGCAATCAGACGGCGCTCCGCACCGAGGATTTTAAGCAGATTCGCGACAGGGGCCAGACCGGGCGCCCCGCCTCGGCCTGGCCGGAGCGCTTGGGCCAGTTCGAACGCGTGGCCATGGCGCACCGAGGTTTCTTCGCGACCGCGCACCACTAGTTCCGGGCAGTCGGGAAGTAGAGCTTCCAGCCGGACGATGCAGGACTCCACGCTGCCCTGTTCTGAGGCTTCTCGCAAGCGTTCAAGGGTCACCGTCCGGTTTTCGGTAAACTCCGCCACTGCGGTGCGCCGCAGGCCGGCCAGATGCGCGCCGCAGCCTAACTTTTGGCCGAGATCGTGGGCGAGCGAACGGACATACGTCCCCCCGGAGCATTCCACCGCAAACTTCACTTGCTCGCCCTCGAAGCTCAGCAATTCCAGAGCGTAGATTTCCACTTCCACCGGCGTCAAGTTTACGGGTTTGTGCTGCCGTGCCAGTTCGTACGCGCGCACGCCCCCCACCCTCTTTGCCGAGTACGGCGGAGGAGTTTGCAGCAACTGCCCCGTAAACTGGCGAAAGTGGGCTTCTAACACCGACGCTTCCAGTGTCACCGGAACCGCGTCCGAAGTGGGCTCGCCGGTGGCGTCGTAAGTGTCGGTGGAGAAACCAAAACGGATCGTGCCCTCATAAGCCTTACGGGACTTCAAATAGAATTGCGCAAATCGCGTCGCCTTGCCCACGGAAACCGGCAGCACCCCGGTAGCGAATGGATCGAGCGTCCCAAAGTGACCCACTTGACGCTGGTGCAGAATCTTTCGCACACGCGCCACAACGTCGTGGGAAGTGATGCCCGCAGGCTTGTCAATGACCATCACTCCGGAATACTCGGGTTTTACGGCCTCGGTCATAATCTCTTAGCGGCAGGGACTGTCATTTCAGAAGAATGATCGGTAAAAATTGAAGGCTAAATACTAAAGGGTGAGGTGTAAAGGATAAAGGCAAGAAACTGGTCGTGAATCAATTGCCAATAGTGGCCCCCCCTTCACCTTTTACCCTTTATCCTTCACCCTTTACACTTCAGCCTTCATCCTTTGCACTTTCGTGGATTTGTTGCAGGAGCATTTCGATCCTTTCGCCCGCTTCGGCGCCGCGGTCCAGAATGAACTCAAGTTCGGGAGCCCGTCGCAAATCCAGCCGGTGGACGATTTCGTGGCGAAGAAATCCCGCCGCTGAGGATAATCCTTCGATACTACTTTGCTGCTCCTCCGGGCTACCTAACACCGAGACATAGACCCGGGCATAGTGCAGGTCAGCCGTCAACTCCACGCGTGTCACCGTGGCGAAACCGATTCGTGGATCTTTCACCTGGCGCGAGAGCAGTTCCGCCAACTCCACGCGAATCTGATGTCCCAAGCGGTCTGTACGTCGTCCTGGCACGCTCATGCGATCCTTGATTGCAAGGGAAGTGACACGTGACGAGTGACCAGCAGGCAAAAGAGCGCGGCCACCGAGTGGCCCTCTTTCCCCTGCTCGCTTGTCACTCGTCACTTGTCACTCCTAAAAGTACTCCAAAAAGTGGTCGGCCACGTCGTCGCCGAGGATGTTCTCCGACTCCGCGAGCACTTGGCGAAAGACCGAATCCAACAAAGTCTGGCTATCGGAAATCGATACCACCCCCAGCGTAGCACGCTGCCACACGTCCTGATGGTCAAGCTCCGCTACGGCCACGTTGAAACGGGCGCGGAGGCGGTCCTTCATCTTTCGTAGGACCGCACGCTTTTCTTTGAGTGAATGCGCGTAGGGAATCTGAATTTCCAGGGTCAATACACCAACTGGCATCGCGTTAGCCCTGCTTGGGGGGCTGGGAAGCAGGGGAAGTGTGAAGGGTAAAGGGTAAAGGCTAAAGAATGGTCCCTAATAAACTCGGATAGCTTTAGCAATTACATTATCACCGTTTTCGATCTACCGTTTGACCTTTAGCCTTTACCCTTTATACCTTACCCTTTATACTTTTCATCCCCAGCCCCCCGCTTCAGGCCATGGCAGGCTCGGAAACCCTCTCCTTCACATAGGCCTCAATGACGTCCCCGACCTTGACGTCGTTGTAGTTTTCGAGCGAAATCCCGCACTCCATCCCCGACTTCACTTCCGACACATCATCCTTGAACCGGCGCAAGGATCGGATCTTACCTTCGTGCACCACCACATGGTCGCGCACCAGCCGGATCTGCGAATCCCGCGAGATTTTGCCATCCTGGATAACACATCCTGCCACGGTCCCAACTTTGGTAATGCGGAAAGTGTCGCGAACGTCCGCGCGTCCCAAGGACGTTTCCTTGAAGGTAATCGCCAGCAACCCGACCATGGCTTTCTTAATTTCATCGGTGAGGTTGTAAATGATGGTGTACAAGCGGATGTCGACATTCTCAAGCTGTGCCAGCTCCGTCGCTTTCCGTTCCGGCCGGACATTGAATCCGATGATAACGGCGTTGGAAGCCGATGCCAATAGGACGTCCGATTCCGTAATGGCGCCCGCGCCCGCGTGGATGACCTTGATCTTCACCCTGTCGGTGCTCAGCTTGATCAAAGTCTCAGAGACGACCTCAACAGAACCTTGGACGTCGGCCTTAATAATGAGCGGCAAATCCTTCACATCGCCGGCCGCCAACTGTTCATGTAATTGCTCGAGGGTAAGACGAGCCGATTTGGCCAGCGCCGCGTCACGGAGCTTTCCCTGCCGGTGCAGGGCAATCTGTCGCGCCTTGAGTGTGTCCTCAATCACCTGGAGGCGATCGCCGGCCTGGGGAACATCCTCGAGGCCGAGGACTTCTGCGGGGGTCGAAGGCGGAGCCTCCAATATCGGCCGCCCGTGATCGTCAAACAAGGCTCGCACCTTGCCATAAATCGCGCCCACGATGAAGGAATCGCCAATTCTTAGGGTTCCGTTCTGAATCAGTACCGTCGCCACCGGACCGCGACCGCGATCAAGTTTGGCTTCCAACACCGTGCCATTAGCCAAGCGTTTGGGATTGGCCTTCAAAGTCTGCAGGTCAGCGACCAGCAATATCATTTCCAGCAGCAGGTCGAGATTCTTGCGCTGTTTGGCCGAAACTTCCACCGTCACGGTCTGTCCGCCCCACTCTTCCGGCATCAGGTCATGATCGGCCAACTGCCTCTTCACGCGTTCTGGCTGGGCGTCGGGCTTATCGATCTTGTTAATCGCCACAACGATCGGCACCTTGGCCGCCCGCGCGTGATTGATGGCTTCAAGGGTCTGAGGCATGATGCCGTCGTCGGCGGCGATGACCAGCACGACGATATCCGTCACTCGAGCGCCACGTGCGCGCATCAACGTGAAAGCCTCGTGACCGGGAGTATCGATGAAGGTCACCTTTCTTCCCTGCCCCTCCACTTGATATGCGCCGATACTTTGCGTAATGCCACCCGCTTCGTGCGCCGCTACATTAGTCTCACGCAGTGCATCCAAAAGCGAGGTTTTTCCGTGATCGACGTGGCCCATTACCGTGACCACGGGAGCTCGCGGGCGCAGATCTTCGGGGCGATCCGATTCTTCAACTTCCTGCAGGACCTCTTCCTCGTAGCTGACAATAGCTGCTTCCGCGCCAAAGCTGCGGGCAATATCGACAGCCGTAGGACCGTCGAGCGTCTGGTTAATGGTGGCGAATATCCCTTTATCCAGCAGCCGTTTGATCACGTCTTTCGCGCGCGCTCCGAGCTTTTCGGAAAGTTCTTTGATCGCGATCCCTTCGCTGATGGTGATCTTCCTGGTAATCAGAACCTCTTCCGGAACCGCAGGCCGCACAGGCGCCATTGAGGGCGAAGGCCCGCGCCGCATCATTGGCGGGGCCGGCCTGCCCATCTGCGGACGAGATGACGGATGCCCGCCCGTAGCCACACTGCCGCCCGCCGCTGGGCGCGCCGAGGTGGGGTGCATAGGACGCGGTTCACCGGGACGACGAGACGGAGCGGGCCGCGCCTGCGCAGGCTTTTGCATAACTGCCTGCGGATAGATCGGCTGATTGGAAGTAGGACCTCCGTGCCTCCCTAGCCGCTGCTGCGGACGCATTCCCGGTCTTTGTTGCGAGCCTGGGGGCGGCGGAGGCATCACCGGCGGTCTGCCGGGAACAGATACATCGCTCGCGGCGCCAGCGCGCGCAACGGGAGCAGCAGGAGCTTCGGCGCCGTTCTTCACCGGCAGCACTGCTGGCCCAGGACGGCCCGGCATCGGGCGTGCGACAATTGGCGTGGGAGCGGCGGCGGAGACCCTTGCCGGCACCGGTGATGCAGCGGCGGCTCCGGTGATCACGGCGGGCGCGACAGGGGCCGGCCGTTCTGGCGGACGATCCACGACGGGTGCGGACTTGGGTTGAGCAGGCGTGGTAGCAGGTCCAGCGGCAGCAGGTGGGACGACGGGCGGCTTGGGAACGCTGGGTGGCGGAGGCGGTACCACGACCTTGCGGGCGGTCGCCATAATGTCTGCAATCGAGCGGGTCGGGAGATGGAAGTCGGACTTAAAGTCGTGTAGCTTCTTCAGGTCCAGTCCGACATGTACGGACGGCGCTTCGATTGCAGGCGCGGCAGGCGCAGGCGCAGCAGCAGGCTCCTCCACGTTCTCTTTCGCGGTGGGTTCGCCACCGGCATGGAAATGCGCCCGCACTTTGTCTGCGAGGTCGTCGTCGAGCGCACTGGAGTGAGATTTCTTGTCCGGAATGCCTATCTCGGCCAAGTACTCGATAACCACATGGCTCTTCACTTCCAGTTCACGTGCCAGTTCGTTAATCCTAATCTTCCCCATGCGTAAGTCTCTTTCTCCCTAACCACCGCCCAGATGTTGGGCGTTTGAAATCTGCCGGCCGGTTCGATAAAAGCTCTGGCAGCCTTATTTATTTTTCTCCACCTCCTGCTTCAGCCGATCCAGGCTCGCCCGTCCCTTTGGGTTCGCCCTTGTCTGAAGGCTCAGTTTTTTCAGTTTCCTCCTCTGACGTTTGCACTTTCGCCGCTTCCGGAGCAGCCGATTCAGCCGTAGCCGATTCCTCTGGGGCCACAATTTCTTCAGCAGGAGACTTCGCTTCTTCCGCAGCAGGCTCCGAAGCCGCCGCCTCGGCTGCCGGGACTTCAGCCGTTTCGGGCGTCTCAGACGTTCCGGCCGTTTCCTCGGACTCCGCCAACTCGCCTTCTTCCACGTCAATCGGAGCCTCGGCGCCTTCCGCGGCCGGAGCTGCCCCCGACTGATCGCGCTCAAAGTAATCCGTCACCACGCGGCGGATACGCTCCACGGTTTTCTCCCCCACGCCCTGAATCTGCATCAGGTCTTCGGGAGTCATTTGCGCCAACTGCTCGACGCTCTCGACGCCATGTTCGCGCAATTTACCGAGAGTCTTATCGCCCAACCCCGCCAACTCGGAAATAGGAGCGCCGCGCAGGGCCATGGCGGCCATCTGGGATTCGATTTCCTGCCGCTTCTCTTCTTCGCTCTTGATATCGATGTGCCATACCAGCAGCTTGGCGGCTAGCCGCACGTTCTGGCCTTTCTTGCCGATGGCGAGCGACAACTGGGAATCATCCACGATGACTTCCAGGTGTTTCTCCCCCATATCGAGGACGGAAACGTGATTGATTTTCGCCGGGCTCAGGGCGTTGGCGGCAAACACCAGCGGGTCCTCGTTGTACTCGATGATGTCGATCTTCTCTCCGCGCAGTTCGCGGATAATCGATTGCACGCGCATGCCCTTCATACCGACGCACGCGCCCACGCAATCGACGTCTGGATCCTTGGAGTAAACCGCCACTTTGGTTCGCTCTCCCGCCTCACGAGCGATGGCTTTAATCACCACCGTGGTGTCGTAAATCTCGGGCACTTCCATTTCGAAGAGTTTTTGCACCAGCAGAGCGTCGGCGCGTGAAACCACCACCTGCGGCCCGCGCGCGGCGCGATCGACTTCTTTGATGACGGCGCGAATGCGGTCACCGATCTGATAAGTTTCCAGGCGCGATTGCTCCTTGCGGGGCATGCGGGCTTCCGTGCGACCCAAATCGACAATGACGTCGGGCCCTTCCATGCGCTTCACGGTGCAATTCACCAGTTCGCCCACGCGCTGGTTGTATTCCGCGTAAACGGTGTCGCGCTCCGCCTCGCGCACCTTCTGAAAAATCACTTGCTTGGCGGCCTGCGCCGCGATGCGCCCGAGCACATCGGTGGGCTTGGGAATTCGCACCTCGCCCTCGACCGCTGGGTCGGCGGTATATTTCCGCGCATCCAGCAGGCTGATTTCGTGATCGGGGTCCTGGACATCTTCAACAATCTTTTTCACCGCGTGGACTTCCACCAAGCCGGTTTCCTTGTTGAAATGCGATTGCAGGTCCTCGGCGGACTTGTAATACTTCCGCGCCGCCACCAGAATGGCATCTTCCACGGCAGAGATAATAATCTTCGCGTCAATACCCTTCTCGCGGCTTAACTGATCGATCGTTTGAAACAAAAGACTTGTCGTCACAGCTTTCCCTCTTTCGGAATCTGATCATTGGGTCATCTGGCCATCGAGCCATTGGGCCATTGGGCCATTTAAGGGCGGTCCGTAGTCAGCTCCCTCAATCCTTGTTATCCCCGCGTATGGCTTGCAACGGGTAACGGACCACTGACGGCTTTTCAATGACCCGATGGCCAGATGACCCGATATCAAAGCTCCACCACCAACTGGGCCTTCCGAATGTTGGCGAGATCAAATTCCTGTTGGCCCTGGTCACCCAGGTCCAATCGAACCCGACCGTTCTCAAAACCCGCCAGGCGGCCTTCCAAAACTCTTTGTTCCCCTACCGGCTCTTTCAGCACGAGACGTGCTCGCCGTCCCGCAAAATAGGTGAAGTCACCCGGCTTAGTAAGTTTCCGGTCCAGCCCAGGAGAAGAAACTTCCAGCACATATCTTCCGGGGAACATGTCTTCCACATCGAGCATGGCGCTCAGTTGCTCGCTGACCAGCGCGCAGTCGGCATGTGAAACCCCTGCCGGCTTGTCGATATACACCCGCAATAGTGCGTTGGAATTGCCCCCCTTAAGTTCGACATCCACCAGATGTAAGCCCTCGGATGTCGCGACCCGCTCCGCCATCTCCCGGATTTTTTCCAGATCGACCATCAAACTCGGCGACTGCGCAATCCACACCGGTTGCAGGTCCGTGCTAAGGCGACCCCGACCCGCAGCCTAACAAAAAAGTGGGCTTTCGCCCACTATGTGCGTTCGCCAAATAGAGTATAGCCTGTGGCTACCCATAATTGCAAGGCGCACGGAGCTTTTGTCATCTGGCCATCGGACGGCGCGAAAATTCCCCACTTTTTCGCCGGCAGGGGAATTATGATACGTCCATGAAATGGCACTACTTCGTACACTACCTTTCGGAAGAGTGGGGCACCATTTCCCAGGCGCCCGTCCTCTGCTGGGTTCTGTTCTGGGGCGGCTTTTTCGGCGGATGGGGAATCGCGAGAGGTGTTTATCGAAAAGGTCTACACGAATGACGGTCAGGTCGGGCAGCGGTACGGTTTGATGTAAGGGCCGGCCTTACCCAATTTCGCGAGGTGAACTCGCCCCTGCAGCGCCATGCCAGACCCCAATCCCGACCTGCCGGCAGTGTCCTAATTTCGGATGTAGCGCCGGGCTTGAGCCCGGCACGTGCCGCCCTCAAGGGCGGCCCTACGTTCAAATTAGGACAGCACCGACCCCACGGTAAATTTGTTCTAAGCGGGTCGCCATAGGATGGCGCTTGTTTTTTTAGGAATAGGGCATTGCGCGAACGTGAGGGAATGAGGTTTGTGTATCTGGTGAGGGAGAGGCCCTGGGCGTGGCAGG
>JBKQVI010000287.1:0-12092 GCA_052139985.1 Terriglobia bacterium
CATGGGTGAACTGGAACGCATTACACGCCGATATACGGCGGAGATTTTTGACTACCTGGGCCCGGACCGCGACGTCCCGGCGCCCGACATGAACACTAATGAACAGACGATGGCATGGATCATGGACACCTACTCCATGCACATGCGCCACACGGTGACGGGCAGCGTGACCGGCAAGCCGTTCAGCTTGGGGGGATCGTTAGGGCGTCGCGAGGCGACGGGCCGCGGATGCATGATCACCGCGGACGAGGCGCTGAAGCGCTTCCGCTGGCAGCGGGAGAGCACGCGCGTGATTGTGCAGGGTTTTGGCAATGTCGGCTCGCAGGCCGCTCGCCTGATGTACGAGGCCGGCTACAAGATTATCGGCATCGGTGACATCTCGGGTGGCATCTTCAACACCTCCGGCATCAACATCCCGCACCTCCTGGAATACGTCGAAAAGCACAAAACGATCTCGGGCTTTGGCAGCGGCGATAGCATTGGGACGCAGGAAATCCTGGAACAGGAATGCGATATCCTGCTGCCGGCGGCCACGGAAAGCGTCATTACGAGTAAGAACGCAGACAAAGTGAAGGCGAAACTTCTGGTCGAGGGCGCCAACAGTCCCACCACGCCTCCCGCGGACGACATCTTGTTTGAGCGCGGAGTGTTTGTGATCCCCGACATCCTGGCCAACGCCGGCGGCGTTACGGTTTCCTACTTCGAATGGGTGCAGGACCGCCAGGGCTATTTCTGGCCGGAAGCACAGGTCAACGAACGGCTGAAACAGATCATGGTCTCCGCCTTCGACGGTGTGGCGGCCTACGGCGAGAAACATCGCGTCAACAATCGCATCGCCGCCTACATGCTCGCCATCGACCGCGTGTCACACTGCCTCAAGCTGCGTGGAATCTATGCGTAGTTGGTTGTTGTGAATGCGGGCGGAACTCAGACGCGCTACCCGCTCAGTTTGACTTTGTAGCGGCGACTTTACCTCGCCATGTGGCGGCGTAAAGCCGCCGCTACGTCATGACCTGCGCCTTCGTCGCCTCCTATGCGGCAACGCTGCGAAGCTCCGGGAGAATCGGTTTGCGCCATACCACCCTAGGTGCAGCCCTTGTGGTTGCCCTAGGAGCGGCCACGGGGCCGCCCCTAGGACTCCGGTCGCTGCACCAGTTTCTCTTAACTCACTACCCGCGTAAGCGTTACACTATGGCTTAGGGCAGAAGACCCGGAACCCGCGGTGCCTGTGACCGTCAGCGTAGAGGTGCCGGCGGGTGTTCCGGCGTTACTGGGACCACTTCCGCTGCTTCTGCCCAGGGCCTCCAACACTACGCCGCAACTCCGGGAGGTCCATGATTTATGAATGGACGTACGGCAATTTGTCCGTCGCCGGTTTTCGTCGACGTCCACGCTTCTCGGGCATCAGGCAGCGGAGGGTACGTTCTTCCAGCGCCCGGGTGAACTCTGCCCAGCGGGCGTCCATCGTCGGTTCATCGGCGAATCGCCCGTGATGAGCAACATCCACGACCACTACCGAGCTAATCGCACCGTGGGCCGACGCAATACCAGAAAACGGGGTCCCCGGTCTCCGGGGTTTTCCCAAGCCCCCAGAGGTCTAATGTCGAGCCCGCTCTACTCCGAGGTGGTAGCAGTACCACTTCACTGGATTATGACCGAAGGCTTCGACTCGGCCAATAGCGCCCCAGGTGCCTGGAAATAAATGCTTGCCGCGCAGATGTTCATTCCCGTCTCGAACCAACGGTGGAATCTGATGGGCGTGCACATCGGGAAGAACTGGGAAGACGACAGCGACATGTCCGGATCGGCCATAGTTAGGATTGCGGTAAACACCCACTAAAAGGCACCCTTCATTTGCCATCCCCTGGACCTTTGCTTCGTTCTCAACATGCGTCCAGCCTGAGTCGGGAATCTTAGCGAGAGATGCAATCCGGTCGGCTAGTTGGTTTGCGTTCAACTCTTGACTCCACTCAGGTCCCAGGCGGCAATGAAGTGCTAATTGCCTGCCCACGGCGCGGAAGTATTCGGAGCAGTTAATATCGAATTCTTCAGGGTCGTGATGGAGACCACCCTTGGGAAAAGGTCCCGGACCAACGTAGTGCTTCTGACCTGCAGAGATCGTATATCGGTGAATGTTCTTTGATGCACTTGCTCTATCAAGTAATGTTACTAATTCGCATAGCCGTAGCGTGTTTGACATTGGGACTCCTTTCAGGAACCGGCCCTCCGGGTCTACGTTGAACCCTACGTGTTAGGAGCGATGTGCTACTCATGGATGTCCCCATTTTCCCCGAAGTGCAAGTCCTCCGTGCTGAATCGCATCACTAGAACCTTAGCCAGTAGCTGTTTTTGATTTTCGCAAAAGCACTTCTCCGGGGCTCGCCCCGGACGGCTAGGTTTGGCAGAAACACCTGCTCCATGCCACCTCGTTTCCCGAAAAGCGGTTTTGACATTCCTAACCATGCATAGACATTCGCCGTCAGCTCTATCTCCACGACGCCGAGCTGAAAAGCGCCCGAGGGTAGTGACAAGTACTGCGCGACATAATTTCTAAATAGCCTCCCACCGCCATGCTGGCTCCGGTTCGCGTCAGCAATTAATTCGTCGAAGGTACCCACCAGACCCCTTCGAATTCCGTACCATTAGCCATATAGACGAGGCGATAGAGAGAAGTTCCTGGTGCTAGCAGAGTCTTTCGCGGCGACCCTTGGAACGAGGCAAGGGAGTCGTAGGTGCCATAATGCGGCCTTTCGCTCGAATCTCCTTGATTTGTTGTGAAGTACTCGTGCCAGCGCATGACCGCCCAACGAACATCCTCGAAATCCACGTCTTTGTTCAGGGGCACAGCACAATTGATCGGCTGAGCGCTTTTGTTCATCTTGATCCTCCTCGCCATCCGTTGGGGCAGCCGGCATTCTCGGTCGCCACGTCAGGTCGAGATGCCTGCACAAGCCATCCGCACCTCAAATCCTTTCACCGGACTCCGTCTTGGAAGATGCTGCCGGATAATCCTCGCGAGTTACTGCAACCCGCACCACAATCGCACTGAGCGGCCGGGGCTCGCGGCCAGTGGTCTCCCGAAAAGCGGCGACGCCGCAACTGAATCCAGGCTGAAGTAATTCCTATTGCCGAGCAGATTGTCGGCCTGGACACCCACATTCACGTAAATCCTATTCCCCGACCTGGAGGTCGTGCCCGGCACGGGAATTCGCCGTGACCCAAAGAGGGCGAGCGAACGATAACCGGGACCGTTACCGCTGTTCCGAGGCCTTCCACCGCGGTCATTGTATAGACCATCGCCGTTATCCAGCCCCGTAGTAATGTTGTAGGGGGCTGAGGTCCGTTCCGTGGCCATCAACATCACGGAAATCGCTCGAGGTAGCCGCAGGTTGTCGACCAGCGTAAGGTTGTGAGGAGATACTCCCGCCGTTCGCGCCCACTCCGCGCCCAGGTTGTCTTGGTACTCAGGAAAAGAGAACGGCCCGTCAGTATCGTCCCGTGAATGGATCCACTCGTAATGCGCGACAATGCTCTGCCTTTTCAGAGTGTAGCGCAGCCGGGCGTGCAATTGCTGGCGCTGGCGGGCACGATTCGACTCGAGAACATCCGTCCATCCCGTCTGATCGGCCAACCGCTGGGAACCCAGGAGATGCAAACCATTGGTCCACGTGTATTCAAAGCCGGGAGTCAAATGTCCAAATGGGCGCTCAACCGAGCCCTTGATCATCCAGTCGCGCGGTCGCGTGAGGTCGGGGGCCAACCGGGAGATCACCAAACCTCCAGTAACAAGTTGGCCGGGGCTGGGCGGGCTCGATACACCTGGGAGTGGAGCACACGGCAGAATGAAAGGCTGGAGGTGCAGTCCGTCGTCCTCGATGGTGCGAACAAAGATGTTGCCGGGCCAGTCGTGAACGAACATAGCGGCGCCGGCCCGGAGGATGAATCTTCGCGCCTTTGCCGCCGCCGAGAGGCGAGGTGACCAGAGGACGCCGCCTCCAGTCTGATAGTCTGCCCGCATCCCGCCGGTAATCAGTAGATTTTCGGTATGGAACAGGTCGCCTTGCATGAAGGGAGCGGCTTCGACACTAGCGTAATGGGCTTGTCCGTTACCTCGGGTGAAGAACCACGTACCAGTTGGCTGCCCAGTCAGCGCCTCCGTGTACGCTTGCACCGTACTGAATTCGAACGCACCGTTGGGATTAGGCCGTTCGTCGCTGGAAATGCCGGAACGCGTGAGAGTTACTCCCGCCGTCCAGAAGCGTCGCTTCGACCCGGACTGAATTATGTTTTTCCACGTCCAGCTTGTGTGCCGAGATTCGTTACTTGCGAGGGCCGCGCCTCCAGCGACGAAGCTACCCGGCACTATAAGACCCAAGCTGGTGCTATCTGCCTGAAGGCCGGACAGACCCTCGTTTAAGACCATGCCACCCCGGTAGAGGTAGGCGGTGCCTGCCTTCGTGAAGGTCACGCGCGCCTCGCGAGCCTGGGACCGCGAGTCCGAGCCCGCCTGCGGTAGCGTCAGGCCTCCTACGCCCACGTTTGCTCCGGTTGACCGCGACTCGGAGTAGGAGAAGTTCATCTGAGAAGACTCCCCTGCCGCATAGTGCAGGTTCAATAGGCCCGACCCATTGTGATTCGTGACAGGGGCGTTTCCCGGGTTCAGTCTGGGGTCGAAGCCGGGCGGCGTCATCGCCTCGATCGGCTGTTCGTTTATATTCGAGCCAAGATTGGCGAGAAGTGAAAATGTCAGCCGTGTGTAAGGCACCGGGCCTGTCAAGCCAAGATTCGCCGAGTGCGAAACCGACTGCAGGTTGGGTGCCAACGGATTGTTTCCGCCTACCCCTACCCCGGCCCCGCCGAGATTGAAGCGCAGATTACGATCCGCGCTTTTAGTCGAGATATTAATATGCGTTTGCTCGTTATCCGAATACTCCGCCGAAAATGGATCCGTATTAATGTCGATGCGACCTACCATCGCGACGGGCGGAAGCGTGGCGCTAGGCAGGCCGTCCACATAGATGGCGTCCTGGGTCGAGTCCGTTCCGGCGAGTGCCTTGGCGTAGCGGATGAGGTCGGCAGTGTTGTTTGAGATACCTCTTAGGTCACCGTTCGAGAGCGACGCTGACCCAAGCGAAGATTGAAGGACTTGCCTCAGGTCTTGGGCGTTCGACCGCACGCTGATCCCTTGCTTGCTTGCCGCCAGGTGAAGCTCGATCAAAGTTGGCAACAGGTTCGCTTCCAGCATCGTTTCGAAAGTCACGAAGCCCGGGTGAGTCACTGCGAGTTCGCAATGTTCGAACGAGGGGCGCGCAGGAAACCCGAACTGTCCCTCTGGGCCAGTAGCTGTTCGCTCCGAGTGCGTGCCACAATGCAGCGTTGCCTGCGCACCCACGATGAACCGATCCTGGGGGTCGACGACAGTGCCCACCAAGGTGCTCCCAAAAGCAAAAGGGGAAGTGGCTAAGGCGGTCAACACGACGACAAGTGCTTTCGCCATACCAGACACCCCGAAATCTGCGCTCGGTCCTCAATCACATGCACTCGGCCAGGCAAGACCCAATTCCGCAGCAATTTGTTGAAGCTGCGAGAAAAGTGACTGGTCTCCGGAAGGCACGCCGCCAGCGCACGAACACGCTTGGCCAGCATCGTTTAAAACTCTTTGGGCCGCAGCCTCACATTGAGACACAGTCCCAGTTTGGCAGACTGATTCCTCGGTGTTCAGGTCCGACATCTCCTGATTGAGTAAATTTTGTAGGTTGCTGCAATTCGTTGAACTGCTCTTGTTCAGCGCTTCGTACGCCGCCACGCCACCAACGGCGGCGGCTCCCGCCGCTATGCCACCAACGATGAGAGCGGTATGGCCCGCAGCAGCAGTGCTAGTCGCGGTCCCCGCAGAGGCTGCACTCGAAGCCGGATTCGCTCCGTGGCTGGCCGCCTGGGCTTGAGCGTCGCCGTGAGACGAACCTGGCACCTTCCCCGCCTTCTGCGCCGCGGCGACGGTTTTGAAGTTGACCTGCGCGATGGTCCGGCTGGCGGCCGCGAATTGATAACTGGCTCGAATCTCGATGGCGTAGGAACCCTGGCGGATCGGCCGGAAATCCGGGGCCACCGCGCGACCGTTGGCATCGGTCACCACCGACGCCGATGTCTTGCCGTTGGCGAACTTGGCGGAATCCTTGCCCTCCAGGAGGAACACGACGGCCACTCCGGCGCCAGCCGCTGCCACGGGCAGTTTGTTCTTGTCCCGAATCTCGACAACGGGCTTCACCGCGATCTTCTTCTTGATGATGTTGACGCCATCCTCTCCCTGGAGGACGACAATCTGTAGAGCGGGCGCATCAGGGGATGCTCCCCCGTTCGCGGGCGGAATCGCCAAGCAACGAGATGGATACCCGCTCACAAGCATTGCCGTAATTACCACGGAATGGAGAACCTGGACGAGAACTGAATCGGTCCTTGGCATGGCACTCTCCTCTCGAATGAACGGCCTGAGTAAATTGTCAATGTCAGCGGCCGGCGGTCCACAGGTAACAGGGCCGGCAGGCGCATCAACTACCCTTTTCCAGGTCTGCCTGGATGGTGATCGTGGCATCGGGCTGCACGTTGAGATTCCTCTGCCAGGGTTTGAATCCGGTCTTCCGAACGGCTATGGCGTGATGCCCAGGTTTCAGCCGCAGAGATGTCGGTGTGCTTCCTACAAACTCGCCGTCGATAGAAATGTCAGCTCCGTCGGGGGTCGATTTCAAAGACACTGCGGCCGAGGCCCCGGCCGCATCGGCCGATGGTTCAGGGGCTGTGACGGGGGTGGCAGACACGGAAGCGGGAGGAGGCGCCACTGCGGGTTGGGGGGGCACAATCGGCTTAGGCTGCGCCACTCCACCCAAGACTTGCGGAGGAGCGCCCTCTGCAGCGAGGTCGTAATCTCCATCGATGTACGCCGTGAAGGCTGTCCCCTTCGGAATATCAATGTCTTTACCGTGCATGAGCAGGAACAAAGGCGATAGCAGCACCGTTCCGGCAATCACCGTGCCCGTCTTGTCCTTTCCTTGCCGGGCGGCACTGGCTCGGACCTTGCAATTCGTGCCATCTGCCAACTTCACGTAGTCGACCGAAAAGTTCAGCTTTCCGCCTCGGCCCATTCGCTTCTTATGATCGGCGTCAACGACGCGGCCGATGCCAGGCGCTCCGGTCGAGATGACCACGCCGTTGGCCACCCGAACATCTTCGGCGACTTCAAAGTGGATTGAATCGCCGGCGTGAGCCGTTGCCGAGTTGAGTCCTTCCTGCAAGGCAAGCTGGACAGGCGTTCCGTCAGGAATTCGTATCACTTCACCAGAAACCTTCTGTGGTAAGAGTCCGGCTAGTACAACCAATACGGCCAGCAACCATAGGGTGACAAGTGTGGCGTTGACTCGCTTCATGTGGTTCTCCCTTTGCTCACAGACTTGCTCGATTCCGATTTATCAATCTGACGGCCCGCACCCGCCCGCATCCGGAGCACCGCCCAGCCCTCCCTATGTGCGAGAAGGGGGTTAGCGTGAAAGGTCGGGTTGTTATGACGAAGGATCCTTCGGGTCGGGACACCTTGTACAGGTCGTTCGCCACGATGTCAATAGACAAAAAGTCGATCGTTGAAATCTTAACAATCTTGCAATGTGAACTCAGCCTTGTTTCGAGATCGAGTTCAGACACACGCGCAACACCCCCTCATTAGTCTCGATGAAATGAAGCCTGCCAGCCTCCGCCTGCGAGTAAATTGCTCGAACGCTGACGCCCGCGACATATGCTGCTTCGTCAGGTGTGATGAACTTCACTCGCTCACCACATAGCGCACACCAGTGTTGGTATTCAGATCGAGGCTTCCTGGTAATTGAGGGGAGGCGTTCCGTTTCCACCATGAGTGTGACACGCCGATTTTTCACGTATCCTCCGACGGGAGTGGGCCTGACGGGCAAACCACCCAGACGCTTACGGGCTTTCCCACGTTTTCGCACCCTTAATGCTAGCCGGTCGCACATCCAGCTCTTTCGCGTAGGTTGTAACTGACGACAACATTCTGGTAGAATCCGCTGCATTCCGGACCGAGTGCGACCCCCACACGATGCGGTCGCGACGGAACTTACTCGGTTAGGGTTCGAATAGTCCTTGAGAAAAGCTTAAGAATTTCTGAAGGTCTGCATGTCTATTCAGGACAGCCTCTTCTACGAATTTGGCCCCTACTGTCTTGACGTGTCGGCGCGGATACTCGTGCGTGACGGTCAGCCAGTGTCCCTTGAACCGAAGGTCTTCGATACTCTGCTGGTCCTAGTTCAGAACCGAGGCAAGGTGGTGAAAAAGGACGACCTGATGAAGGGGGTTTGGCCGGACACGTTCGTTCAAGAGGACAGCCTCACACGTAACATTTCCGTGTTGCGGAAAACCTTAGCTGAGGGACTTAATGGCGCTCAATGCATCGAGACCTTCTCCAGGCGTGGGTACCGGTTTAGCGAGCCCGTGACGGAACGCACAGAGCAGGACGCGAAGCTGCTCCTGCTCGAACGCACACGAGCCATGCTCACCGTCGAAGAAGAGGAGATAATTGACGGACCCCCACAGCAGAACCTAGACGCCGAAGCAGGCCTGCTACCAAGCGCTCGGGCTCAAGCGCGGCTGCGGCTTCGTCTGATCGTCCCCGTAGGGTGCCTCGTTTTCGCCGGCTTGGTGGTCGCAGTCCTTTACTACCGCCATCGTGCCGAGCGTCAGACAATAGTGCCTCAACACATATCCGAGCGACCGGCTGTTGCTGTTCTTGGGTTCAAGAACCTTTCGGGGCGGCCGGAGTCGGAATGGATTTCCACCGCCCTGTCGGAAATGCTTACTACAGAACTTGCTGTCGGTGAGAAGCTACGGTTGGTTCGTGCAGAGGAGACCGCTACGGGGAGGACCGACGTATCCCTCGGAGTGAATGAGCGTTATTCCAAGGAGAGCCTAAATCACCTAAGGCAAACTCTGGGAATCGACTACGTGGTCGTTGGGTCCTATTTTGTTTCTGGAGGACAGTCGTCCCAGATTCGTCTGGATGTGCGTCTTGAGAACACTGCCGCCGCACAGGCGATCACTACGGGGAGCGCGATCGGCACAGATTCCGACCTGCCCGACTTGGTCTCCCGGGTGGGAACGCAACTGCGCGAGAAGCTCGACGCCGGTGAAATGTCGCCGACCGACTCGCGTGCCCTGCGCGCCGCCCTTCCCCTAAGGCCAGACGCGGATCGGTTTTATGCGGAGGGCTTACAGAAGTTTCGATCCTTCGATACGCTGGGGGCACGCGACTCATTTGAGAAGGCTCTTGCGATAGAGCCCGATTACCCTCTGGCCCACTCGGCTCTTGCCGAAGCTTGGTCTGCTCTTGGTTATGAAAGTAGATCTGCGGATGAAGCAAGGACGGCGCTTTCCCTAGCCGCCGGGCTTCCCAGAGAACAGTACCTTGTTGTCGAGGCGCGTTACCGGGATATGAAACGAGATTGGAATAAAGCCATACAGATTTATCAGGCGCTCTCGTTGATGTACCCTGACGACCTCGAGTATGGGCTTCGCCTGGCAGCGGCGCAATGCTCCGCCGGGGAGGGAAGCGATGCCCTCGCCACCATAGCAGCCCTGCGCAAGCTCCCGCCGCCAGCCTCCCGCGATTCCCGGATCCAGTTGGCAGAAGCTCGGGCGGCCGAGTCGCGCGCGGATTTTGCACGTGAACAAGCCGTTGCGTCGCAGGCTGCCGAAAGCGGAAAGCTCATGGGAAGGCAGCTATTAGTGGCCCGAGCGCTGGCCATGGAGGGATGGGCCCTTGACAACCTGGGCAAAGCTGAAGAGGCAGTCAGGGTCGATGAAGAAGCCAAGACGGCCTTCGCCTCAGTGGGCGATGAAGGAGGCGTTGCACATGCTCTGAAACTCATCGGGGATGCACTTGAAGATGAGGGCAAGTACCAAGAAGCAGTGAAAGCATACCAGGAGTCAGTAGCGATCGCACGCAAGATCGGTTACCAAACAGCCGTGGCGGTTGCACTCAACAACTTGGCAAACGTATTCGAGAGTAAGGGTGATCTTCCCGGGGCGGAGAGGACGTATGCGGAGTCGCTCGAAGTGTGCCGCTCAATCGGCGACAAACTGCGCCAGGCTTTTGGTTTGACTGGCCTCGGTACGATCCTATGGCGGCAGGGGGACCTCACCGGGGCCGAGAGAATGTACGAAGAGGCTCTCACTATCCATCGGGACGCTGGCGATAACGACCGCGCAGCGATTTTGTTAAACAATATCGGAAATGTTCTGAAGGATCAGGGAGATCTTGCCGGTGCGAAAAAAAGGTATGAGGAGTGTCTGGCAAAATTCCGTGAGGTCGGCGACCAAGGTGGGATTGCCCTGGCTTTGAACAACCTTGGGGATTTGCTGTGCCGACAAGGCGATCTTCTCGGCGCACAACGAAGATACGAAGAAGCGCTTCGGGTTTGCCTCGCTATCCAAGACAAGAAACAATCGGGCTATGCGCTTCACGGATTGGGTGACGTCCTCATGTCCCAGGGGAACCTTGACGAGGCCAAGAAGAAACACGAGGAAGCACTCGCAGTGCGGGCTGAAATGGGTGCAAAGGGTGCCGCGGCTGAGAGTCGATTGGTTTTGGCCGAAATCTCAATTGAAGATGGACATCCTGCTGAGGCCGAATCGGCGGCGCGCGAAGCTGGCGAGGAATTCCGCAAGGAGAACGAAAGCGATTTGTAGGCCGGAGCCTACGCGATTCTCGCGCGAAGCCTGACGGCGGAGAATAAGACCTCTGAGGCCACGAAAGCAATTGAAAGGGCCAAAGAACTTCTGCACGGTACTGAAGATAGGGAAGCGAATCTCATGGTCGGGATCGATGCTGCCTCCGTTAGCGCGTCAAGGGGACAGTTTGACGAAGCGACCCGGCAGCTTCAGTCTGTTCTGGAACAGGCTCAAAAATATGGCTACGCCGGCTATGACTTTCAGGCCCTGCTCGGTCTGGGGGAAATTGAACTAAAATCCGGCCGCACCAGCAAAGGTCGTATGGACTTGATACAACTGGCGAAGGATGCTAAGGCGAGAGGCTTTGGCCTGATAGCTGGTAAGGCCCGCAAAGGTATCGAGTCCAAAGAACAGGAAACGCGAAAGTCCGCACATTGAAGACTGCAATCTCTCGACCGATTTATCAAACCTCGATATCGTCGACGTTCGGCTCTGGGTGGTTGGGCTCAGGACGGGGATGTAGTGCCTGAGCGCCGAGATCGCTTGGAATGGGCCGCAATCACGCCAGGGTGGCTGAGGATGCGTTGACAGGCAATGGGCATGTCGGCATTTTCCGCGTGTGCCCATTCCGCCGGCCTGAGCGTGTGTTACTTGACATTGATATCATGAAGAGAAAGAAAGAGGGAGATCGGTGATGGCTTTAACTCGCGATTTTAAGGAAACCGTCATGGCGCGTGTCCAACGCGATCCCGCCTTTCGCCGGGAGCTTCTCCGCGAGGGCGTGGAAGCCATGCTGAACGGAGACGTACAGACCGGCAAGACCGTGCTTCGCGACTACATCAATGCCACGGTCGGATTCGGCGAGTTGGCCGGGGTCACGCACCTCTCGCCCAAAAGCCTGATGCGCATCCTCGGACCGCAGAGTAATCCCCAAGCGCAGAATCTTTTTGCCATCGTTTCCTATTTGCTCGATCAGGAAGGCATTCAGTTTGAGTTGCGCGCCGCCGAAGTATCGTAAGCGCTCCGGGAACCGCAGGCGTACCAACTGTTTTGTAGGGCCGAACGGCGTTCGGCCTCGCGGTGGAGCGCCCCCGGAGAAGGTAGCGCAGGGCTCGCACTCCAGCCCTGCGGCTTTTCCACCGCGAAGCGCGTTTGGGAGGTGCGGCCCAACAAAAGGCGGGGCGATCTCGCAGGCTACGGAATAACGTGCAGCGGCGGGCGGTGTGCCGATTTGAGCCGATAGGGGTAGGGAGAGCGTAAAGACGTTCCCCCTCCCTCCGAACCGGACAGGCGGATCTCCCGCATCCGGCTCTCCAGTCGGTGGTCTTACCTGCGAGAGGACTGACTGGCGGTGGCATGAGCTG
>JBKQVI010000288.1:0-20379 GCA_052139985.1 Terriglobia bacterium
GACCGTCGTGCCCGACAAGGACGAAACCCTCCTTGAAGTCGATTGGATGAAATTCGGCGAAGCTACCCCCGATGTCGAGCCGGTCTTCAATCAGCATGGCGATGCAAGTCTTTAGATCGGATTCGCCGCACATGGGGAACCCTGCGGCGGTCAGCAGGGAATTGCCGACAATCAGGTTGGTCACCAGTTGACGCATCGGGCTTCCCGGCTCGCCCTCGTAGTAGTAGGCGAGCCCGTCCAGTTCATGTTCATTGACGAACCGATCCAGCGCCACGCCGGCTCGGGCCGCCATGTCGAGATCATTCCGCGTCAGCTTTCGGGTGATGGGGTCGGATTTCGGATCGGGCGTGTCGAAGATATCAAGGATCTGCCGCTTCTTCGCTTTGAGGTCGGCGTCAGAGACATCCCGAAAATGCCGCATCAGGTCGTCGGGCTCGGTCTGCACAATATGGCAACCGAACGTCGCGGTGAGGGCGGTGTGGTCGGTCTGCATATCGAGCATATTTTCCAGCACGTGCCCGAAGTGCCCGATCCGTGCGCTCTTCAGGTCGTGTAGAACACGAGCAATTCGGCACCAGTCGGCGATTTCCGCGTCGGCAACGGGATCGTTTTCGAGAGTTCCAAGAATCACCGCTGGTGGCTTCTTCCCCATGCGTACCGCGACTCCTGTGAACTCGGGCACGGAGCAAAAGTCGTCATTGCAGAGCTGCATGTAGGTGGAGGCGCACGAGTAGTCCAATGCCTTCAGTTCCTGTAGAGCGACGAGAACAATCGGAACGTCGAGATCACGAATGATGACGCCGAACGCCGACGAGGTGGCGTACGTTACCATGTCGCAAAAGATCAGATCGAGAGAGGCAGCTTGCAGCCGGCCTCGCAGGGCATAGGCGGAACGAGCATCGTCCGCCATGCCGAAGTCCAGCACGTTAACGCCCGTGGCTCGTACCTTGCCCACAAATACGTCAAGCTTCCTTTTCATCTCCTCGAGCAAACCCTCGAACTGCCCCCAGTAGCTGTGGTGTCCGACGCCAAATACCCCCACGTTCGCATTAAGGGGCTTTCTGCGTGGGACGCGCGGAGTGATGTAAGGTTGTGGGCTGGCGGCGCGCCCATTTGCGGGAACTTCATAAGAATTACTCATTACGTAGGGTCTCCATGACTGCCAGTGCGGTCCCCCTCGAAGCCTGGGAGATGTCGCTTATCAGGCTCCTTCGAGTTACGTCTGCGCTCCTCAAGGGGTCGTCCGACGTTGCGGACCGGGCGGCTCTAACTGGCGACATCGCCTGCCGGCGACTTGCGGTCCAGCGCTGAGTATTGTGGATAGTAAACATGAATATTATGACGGTCGAGAACAACGTGCTGCGTGTAAACGGCTGGAGGCGGCGGCTCGTGGTTGAGAATCGCGAGGGCTAAACGCATCAACCTGCTTCCATAGCGCTCGGGAAAATACGCGACCGACGCGATCAACGGGCCGGAGTTGCGGTAGATTTCTTCACGGCTCTCGGCGGTAGCGTTCTGGCCGACTATTCCAGCGTTTCTTTCCTGCCCCGCCTCCCGTAACGCCTCGAGGGCTCCCACTGCTGTGCGATCGTTAAATGCAGAGATCAACAGGCGCGAAGTCGGTGGAAGCGAGCGTAGCGCCTTTGCCACGACGGCTGTGCTCGCCTCTTTATTGGCATGGCCGTCGAGATGAACGATTTTGTCCTTCGGAAAGTTTCCCAGCACTCTGCGCACTCCATCGAGGGCGCCGACGAGCCTGGCTTGACTTGCAGGTCCCCGCGAAGGCGACTCGATCAGCAGGAGGTAATCAAACTCCCCGTTCCACTTACGCAAAGAGAACTTGCCCAGGGTCTCACCCGCCATTCCCCCCGCCGAGTAATTGTTTCCACCGAAGAAAACGGCCCCCGGGATTTGGGTCTCGACGGCAATCAGCGGAATGGCCGCACTCGCAAATAACCCGCCCAACACGTGGGCAATGGAGTCGATGGGCTGGAACTCCATCACCAGATTTACTTTTGCATTGATCAGGGTTCGGGCATTCTCGAGATTTGCCTCAGGGTCGTCTTCGGTGTTATCGAGCATCAACAGCTCCAGGTTAAGCTCACTGGCAGCACGCTGAATACTTGCGGTGACATCCCTGCGAAAGGGATTGCCCGAGAGCGGGCCTGCGTAGCCGATGCGTATGAGTCTTCGCGGTGACGTCGCACGGTATTTCTTGTCGGGCGAGCGTTCAACATATCGGTGTCTTTCCAGTGTGCACAAGACGCGAAACACTGTGCCGCGTTCTATTCCGGTCGCATCCGCAATCTCGTGAATCCTGAGTGGGTTTCGCGAGTGCTCAAGCAAATGCAATATGGACAGGGCCTTTTCCAAGGTACCGACGCGATACCTGCCCTTCGGAGGTTGCCGTTCATCCAGCACATTCTCTGACATGGCTGCTCGATCCGCTTGAGTCATTTCAATCTGAAAACCCGCAACAATTTATCCGAATTCGGTCCCTAATCGACAGGCTTTTCTTTCCCGGCCATAGCACATCGCGTGAGTTGCAGGCTTCGGACGGCGAATGAACTGCGTCGCCGTCCCCAACTTTAGCACGATTACGATCATATATCAAACTTGAGTATGCATATATAGAACGTATTCTAAAATGCTAAAACAATGACAAACCAGAATTCATGTCTAGTTTATGCTTGACACTCATTTCTCGCCATGGTACAAGCCTCGTGTCGGTCATAAGTTGAATTTATTAGTTAATATAGTGAACATTTTTTGACAGCGAGGGGCCCCCAAAAAGGGGCTCCGGTTCGCTCTGCCTCCGAAGCAGACTCGCGCCGCTGATCGGTGGGACTGAGAGGATTCTCGTCGTGAACAGCCGTCCAAGAGTGTCGGACCTTGGGCGCAGTAAGGGAGGTTATATGCAGGGATCACGAATTTTCTTGATCGGAAGGGCAGTTCTATTTGCCATGTTTCTGCTTTTGTGTTCCTCATCGGCGATCGCACAAACCACGTTCGGTGCGATCACGGGTACTGTCACCGACCCCAGCGGCAGCGTGGTGCCTGGCGCCCAGGTTACCATTACCAACGAGGGTACAGGAGCAGTGCGTAAGGTGACCACGGCCTCGGACGGCGTTTACAACGCGCCAGATCTGGGAACTGGAACTTATCAAGTAAGGGTTGAGGCGACGGGGTTTAGCGCGCAAGACAGGGTTCACCTCGTGCTCTACGCCCGCCAGATTCTCAATATTGAACTGATTCTGACGGTAGGCCCGACTGCGACGCGCGTGGAAGTCACCGCGCAAACCAGCGCCATCGATACGGAAACAACCACCGTCAGCAGCAGGAAGGTCTCGGAAGAGATACTGCAACTCCCCATCAACTCCCGGCAGGACAGCACCAACAACGATTTCGCGATCTTCAACCCGGGGATAGCCCGCGATGATTCCGGGCTGATCTATGCCAACGGGGCGCTGAACAGCGATACTTTCTATTCCACTGACGGGATCGTGGAGATGGCTGACCCGTCAGGAGTCGGCAACGGAACGTTCATTCAGCCCGGCATCGAGTCGGTGTCGGAAATAACCTACATCGCAGGCACTCCTTCAGCGGAATATGCCACGTCCACCAATCTGGTCACGTCGACCAAATCCGGCACCAACCGGTATCACGGCAGCGCCTACTATGATTACAACGGCAAGGCGCTCAATGCTCGCAATTTCTTTAGCAGCACCGTCCCGGCTCGGGTTCTCAACAATTTTGCGGTAGGTGCGGGCGGGGCGATCAAGAAAGACAAGCTGTTCTTCTTCGCTGACGTGGAAGGCAGATACGAGGAACAGAATACGGTGGTTACGCGCAGCACCCCGTTGTCTGCGTGGCGAACGGGTGATTTCAGCGGCCTGGGGACTCAACTCGCGAACCCGTTCACGGGCGGCAACTTCCAAAACAACCAACTCGGGAATTACATCAATTCAACCTCGCAGAAGATACAATCTCTTTTCTACCCGCTGCCCAATTATGGGGACTCCTCCTTGCTGTCGGGGAATTGGCGGGGCCAATTCCCGCAAAGACGCCGCTACATGCCCAGCCCCACCGACAGCCGCATCGACTATAACTTGAGTTCGCGCGATGCCGTGTTCGGGCGGTTCAGCTATCGCCGCATGCCCATTGACGGCTATAGTTCCGGCGTTTTGCCCCCTTTCGGGAACTACACGACGTACCGCCATGCCACTCAAACGGTCCTTTCCTGGACGCACACCTTCAGTCCGGTCCTCCTGAACGAGGTTCGAACCGGCTTTTCCCGGATCAACCTGTATAATCATCCGGACTTCATCGGCAGCGATATCGTCAGCGAAGTGGGACTGCAAGGCATCACGCTTACCGGCCAGGCCGGCGTTCCCAGCATAACGATTAGCGGCGTGAGCGGCACAGCCGGCGCCGCGGTGCCCTATTACACGACGGACACCTCCATCCAAGTCATCGACGACCTGAGCTGGACGCGCGGCGCGCACTCTGTGAAATTCGGTGTAGACGTCATTCGTGATCGTGACGACTCCATTTGGCAAAGTAATAGCTCCTATGGTTCCTTCAACTTTACGGGGCTCTATACCGGCAACGGATATGCGGATTTTCTGCTCGGGCTTCCGACACAGACCGGGCTGGCGGACCAAATACCCCGGCCGTATGAGCGTGGAACCATGTGGAGCGCCTATGCCCAGGACCAGTGGAAAGTCAATCCCAGGCTGACGGTGAACTACGGAGTGAGGTATGAATTCCAGGGCCCCTATTACGAGAAAATGGGGCGCATCGCCAGTTTTGACCCCGCCACCGGGGCGATTGTGATCCCGGACAACGGCGTGACGCATATCAGTCCCCTTTACCCTACAAACCTCGCGATTGTTACGGCCTCGAAGGTAGGCTATCCGGCAAGCACACTAATTGACTCTCGGAAAGCCAATTTCTACCCCAGACTGGGAGCGGCGTACAAACTGACTTCTGACGGAAAGACGGTGGTTCGCGCTGGATACGGGGTATTCGGCGCTACCACATACGCGGCCCTGGGACAGCAGATTACCGGGGGGCCGTTCTCCGGCAGCGAGACATTTACCAACTCCATCACCAACGGCACTCCACTTCTGAGTTTTCCCGATCCTTTCCTGCCAACCGGCGGGGGCAGCATTGCGCCAACCGAAAACGTTTTCGGCGTCAACCCTAAAATCACAACACCCTACACCCAGCAGTGGAATTTGACCTTGGAGCGCCAGGTTGGCAGTTTCGGATTCTCTGCGGCTTATATTGGTACCCATACGGTGAAGATGCTCTACTACCGCAACATCGACCAGCCGGAACCCAGCTTGAACGCGTTTTCATACTCCAACACACCCTTTCCCAATCTCCAAAGCGTGAGCTGGGAAGAGAACGGCGCCGGCGAGCGCTACAACTCCCTGCAACTCGAGGCTCACAAGACCGCGGGGCGTAATTTGATCTTGAGCAGCGGTTACACTTGGGCCAGGGATCTGACCAATGCACCCGGCAGCTTCGTCTACGGAGGACCGCCGCAGAATCAGTACGATCTAGACGCCGAATGGGGGAACAATCGGATTAACCCCCTGAATCGCTTCTACGTTGACGGAGTTTACTCGCTTCCGGTCGGCAGAAATCAACGCTTCTTTAGTAACATGCCGAAGGTAGCCGATGGCGCTTTGGGGGGCTGGCGCGTGTCGTTTGCGGGTCAGATCCAGTCCGGCGGTTTCTATACTCCGAGTTTCGACGGCTTTGACCCGTCGAATACCAACAACTTCGGCGGCAGGCCCGATGTGGTTGCCGGCGTCAGCACCGTGCCCGCAGGGGGACGGACACTCAGCGAATGGTTCAACCCGGCCGCCTTCAAGGTCCCGGGATGTCCCGATTCAACCCCTCTCTGCTCGAACCCTGCGAATATCGGGAGGTTTGGGAATGCCGGGAATAACACTCTGCAAGGGCCTGGCCTTAGGAACCTCGATCTGGGGCTCCTCAAGAATTTTCACGTCCTTGAGAACAAAACCCTGCAATTTCAGGCGATGTTTAGCGACGTGTTCAATCATCCGTACTTTGCCAATCCGGACGGCGACATCAGCGACGGAACGACAGGATCGATCACCGCTACGCATTTGAATTTCCTGCCGGGTTCGAGCGCTAGCCGGCAGATTAACTTCGCTATGCGTTTCGACTTCTGATCGCTGGCGAGTTTTTTGGATTATGTAAGTCAATTGTGTTCCCTCACCCGGCCTCGTCGGGGACCGGGTGAGGGGACTTTTAGCTGTGGTTGCTTTAGAATGGTTACCTTGGTGGTTAAGTTTTGAATGTCAGGCTTTCGAGCTGCGGATTCCGGTGCTCTCTTTTTCCCCGGTCGGGCCGGGCGGGATCCCCAAGTTGTCTCGCTTGCCTCGTTGTCGTATGGGCCATTTCAGCACTTGGTTATCCTTGCCGAACATGGCCGTTCCCTGCTGAGACCTGTACGGACGGCGCGCCGGTCATCCTGATAACGGTCGATACGCTACGCGCCGACGTCCTGGGCTGTTACGGAAGCCGTAAAGCGCCGACTCCACATATCGATGCTATGGCCCGCGGTGGAACTTTGTTCGTCGAGGCCGGCTCACAAGTTCCGCTCACGCTCCCCTCTCATACCTCGATGCTCAGTTCTACCTATCCCTTTTTCAATGGCATCGAGGAAAACGGAAAGGTGGTTCATCCCGGAACCGCCACTCTTGCCACGATTCTTCGGTCCCGGGGGTATCGCACCGGTGCCTTCATCGGGGGCTTTGCCCTGGACCGTCGGTTCGGGCTGGATCGGGGCTTCGACACTTACGATAGCCCCTTTGGCGTCGCGGCCAGGGAAACCGGCAAACAATACAGCGTCACGCGCCCGGGCAGCGAAGTTGCCGCGGCTGCGACACAGTGGGTGGATGAGAATTCGGGCCGCCCTTTCTTTCTTTTCCTGCACCTCTACGATCTGCACCGACCTTATCTCCAGCCCGCCGCGCAAAACCGCAACGATCGAGCCGGGTATGAAGCCGAGCTGAGTTATGTTGACGATGTGCTCGGCAAGTTCTGGGAATACCTGGAGCGAAAAAGCCTGTTAAACAGAGCGCTGATTGTCTTCACTTCGGACCATGGGGAGAGTCTCGGTGAGCATGGAGAGGATACGCACGAGTACTTCATCTATCAAAGCACCTTGCGGGTCCCGCTGATCCTCCATTGGCCTGCCGGAGGCGCCCTTCGCGCGCTTCGCGTGGAGCAGCCGGTGGGCCTGATCGACGTTGCGCCCACGGTTCTGCAGTTCCTGGGCATACCTCGACCCGGGTCTTTTCAAGGCCAGAGTCTGTTTGACGTTATCGATGGCCGCGGCGGAGCCGACTCCCGTGAAGTGTATGGCGAGAGTGTGTATGCCAAAGATCATCTGGGTTGCAGTGCACTTCGCAGTTTGCGAGTTGGACGATACAAGTACATCGACACAACTAAAGCGGAATTGTACGATCTCCAGTCCGATCCCGGCGAGATTCGCAACCTCTACCCGCGCGAAACTTCTCTGGCACAGGCGTTACACCAGCAATTGCTGAAGCTGCGAGGCCGCTTTGCCGCCGGCAAGCCCGCGCCAACCACGGAACAGAGCGTCGAGACCAGGGCCCTGCTCGGCTCGCTTGGTTATACGGAATTGGCCTACCCACACGGCACACCCGATGCCTCCCGCTACGACCCCAAAGATCGGCTCGCTGAATATCACCTCTATGGGCGCGCGGTTGCGGAAGCCCAGGCAGGCAACTATAAGGCGGCCATCGAACGTTTCAGCCAAGTACTCGCGCAGGACCCTCAGCATGTCCTCTCTCACTATTATCTGGCCGTAAGTTACTTCCATGTGGACAACCTGGATGATGCCGTGAAGGAGCTACGGCGCACTCTGGAGCTTTCGCCCTCTTACGTACCGGCTGGGGAGTTACTGGGAACGATCTGGTTGAAGAAGGGTGACTATGAGCGGGCGCAAGAGCAGTTTCAGCAGCTCCTCAAAGTCGCTCCGCGCGATTATGGAGCGAACTATAACCTCGGTCTCTTGGCTACGCGCAAAGGGCAGTACCAACAGGCCATCCGTTACCTGCATGCAGCGGTCGAGGCGGACCCCCAATCGCCGACTGCTCACAAGGCCCTGGGCACGGCCTATCGCGGCGCAGGCGACTCTGGCCAGGCAGAGAGTGAATTCAAGCGGGCCAGCACTTTGCAGCCCTAGCCGGATCTTTCACGAGCGGATGGGAAGGGTAGGGCTGAACAGGCTGCGGAAAAAGAGCGGCGGTATGAGCATCTGATCCCCGCAGGGGGTCTATATAATAGCCGGGGGCAACGCCCCCGGAAAACACGCCCGCCGGCACGTTCGACCCTGTATGGGTCGATTCCCGCTGCGCCCTCGCTGGTGGCTTGTCCCGCGACATGGGGAAATGCGACCCCTTCAGGGTCGGGGGAATCAGGGGATCGTGATCCGTGGGCGGTGAGCGCAAAAAGCGCGCCCTTGCCCACGGCTACTGAATAGATCCCCTGCGGGGATCGGCAGTGGCAGCAACTATCTCCGTAGTCTGATAGGCGCCGCCGTTCCGCCTATTCTAAAACCCAGATATTGTCCAAGAGTTTGCCTCCAGGAGGCCACGCAATGAGCGTCAGAGGGGTCGTGAATACCCAAGGTTGTACTAAAGTGGTGACCCGTGCCTGTGCCGTGGTGTTCATGGCCCTTTTATTCCTCGTTTCGGCGTTTGCGGCGGATGGGTTGCCTCAGATGCCCATGCACGCGTGTTTTCGCGATACGGCTGCCTACCGCTGGTTGCAGAAGCCGGTTCTCGAGACGCGGCTTCTCGACGACATGGAAAATCCGGCCACGTGGACTCACAGCGGCATCGGGACCATGACCTTCACGCAAGAGCGGGCGATGGATGGCCGACAGTCGCTGCGGTTGCAGGCTACGCTTGGCTTGTCGTCGGGCTATTCGAATCCCCCGCTTAGCGCGATACGGCATTTCCCCGGAGAGGATTGGACCCGATTCAACAGGATTTCCTTCTGGGTTTTCCCGAACCTTTCCGGCTTTCACAACATCTCGATGCAGGCGGTTCTGCACAACGAGGGCGCCTACAAGATCCCCGCCATGTATGATCGCGAAGGATTTCACACGTTCAACCTCGAGAACCAAAAGTGGAACCACGTGGTTTGGGAAATTGCCAACCTTGCCCGAGACAAGGTAACCCGCGTGGTCATCGAGTATCTGGACGACGGCCACGAGCCGCAGGCCGAGCCGGCCATCAGCTTCGACATCGACCATCTGGAGCTCCAGCGCGTTGATGCGGACCACTTCGAAGGCTGGGATGTCGCGCCGGGGAAGATCTCTTTCAGCGGCAGCGGCTATCAAACGGGCGCGCCGAAGACAGCCATCGCGAGTGATCTGTCCGCGCGCGAATTCCGTCTGGTGCGACAAGAGACCGGTGAAACTGTCCTCACGAAAGCCGCGCGCGAAATGCAAACGAATATTGGCCGCTTCCAGGTGATGGACTTCTCAGAAATCCGCACGCCAGGCACCTACCTGCTTCGCGCCGGCAGTGAGGAGACGCCGCCCTTTCGAATCGGCGACAACGTGTGGCGGGACGCCGTCCTGAAGGCCATCAACTTTTTCTATGCCGAGCGCTGTGGCATGGAGATTCCCGGGGTGCACGGAGTCTGCCACACCGACTGGCAAGGAGTCCACGGCAACAAGCGCATCATCATCAATGGCGGCTGGCACGATGCCGGCGACCTTTCGCAGTTACTCTTCAATACTGGCGAAGCTGTCTATGCGATGCTGAGCCTCGCGGAGAAACTGCGCTTGCGGGACGAGGACCCCGAGCTGTACGGGCGAGTCGTTGATGAGGCGAGATGGGGCCTGGCGTGGATTCTCAAAACCAGTTTCGGTGACGGCTATCGGATCGGCGGGTCTGCCATGTCCAACTGGACCAACGGCACTTTG
The DNA here is from genome assembly GCA_052139985.1 of Terriglobia bacterium. Lineage (GTDB taxonomy): Bacteria > Acidobacteriota > Terriglobia > UBA7540 > UBA7540 > Bog-366. Next base: position 10,007 of record JBKQVI010000288.1, read on the forward strand.
GGAGATGCGGACGACATCGTAGCGGAAGCCACCAGGACTCCGTACGAGAACTTCGTCGCGGCAGCGGCCGAGGCGCTGGCGGCCCGCGTGCTCAAAACCGATGACCCTGACCTGGCAGCCTATAGCCTTCGCATGGCACGCGACGACTGGCAGTTCGGAGTCGAAGCCATGAGCGAAGAACCGCGCGCGCATTCTCTGGGCGGAAAGATCGACGTGCTGTCGACGGGCATTCTTGCCTCGCTCGATCTGCTGAAAGCCACCGGAGACCAGCGATACGCCGCGAAAGCCCGTGAATTCGCGATGGTCCTGGTTTCCATGCAGGAGCGCAAACTTCATACCGACTGGAAAGCGCCGATCACCGGCTTCTTTTACACCAGCCCGGAGCGAAAGGAAATCCTGCACTACATGCACCCGGGTCATCAGCAGGGACCGATGGTGGCCTTGGTGCGGATGTGCCAGGACTTGCCCGAGGACAAGGACTGGATGAATTGGTACTCCGCCGTGGCGCTGCACTCCGAATACTTCCTCAAGGCGATGGCGCAATTCACCGAGCCGTACGGCATGCTTCCCGCGTCGGTGTACCGCGACGACGAGTACCTGCAAGCACCTGCGGATCGCCGCGAGTCCTACCGCCGGCAGGTTTTGAACGGCGTCGAGATCGGCAAGGGCTACCACCTGCGGCTCTTCCCTGTGTGGGCCGAGCGGCGCGGGAACAACGGCACGGGGCTCTCCGAGAGCAAGGCCTTATCCGCTGCGGCGCTCCTGCGTGGGGATCTGAAGGCAGCGGACCTCGCGCAGAAGCAATTGGAGTGGGTGGCCGGCCGGAACCCGTTCGTCCAAAGCCTCATGTACGGCGAGGGCTACGACTCCCCGCCTTTCTATTCGCCCGCTTCGGGTAACATCGTTGGAGCGCTGACCGTCGGCATCGAGACGCGAGAGGATAGTGACTTGCCCTATTGGCCCGCGGCGAGTTGCTACAACTACAAGGAAGTCTGGTCGCACGCGGTCTCGCGATGGCTGTACTTGGTGCAGGACCTGGCGGGCCCCGCACTGGTCACCGGCCGCGCGCAGGCGGGCCCCCTTGAGTTTCGCGAAGAAAGCAGCGGCCAGACCGTCGAGGTGCCGGTCGAGACGGCAATCGGGACGTTTCGCGGGTGGCTTCCGGAGGGTCGTTACGAGATCCAGGGCAGGCACGTTGCCATTTTGCCAAGCGGCACGTATCACCTCGACCTCGTGCCGGGACACGGTTTCGCTTTCTCTCTCGCGCAGAGGACGGATTCCGACGGCCGAGTCACAATCCGCGTCACCGCGCACGGCAAAGGCACGCATCAGCTTGCCTTCCGTACTGACAATCTCACGATGACGCCACGCGGTCTCACGCTCGATCTTGACGCACCGAACGGCGCGGCGGTCACCTTGCAGGGCGAAGTCAACTCCTTCGATAGCCCCTGGATTGCAGTCGGCATTCCGGACGGCGACCTATCGCAAAAGCGGGAGCTGATCGGGGCTTTATCATCCCCTGGGGAGCGGTGAGTATCCTTAGACTATCCACGGTGACGACCGGCGCCTGCCTAAACCCTTCCAAGAAGCCTACCAATGTGCAGAGTTCCTTCTGCGCCCACGCACTGCCGACCAACGACCGGACCATGTCAACATCGTTGCGTCGATGAGAAACCGTCCATTCCGCCGTGCGACGTATGTAGCGCGAGGTGCATCTGAAAAGTATAGAATAAGTCTATGGCCACCAAATTCAAACAGTCCCTGGGTGCGTATGGGATAATCACCGGCCTCAGCGCGTTGCTGGTGGTTTTGGCGGTCCTGCAATTTCGCTGGACCCAACAGATTCGCACGGCGGAGCTGCAAAGGAAAGAGGCCACACTCGAGGCCGGTATGAACGGATTTCGCGAGGATTTCCGTCGCGAGCTGGCCGGGATCTGTGCCAACTTCGCCTATCGCCTGCCGGATCAGGCCCCCGCCGTTGAGGGTATTTACGCCCAGGATTGCGGAGATTGGGCGCGATCATCCGACCACCGAGAGCTGGTAGCCAACTATTACCTCTGGGAACAAAAGGCAGAAACGAATTACCTTTTCCTCCAGTTCAATCCCCCGGACGACACTTTTCAAGCAGCGGCTTGTCCGGCGCGCTTGGGGGTTCTCTGCGACACTTCCAATCTTTACACCGCGCTAACCTCTCGGGGCAGGGAGTTCGGACCGGTGGGGTTACGGTGGCGGCTCTTCGGGGAGTCGCTGGTAATGGCGCGACCCATCCTCCAGCCGGGCTGGCGTAATCGAAGGGATCGAAGTGGGTGCCCGCCTGACTGCTCGCCAGCCGGAATCATGATTGTCGAATTGAATCGCGAGATCCTTTTGAAGCGATTCCTGCCCGAGCTTGCGCTGAGGTATTTCGCCGGGCCGACTGGGCTCCTCTACGACGTGGCCATCGTCGATGGCTCGAATCCTCCCCAGTTCATCTATTCGTCGGAAGCGCGCCACTCGCCGGAGTTGGTACGTTCGCCGGATGAGACGATACATCTGTTCAGCCCTTTCCGGTGGCGAGTAGCGGAATCCCGGCAAGGAAACCCCCGCGAGCCGGGCGGCGAGGAGAGGCGCGAGCGGACGCCTCCTCCGATCCCCTACTCCGCCGGGGGAGGACCTGGACGCGACCTCATTGGCCGTGTGCGGGGCTTTCTGGCTGCGCCGATCGTCGCGGACTCCTCCGCCGCGGGATGGCGACTAGTGGTCCGGCATCCCGGCGGTTCCCTGGCAGAAGCGGTTACGATGACCTGGACGCGGGACCTGATGCTGGGCCTCGGGGTATTGCTGGTGCTCGCGGCCAGCATGGCGTTGGTTTTGGTTTGGACGCAGAGGGTCCGGCGGCTGGCGAAAATGCAGATGGATTTTGTCGCCGGCGTGTCGCACGAACTTCGCACTCCAGTAAGCGTTATCTCCTCGGCGGCGGAGAACCTTGCCGACGGCGTCGTGGAGGCAAGACCGCAGGTGAAACAGTATGGCGAGCTAATCCGCAACGAAGCCCACCGGCTCGCCGCGATGATTGAGCAGGTCCTGTTGTTCGCCGCCACCCGCAACGAACAGCGGCAGTATCAGCAGATGCCTGTCCCCGTCGGGGAGACGATTAATTCTGCCGTCGCGGATTTGGCCCATCTCACCTCCGCCAACGGATTTACAGTGGAGAAGGAAGTCGCTCCAGGACTTCCGCCGGTCATGGCGGATGCGAAGGTGCTGGGCCGGTGCCTGCAAAATCTCATGACCAACGCCTTGAAGTATGGGGCGGGAGGGCGCTGGATGGCGATACGCGCGCATCCAGGGTTGGGACCGGAGGAGGGAGAGGTCCTGATCACCGTCCAGGATCGAGGGCAGGGAATTGAGCCCGGCGAGATCTCCCATATCTTCGAGCCGTTTTACCGGGGAAGTGCTGCCCGGGCCTCCCAGAAGCACGGCACGGGACTGGGGTTGAGCCTGGCGAAGGAAGCGGTGGAGGCCATGGGTGGAAGACTGACGGTGACCAGCCAACCGGGCGCAGGAAGTGCGTTCACACTGCATTTCCCCGCGGCGAAGTGAACTTTATTGCATCGGGCTATGGACGGCGCGTGTTAGTCTCCGTCAGAGTACCCAACGAGAAAGTGGGATCACCATGAACTCTCAAATTCTGCTAGTCGAAGACGAACCGGGTTTGGTGCTTACGCTCAGCGATCGTCTGCGCAGCGTGGGCTACTCGGTGGACGCCCTGTACGAGGGAACCGGAGTTGTCGAGTATGCCGCCCGTAATCACTTTGGACTTATCATTCTGGATGTTATGCTGCCGGGCAAAAACGGGTTCGAGGTGTGCCAGGACCTGCGGCAACGCGGATTCTCCACTCCCATCTTGATGCTTACAGCGCGCACCCAAATGGCCGATAAAGTCAAAGGGCTTAAAATCGGAGCCGACGACTACCTGACCAAGCCCTTTGAAATGCCGGAGCTGCTGGCGCGCGTTGAGGCTCTGTTGCGGCGGGGAAAAGGGGCGGGCAACGACGGACCGGACTTCTACGATTTTGGGCCGCTGCACATCGACATGCGGCGCACCGAAGTGCTGCGCGATGGTTCGTCCATCCCCCTTTCGACCAAGGAATTCCAACTGCTCCGCCATCTTATCGAACATCGGGGCCGGACTTTGAGCCGGGAGGAACTCTTAAGGGATGTATGGGGTTACAGTTCCGCACCCTCCACGCGCACGGTGGACGTCCACGTGGCCTGGCTGCGGCAGAAGCTGGAAGGCAATCCTAAACAGCCGAAATACATCATCACCGTGCACGGGCAGGGGTATAAATTCGCGGCGTGAAGCGCTATGCTGACGGGTCTTGACCACCTTATCCTCGGAATTGATGACCTCGACCGGGGCGTCGCCTGGATGGACCGAGTTACGGGTGTACGCGCGGTTTTTGGCGGCGTTCATCCCGGTCGTGGCACGCAGAACGCGTTGCTGGCGCTCGGCCCGAACTGCTATTTGGAGATTATGGCGCCCGATCCCGAGCAGCCCTCGGTGGCCTGGTTTACCCGGATGCTCACCCTTTCCGAGCCGCGACTCATGGGCTGGGCAGTGCACACGTCCGATGTTTTCGCGCTCGCGCAAGCCGCGAGATTGGCAGGCATTCCCATTGACGGGCCTCACGACGGCGCGCGGTCGCGTCCGGGGGGCGCGATTCTAAGCTGGAAATTGTTTCGTCTTTGGGATGACCGCGGCGGGTTGCTTCCCATCTTTCTCGATTGGGGCGAGTCGGTCCACCCCGCCCAGGACGCGCCGCCGGGATGCCATCTTGAGCGCTTTCACCTGCAGTCCCCGGAGGCGGGGGAGTTGGCGCGCGTGTTCCACACTCTGTGCGTTGACGTTCTCGTCGAGCCCGCACGAGAACCGCGAATGCTTGCGCGCATCAAAAGCCCTCGGGGTGAAGTGGAACTCACGTCGTGAAAGTTCGAGACACGATGTAGTCAACGTGCGGAGGTCCATTAGCGCGGAACCAAACCGGGCCAAACCGTGGGCCCGAGCCGATAACCCCGACGGGTGAGCTGCAGATCGCAAGTCTGGGATCTCACATCTCTGATTTCAAATAGACAAGCGGCAATCGACACCGGCCCGAAGGCGCGGTGCTTGACTCTCCTCGATCGTCAACGACATACTGAGTTTTGAGAGCTTCCTTAGGGGCCGGTCTAGCCGCACGGAACCCATTGTGTAAACTCCAATGCCGCTTCGTCACGCGGAAATGGCGGCCAGAGGTGAAATGAACACGGATCGCGCGTTACTAGTGGACCTGTACGAGTTGACGATGGCGGCGGCGTACTTCGAACATGGCATTGACTGCCACGCGACGTTCGAGCTCTTTGTGCGTCACTTGCCTGCGCAGCGCTCGTATCTGGTGGCGGCGGGACTTGACTCGGCGCTGGCGTATTTGGAGAACCTGCATTTCACCGATGATGATGTTCGGTTTCTACGCGAGCAGCCTGCCTTCCATACGGTTTCCTCGAAGTTCTTCGACTACCTGCGGGAATTTCGGTTTCATGGAGATGTGCGGGCGGTGCAGGAGGGGACGCTGGTTTTTGCCGAGGAGCCCCTGCTGCAAGTGACGGCTCCGGTGCTGGAAGCGCAAATCGTTGAAACCTATCTGCTGTCCGTTATGCATTATGAAACGCTGGTAGCGTCGAAGGCCGCGCGCGTAGTGCGGGCGGCGGCTGGCCGCAGCGTTCTTGAGTTCGGAACGCGCCGGGCGCACGGGCCGGAAGCCGGCGTGCGAGCCGCGCGGGCGGCTTGCGTAGGGGGCTGCGTGGCCACATCCAACGTGCTGGCCGGCGCCCTTTACGATCTGCCCCTTGCGGGCACCGCTGCACACTCGTGGACTCAGGTCTTCCCCAGCGAGCGGCGCAGCTTCGAAGCGCTGCTCGAGACTTTTCCCGATTCCGCCATCCTGCTGGTTGATACGTACGATCCGCTGGCGGGCGCGGAGATCGCAGCAACGTTGGGGACACCCATTCCTGGCGTGCGGCTTGACAGCGGCGATCTGCTCGACAAGAGCCAACACGTTCGGGAGATTCTCGATCGCCACGGCCTGCGTGACGCTAAGATTGTTACAAGTGGTGATTTGAACGAATTCAAAATCGAAGAGTTGGTAGCCCAAGGGGCTCCGATCGATTCATTCGGCGTGGGTACGGACCTTGTTACTTCTCGCGATGTTCCCGCGCTAAGCGTGGTTTACAAACTGGTGGAGACTGAATCCGCCGGCGTGGTGGCGCCAAAAACCAAATTCAGCGAGGAGAAGGTTTACTGGCCCGGCCGCAAACAGATTTTCCGCTTTTCCGAAGCCGGGAAATACCATCACGATATGCTTGCCTGCGCCCACGAAGATTATCCGGGCGCATCGCCCTTACTTGAACCGGCGATGCGTGCCGGCCGGCGCTTGGCCGCGGCTCCGCCGGTAAAGCTGATCCGTGAGCGCACGCTGGCCCATCTTGCGTGCTTGCCGGAAAACTATCAGGCTTTGCATGGGGCGCCCGCTTATCCTGTTGAGAAGAGCGCGGCGCTCGATCAATTGCTGGATGAAGTCCGGGTGCAGCACTTTGGCGCGGTCAAGTCATCTCAACAAGAGGGAGGACTTTGACGAGTGAGCGTTACGACTGGACGCCTGTTCTTTTTCGATGTCGATACGCAAGTGGATTTCATGTATCCAACGGGAAGGCTCTACGTGCCGAGCGCGGAGCAGATCGTGCCGAATCTTAAACGGCTGATGGACTATGCCCGCGAGAACGATGTGCCGGTAATTTCCTCGGCCGACGCGCACCAGCCGGACGACCCTGAATTCAAAATCTGGCCGCCCCACTGTGTGATTGGCACTCCCGGGCAGCGCCGCATTCCCGAAACGTCGTTTCCGTCGTCCGTGGTTATTCCTTGCCGGCCCAGCGCCTTCGATCCTCCGGCCCGCTGGCGAGGTCAATTTATCGTTGAGAAGCCCACCTATACTCCGGAGGATAACCCCAACTTCGGTGCCATCCTGCACGCGCTGGGCACTCGCAGCGCCGTGGTGTTCGGCGTGGCCACGGAATTCTGCGTGCGCGCCGTTGCTTTGGCCCTTTGCACTCGAGGTTTTAGGGTGGATGTGGTGATCGACGCGATCAAGCCCATCACCGAGGACGGCGGCCACAAGGCGCTTGAGGAAATGGCGGCCGCCGGAGCCCGCATGGTTACGACTGCGGAAGTTTGCCGTTCTGTCGCGATGTCCACGGCCCAAAGTCGCTAGTCCCGCGTCCGGGAAGCTCCACACCCGACGGAGCAGCACTAAAGCGTTGTGATTGGCTGGCAACCACTGCCTGCGCCCAGTAGGAGGCTGGCCCGAAGACCTCATTGGGTCAGCGGTTTCGGTCGCTTATAGGGTACACTTTGTCATCACGTCCGTCGGACAATTTGCACCCCATTTTAGCTTTTATATGACTTATTGTAAGTGGATTTACTTTCAGTATGTTCTCAGCTTCGTTTTTTGAAAAGCCGTTTTCCCGACCCTTTATTTTCAGTAAGTTCTCAGCTTCGTAGAGTTTTTCAACACTGCGACATTAATACCTAATGCCATCGGTACAGTTTGTCGGTCTTCCTCGTTGTTGACGGGCAGACGGGCTAACCCGCACGTGCAACCCACAACCGGCCTGGCCTCGGTGACCATACGACATAACTAGCCTAAATTGTCTGACTTGTCAAGAAGAAAATGAAGCGTTATCGAAAGCGCCACGCACCCACGTCTTAGGCAGGTCGAATTCCGATGGCGGACGGGGCTAGGCGCTCTTCAGGACGCGCCGGTAAAGGTCCTCGTAAAGGGGAATGATGCTTTTGCTGCAAAAGTGCCGGAGGGCGCGTTGACGGGCGGCTCGCGACATTTCCGCCTGCCGCTCCGGGTTGGTAAGAATCTCAAGCGCCCGTGCGGCCATGGTTGAAACGTCGCGAGGCTCGACGAGGAAGCCCTCCACGCCATCGCGAAGCACTTCCGGCACGCCCCCGACGCGGGAACAAATGGCCGGGACCCCGGAGGCCATTCCTTCCAGTGCCGCCAACCCGAACGATTCGATCTCGCTGGGCAGCAACAGCACGTCGGCGCAGTTGAGCAGGTCTTGCACCTGGTTTTGCTTGCCGAGGAAGATCACGTCGGCGCTGAGCTTCTTTTCGCGGGCCATCCATTCGGCCACGGTGCGGTCAGGTCCATCCCCGATCATGAGAAGCTTGGCGGGGATTTCCTTGCGGACCAGCGCAAAGGTTTCGACGACGTCCGGTACGCGTTTGACAGGACGGAAATTCGACAAATGAACCAGAATTTTCTCGCCATGCGGCGCAAATTCCTCGCGCCGGCATTTGCCGTTGGCGGGCTGGAATACATCGCAGTTGACGAAGTTGGGAATGACTTCGACCGGCCGGTGGATTTCGAATTCGCGCAGCGTAACGTCCCGAAGGTATTCCGAGATGGCCGTCACTCCATCGCTTTCCTCGATGGAGAATCGAGTAATGGGAAGATACGATCGATCCTGGCCGACCAGGGTGATATCGGTGCCATGCAGCGTGGTGACAAAGGGGAGGCGCCGCGGCTTCAGCATAGCGCGCGCCAGATAGGCGCTGACTGAATGGGGAATCGCGTAGTGGACGTGCAGCAGGTCGAGAGATTCGTTTACGGCCACGTTGGCCATCGCCGTGGCGAGCGCCAAGGTGTACGGCGGGTGGTCGAAAAGGGGGTAATTCAGCATCTCCACTTCGTGAAAGTGGATACGGCCGGAAGCTTCAGTGATCCGCACCGGCATCGCATAACTGATGAAGTGTATGTCGTGACCGCGCGCGGCCAGCTCGATGCCGAGCTCCGTTGCCACCACGCCACTGCCGCCGTACGTAGGATAGCAGGTGATGCCGATGCGCATAGTGGTCGCTTAGAAGTCCGAAGCCGGACTGCCGCAGCGCGGCTAGGGTTGCGGCTCCTTCTTCTTTGATTCGCTGGCAAACAGTTCGATGCGCGTTACCGTGCGGTGGTCGGCGCGTTGGTCGTAATAGATGATGACGCGGGTGCCGGGAGAGAGTATGTCCAACTTTTTCCTGAAGCCGTCGGCGGTCTCGACATGAGTGCTGTGCTTGATGGGGAAGATTTCCGTATTTCCCCCCTCCACCGAATCGATGCTGAGAACGTTGTGCTTCTCGTCCACCGATTTCACAGTGCCGGTAAAGGCCAAGTGCTCATTAGCAGCGATAATCTTGTCAAGACCCGGGATCTTGGGCTTCTCCTCCTGCTGCGCCAAGGCTACGCACGCCAGCAGCAGAATCGCGGGAACCACCGCCAACAGCCGCCAGTTCGTGCGCCCCGCGGGTTGTAGCTGTCGTAACCGCCCTCGAACCGCTTGTGGCCCGAATTGGGGAAAGGTTAGAACTCTCATATTGGAGTCCGTTTAGATAGTTTACTGCAGATACAGGCCCATGCTAGGCGCGCCGCAGCATACTGTCAAGCGCCGGGTGAAATAGGACGGCAGTCGGCACGCCCCGCGAGCGGCAATCGACTTTGACATGACCGCCTCCGTGGATGCCTATTGAATTGCCCCTCCGCCGGCGTTCCTCTCATCCCGATCTAGTGTCAGACAGGGGCAACGCCGAACGGTTGTCGCCCTACTCCAGGTCCTCCGGTTGATGATTATCGTCCTCGTGGTTTCCCCCATTTCGGGATTCGCCGTCTTTATACATAAACCGGATGCATGATTTCATCACTAGGAGGTTGGGTTCGTTCGCGCGATGGACTTTGATGCAACTCTTATCGTACCATTCGATGACCCCGCGGATGGTTTCCCCCTGATCTAAGACCACAACCATCGGCGTACGCGCTTGCATCTGCTTCAGGTAATAGAAATTTTCAGCATTGGTCTGCTCTGGTGGAGCGGGTTTCTTTCGCTGCATACGTGCGCCCAGTTGGTCCTGCACATCGGACAGCGTGGGACGGATCAGTCGTCGATTCATGTTGGTTTGCTCCTGAAGCCCGAACGAGCGGGCTACGGATTCAAGTTAATCCCGGTGAAAAGCGCGGGTCCCCTCTGCGTGCCTAAAGACGCTTCACCAGGCGTCTAGGTTTCGTACGGTCAACAAAAGATGACCATGCATGGAAGACAGCCGCGAATAAAGTGAATGTTAACATAGCCAAACACAGGCCGCAATCGTTTTAGCCGGGATCCGACGCGCATCCGCATGGGCTTTCGAGCCCTGATCCTCACGTAATTTTGAGAAAGGGCGAAAGAAATCTCTCTGGGGGCGCATTTTTTTCTTGACATGTTATAGATATTATATAAATAATATCTCCATGCCTGCACGCATTCCCACGCAG
>JBKQVI010000289.1:0-3998 GCA_052139985.1 Terriglobia bacterium
ATCGCCGCTGCCTCCCTTACGTGCGGATTTGGGCCGCACACCCCCCCTTTACTCGGAGACCACGCAGGAGTACACTCACCCCAAGTATCAGCGCCTCGGGCTGCGATCGGAAAAGTCGAAAGGGAGGGCAGAAGCAGGAGGTAAAATGGCGTTGAAAATCATTTTGCCTGGCGGCCTCGATAAGACGAGTGAAGCTCATCTACTTTCTGCACTCCGAAATTTCGGCGCTGAGCAGGTTACCGCTCATGAGTGGCGTTTTAGCCAAATACCATTAAGTTGCCAGGAATTTGCAACCCAATTCAGAACATTCCTTCCTGAAGCGGCACGAGAATTGGTTGAAAGGGTTAAGGTCACGGATTCTGCCTATAGAAATGCGAGCGCTTGAGCCGGCTTGGACAGAATACGTACGCATACTCCCTCTTCATCTATCGACGCCACGATAGCACACTACTCTCTGATTCCGTCCGTTGTCACGCCCTGTTCGCTGTCCTATAATTCTGGGGGCGGCGGCATCATTACTTAAACATAAGGAGAAGGGCGTGACACGTGGATATCCCTGCTTGATATTGTTCTGTGCCCTTCTGCTCGTTTGCTGCTTTTCCCTCAGCCGTGCCGCACAACAGGCGGACGACGCGGCGATTCAGCGCTATTCACGTGGGGCCGAGGAGGCCATGGCGCGAAAGGATGCCGACGCGGCCATTCTCGCGCTCGAAAAACTTGCCCACCTCACCCCCAACAATCCCGAAGTCTTTGCGAACCTTGGAGCCGTCTATTACGCCCAAGGGCGTTACTCCGAGGCCGCAGAAGCATTCCACCGGGCGCTTCACTTGAATCCGAAGATCCCCAATGTTCCCCTCATGCTGGGCATGTGTGATGCGGAACTCGGGCGTTTGCAAGAGGCCGTTCCGATTCTCGAGCCGGCCTTCCGCCATCCGCCGAACCCTGAGATGGGCCGTACGATTGGTCTTAAGTTACTGGTGGTCTATACGTCCATGGGGCAGCCCACCAAGGCGCTCGAAACCATTGAGACGATGTTGAGCCGAAATCCCAATGATCCGGAAGTTCTCTATCGTGCTTCGCACTTATACGGCGACCGGGCTCTCCAAACCATGTCGCGGCTCGCGGAAGTGGCGCCGGAGTCGGTGTGGAAACGCATGGCGTTCGCGGAAGCCCTCGAGGGTGAGAAGCGCTACGACCTGGCCATCATGGAATACCGCAAGGTAATTGCCGCCGACCCGGACATGGCGGGCGTCCATTACCGGCTCGGCAGAGCGCTGCTCTTGCAGGCCCCGGACAGTGAACAGGCCCGGGGCGATGCGCTTAAGGAGTTCCAACTGGACCTTGCCATCGAGCCGCACAACGCCGCCGCCGAATACGAAATTGGCGAGATTTTCCGCCGCCGCGGGGAGTTTGAGCCCGCACTCGATCACTTCTCCCGCGCGGTAGAGATTGATCCCGGCGTTGAGGACGCTCAAATCGCTTTAGCCCGCACTCTGATTCGCCTGCAAAAAACCAAGGAGTCCGTGCCTCATCTGCTGGCCGCCATTCAACTGAACCCGAGGAACGAAACCTCCCACTTCCTGCTTGCCGGAGCTTACAGATCCTTAGGCGATTCGGCCGCCTACCAAAATGAAATGACCTTGTACCAGAAGTACCATTCCGTGCCCTACGACGGCAAGCCGGGAGCGGATGAACGAGCACCCCAGGCATTGGCGGCGCCCGAAGTCACCAAGCAGACGTTGGATTCAGCGACTCCGCGATAAGCCGAGTTCTTGGTGAGCGAGAATGCAATGTCATCCTGAGGCCCGAGTTCTTCATCGGGGCGAAGGACCTCCGTAGTTCGCTTCGCTTACGATTCCTGGATACTGTCGGGGTCCTTCGCCCAAAAAACGGGCTCAGGATGACAGGGATAATGATCGCCGCGCAAAATGAAATCTCCCTCACCGGAAATGTAAGAACTCCAGCCCGTAGGTTTCACCTACGGCTAATGACATTCCTCCCCTTCGGGGAGGCAGCAGGCGTAGCGCGGACCTGCTCTTTAGGTCCGCGGTTCGTCCTCGATTAACGGCCAAAAGCCGCGGACCTAAAGAGCAGGTCCGCGCTACAAGCTACCTGCCCATCTGCCCAGCCACAGTCCCCGGAAAAGCCTTCAAATATCGTTCATGAATGTCCCGTACCTTGTCCGGCTCGGCGACTTCGGAATAGATCCCGCCCAACTGCCGATAGGCCTCTTCGTAGAGCGGATCGAGTTGCAGCGCCTTATCGAGATACGTGACGGCTTTGGTGTTGTCCCCTGCCGCATGCCAGGCCACCGCAGCATGAAGATAATGTGCCGCCACATTGGGCTCCAGTTGGATGGCTTGCTCGTAGACTGCCGCGGAATGCTCATTTTCTCCCAGGTTGAACAGAACCTCGCCAATGCCGGTCAGCACTGCCACGTCGTTCGGAGACTTGGACCAGCACGCCAGCAGCAGTTGCATCCCTGCCAGGGTCATGCTTTTGGACCTCAGCCTTTCACCAACTTCAACGTCGGCAAGCCCCAAATCGCGGTCCGCGAACTCTGCCGGCGGCTCGTGCCACGCAATCAGTTTTCGGTCCTCCACCGGCACCTCAACCGTGTTTTCGGGTATCGGCCGGCGCGTGATGCGGTGATCGGTGAAGGTAGTGTGAGCGCCGTCCGTGACTTCGCGCCTCGGCATATGACAACCGATGCAATTTTCATTGGGCTTCGGGTGGGTCTTGAGCAGCGCCGCACCATGGCAGGTAAGGCAGCGGTTCCGGAAATAGGTGACGGGATCGGCGGGCCGCGCATGAGGATCGTGGCAAGTGCCGCACCATAGCTTGCCGTGGCTCATGCGCGAACACTGGCTTAAAGCGAGTTCCTGAGACTGGCTGATGACCTTAAAGGGATTCGCGCGTGAAGGGTCGAGCGACCCGTCATAAACGTAAACCGAAAACACGTCCTCCAGGGTTTGACCCGCCTGGAAGTCGGAGAATTGCTCGCCCGGGTTGGTGGTGCGCGCCTCGCCAATCAGGTGGCACTGTTCGCACACACTGTCGCGAGCGCGTTCGGGAAGCGTGGCGGGATTAATGATGGAACCCGGCACGGGGTTGCGCAAATGTGATTCAGACGGGCCATGGCATCGCTCGCAGCTTATCCCTTCGGCTTGAGATGGAGGATTCTGGTAACTGTTCAACGTGCCGGGGTTGGGCCGGGCAAGCCCGGAATGACAGAACAGACACGCAGGCGTGACCGGCCGGGAGAAATCCGGGTTGCTTTGGGTCTCGTACCCCGGCGCCAAACCCCAACCGCGCTTGGGGTAGTAGCAAAAAGGCGACTGAAAAAGGTGATCTCCCAGCCCGATCAAATAGCCGACCGCATGAAGGCCCGAGCCGATAGCATAGGTGGCTTGGTACTCCTCCGTCGATTCGCCGCGCTCTACGCGCTGCACCATTCGGATTTGAGTAGATGTGACGGAGAACTTTGATCCCGATTTGGCCTGCACGAACCTCCCCGGCGGCTCGGGTTTGGGCAGCCCCAATGAATGCGCCATGGCCGTCGCGGCATAACCTGCGACTTCCCGAGGGTGGCACTGCGCGCAAGGGTGCGCGCATCTAGCCGGCAATGCCGCTGCAATAACGAGGACTACGAAAGCGCCGAATTTCTGAAGGGCCTTCGCGAAAGGCATCTTACCGTTCTCCGTATACGGCCCCCACCCCCACCGGCAAGCCTGGGCCCTCTCCGCCTTGCGGTCATCGACGCTAGGTTAAGACGTCTCTGGTTTGGCCCCGCCAGGGGCCAACCGTGAGTAGCCGCAGGTTTTAACCTGCGGACTGGAGTTTCTACATTTCAAAACACCCGCAAGGCAAAAATCCCAGCCCTCGCCCCCTTGGGGGAGAGGGTGGACCGCAACCCGCGCTTTCACCAGCGGGGGCGGGACGGGTGAGGGGTCCCATACCGAGCGTGCTCAACCCAAAGCCTCCCGTAGCAACCACCC
>JBKQVI010000290.1:0-18870 GCA_052139985.1 Terriglobia bacterium
CAGCTCATGCCACCGCCAGTCAGTCCTCTCGCAGGTAAGACCACCGACTGGAGAGCCGGATGCGGGAGATCCGCCTGTCCGGTTCGGAGGGAGGGGGAACGTCTTTACGCTCTCCCTACCCCTATCGCCCCTTGGTGGGGACCTCCTTGTGGTGGATAGATGTCAGGCGCCGCCCGTCGCATAGGCTCAGAGTGCGATGTCGAATTCGCCCAATCGCAGCGGATATTTTCCGTACGCTCGAACCAGCTTGACTACGTAGTCATAGCTCCGTCCCGGCACGTTGCTGGGGACCGAATGATCGGACTGGAAAATGTACCCGCCACCTTTGGCCGCATTCAGTTTGGTCAGCACAATCCGCTTGAGCTCCTCCGGGCCGGCTTCCGCCCACGCCACCACGTCCATGTTGCCGCAAAGGCCAATCCGGTGGCCGAAGCGTCGGCGCAGGTCGATGACGTCCATGCCCGCTTTGGCTTCGAGGGGGTTATAGGCGTCGACGCCGATATCAACAAAGTCCTCGAAAATGCTGTTGACGTTGCCGCAGCCGTGGTAGATCACCGGCAACCCATGGGAGTGGCATTCGTCAATGATGGCCTTCACGCCCGGCTTGAAGTACCTCCGCCAATACTTGGGTGAAAAAAACATTCCGCCCTTATAGGCCACGTCTCCCCAGATCACCATTCCGTCGAGCATTCCGCCCGCCGCCTTGATCTGGGCCTTTGTAATCTCCAGGGCGAAGGCATTGATCCTTTCCACGAACCGCCCGATCTCATCGGGGTACAATCCGATCCACAGCATGACGTTTTCCGAGCCAATGATGCGCCAGAGGGTCTCTTGGGCTTCGCAGACTCCTCCGAACGCCGGGAAGTCCACCCAAGGCGTTTTCAGGCGGTCCACGTAGGGCGCCAGATTGCGGACGAAACCATCGCCGACGCCATTGATCTGGTCATCGCCTCCGCGGAAGTAGCGGCGCTCGTCCCAGGGGTCGTCGAACTGGAATGCCTCCATCTTTTCGATTGTGTCGGTCTCGAACTTCAGGAAATCCGGCATCGGATACGCGAGCTTCTTGCGGATGACAGCTTCGAACCCGGTGCGGACGACGACTTCCTCATCGTTCTCCTCAAGGATTTCGAACGGCTTGATGTGCGGATCCAGGTTGGGATTGAACTGCATCCAATCGAGGTCGTAATGGCGGTAGATATCGGTGTCGGGAGCGAGTCCGAGTTCCTCGCGCCACCGCCTCAGAAAGCCTCCCCAGAAGAAATCGCTGATCGGCACACGATCGGCTTCCTCGTGACGCAAGGTCCGTTTCATGCGCTCCAATTTCGTCAAGCAGTTTGCTGTTCTTTGCATACTTTCCCCTAACTCCCCAGCCGACTATGCCGCCGCCCCAGCATGTGTTTTGCCTTCTAACCCTTGATCGCCACCACCGTGGCGTTGGCATCGGGCGCCTGGGCGGGAAGGTGAAGCGTGATGCCTCCCGCCGACTGGTTGAATTCGAGGTTACGTCCTCCATCCAACATACGCACGTCCAAGACGCGCCTGTTCAGGCCGGGAATTTCCAGTTTGCCGTCGCCGGGCCAATTGTAAATGTGCAGATAGACCACGTCCCCTTTGGCCGTCGTTCGGCCGTAAGACAGGTTTTGCAAGGGCCCGAAAGTAGTGCCGTAAATCGAATCGCCATTCACGGCAAGCCACTGCCCGATTCCTCGCAAGCGTTCCTGAAACTCCGGTTGAATCGTTCCCTCGGGTGTGGGACCCACATTCAGCAGGAGATTTCCCCCCTTGCTGGCGACGTCAACCAACGTGCGGATGAGAGTCTGGGTGGATTTGTATTTCGTGTCGTTCTTGTTATAGGCCCAAGTTTCATTGATGGTCATGCAGGTTTCCCAGGTTTTCAGTTCCTCGCGGCTGGGAATCCCGGCGGGGAGCTTATTCTGTTGAGCGGTGTCGGTCCCCTGGATTTCGACGCCCTTGACCGGAATCCTGTCGGGGACGAATTGCTCCGGCGTGCCAAAATCTCCCGGAACGCCAATGCGATTGTTGACGAGGGTGCCGGGCGACATCTCGCGAATCATCCGCACCACCTGGTAGCCGTCGTATTTCTCCTGGTGGTTGAGGCCATCGAACCAGATCACCACGGGCGAGGGGTATCGGCACATCAGCTCCCGCAGTTGCATTTGCATGTATTGTAGGTAGGTCGGCCACTCGGGCCGGGCGGGCTCGCCGTTCCAGTTATCCTTGGCCAGTTTGCTTGTGTCGCGAAAGCACGGATGGTGCATGTCCGGCGGCGAGTAATAATACCCTAGAGGCATACCCTGCCGCTCGCAGGCTTCTCCCAACATCCTCACAATGTCTTTTTGGTAAGGAGTATTCGTGATCTTGTAATCAGTGAAAGCGCTGTCGAACATGCAGAAGCCATCGTGGTGCTTGGTGACCAGCACCATATAGCGCTGGCCGGCCTGACGCGCCAACTCCACCCAGACATCAGGGTCGTATTGCACGGGATTGAATCGCTTATAGAGATTGACATATTCGTCCTGGCTGATCTTCATGGTGGGGTCGGGTTCCATGATCGGCCAGGAGATCTCGACGCTGGCCAGCGAGACCGGACCCCAGTGGATGAACATGCCGAATTTGGCTTCGTTAAACCACGTCTTTCGCTGCTCCCACAACTGGCTTCTGCCCGGGTCCGTATCGTTCACTTTGTCCCAGGCGGCCGTGGTGATGGGATCAGGGGTAACGCTTGACGCTGCACCAGCGACTCCGCCCGACAACACCGCGGCGGTTCCAGCGCCTGCAAGACGGAAAAGATCACGCCTGTGAAGACTCCATGGCTGATTCGGCATGGTACAAGCCTCCCTCCCCTTTTTTGTCTCGATCGTCGTTATCCATCCGGTAAATCCGCATCGCATTCTCGTGCAGCAGCTTCCGCTGGTCGCTGTCGTCCGCCGTGACGATGAGCTGTTTGGTTACTTGCACCCAGGTCCGCAGGTCGCTGGCGATGGTGCAAACGGGCCAGTCGCTGCCCCAGACGACGCGATCCCAACCGAACTTGTCTAAGCAGTGCTCAATGTAAGGCCGCACGGCTTCCAGGTTAGCTTGGTCCGGCGCGCAATAGGCCAGAACTCCGGATATCTTGCACGTGACGTTAGGAAGTCTTGAGATCTCGCTGATGTGCTGGCGCCAGGGGTCGAGTTGGCCCGCGGCGATGTCCGGCACGCCACAGTGGTCCAGGATGAACTGCACGCCAGGACATTTCGCGGCCAGGTCCGTCGCCAGCGGAATCTGCCTCGCGAGAACGCAAAGGTCAAACGTGAGCTCGTATTTCTCCAGCAGACGGATGTTCGAGGCGAAGCAGGTCCGTTGGGACAACTCATCCGGTTCGACGTGCAGGATCCTCCGAAGACCCACGAGATTCGGCGACAGCACCGACTCGATGTAGGCTTCGAACCCCGACTCCTCTTCCGGGCGGCAGTTGGCGATGATGCCCTTGATCAGCGAGTCGGGCGCATGGGCCAGTGTGTGAACGAAGCGAGTCTCTTCGCGCCAGTGCGGGTCGTCCGCTCCGGACTCCATGAAGATTGCCCTGCTTACACTCGTCCCCTCGATCGCTTTGAGGTAATCATCATACCGAAACGCCTTCGCGGCTAACGGGGGGATGCCCAGAGTCCAGGAGTAAGGGTATTTCTCCGGGTAGATCAGATGTTGATGGGTGTCGAGGATAGGAATATCGGTGCTCATCGGGTCAGCTCCGCGGTAATCCGGTCCGTATCTTCCCCAAGGTCAGGCGAGCCCTTCTCGGAGTAAAGCCGCTGGCCGTCGATGCGAATTGGGCAACGAGTGGTCCCGTATGTGGTCCCGTTACTACGGCGAACCGTCTGCAACATGCCGAGCGCCTTGAATCCGTCGTGCTGAAGCAGCCGCTTCCAATCGAGTACCTCAGCGCACCAGATGTCGGCGGGTTCGAGGATTGACAACCAATGGGCGGTCGTATCGGTCTCCAGGTGATGGGCAAGAATCGCCTTGATGCGGTCGCGTTCGGTGAACCAAGTGGCTGGATCCTGATATTCGCGCAGCGGCTCACACCCGAGCAGTTCGCCGAGTTGTGGAACCCGCCCCATCGCCAGGGCAAGGTAGCCGTCGCGCGTGCGGTATACACCGTACGGAGCCCCAAGGTAGGCGTGGGCGTTGTTCGAAGCAGTGCGCTGAGTGGGCTGGCCGCCGTCATGAAAGTAAGTGGTGATTGCCTCGAACTGGAAATCGAGCGCTGATTCGAGCATGCTCACGTCTACCAGCCCGCCCCGGCCAGTGATGGATCGGCGAACCAGGCACGCCAGGACGCCCTGGGCCAAATGCATGCCGCAAAGAATGTCGGCAATCGACACGCCCATGGGCACGGGCCCCTGGCCGGCATCGCCGCTCAGCCACGTGAGACCCGACAGGGATTGCAGCAGCAGGTCCTGCCCGGGCAGGTCGCGCCACGGACCTTCCTGCCCGTAGCCACTGATCTGACCATACACCACTTGTGGGTTCATCTGCTGGACGGCCACGTATCCCAAGCCGAGCCGCTCCGCCACGCCCGGACGGAAGTTGTGCATCACCACATCCGCCCGGAGAATTAGCCTTTTCACCTGATCGAGCCCCTCGGGTGTCTTGAGGTCCGCGACGAAGCTCTCCTTGTTGCGGTTAATGGCGTGGAAAACTGTGGACTCGCCGTCCAAAACCACGTTTGATACGTAGAGTTGCCGGCAGAGATCGCCATTAACGGGCTTCTCGATTTTGATCACTCGTGCCCCAAGGTCCGCAAGTCGAAGGCTGGCGCAGGGACCTGAGAGGAACTGGCTCAAATCGACGACGAGGATGCCGTCAAGCGGCGCTATATTGTCAACATCCTGTACCATTTGTTTGCGATACCTTCGTGGCGCGTGAGAATCTCACCTTCGACACGTTCTGTCTCAGTGGCCTCTGTGCTTGGAACAGCCTCAACACGGAGGCCACTGAGATATCTCGGTGCGCTCTGTGTTACAGCCTTGAAAAACACGGAGGACACGGAGACCCCCCGTTCGGCTGCTGCTGCACCTCGCTACCTCAGCTCTTCTGCACCTGATCCTGAAAGTCTTCCGGATGGCGGTACTTCACGGTCTGCAAATGCTCGCAGTAGAGCGCCAGTTCGCCCTCATTCTTGAACACCTCGTAGCTGACGCGCACCAGCCCCATTTCCTTGTATTTGGGCTGCTTCTCCAGGTTGGTGCGGATGGTGTAAATCGTGTCGCCGATAAACACGGGCTTGATAAACCGCAACTTGTCATAGCCATAGCTGAAGGTGTTGATATTATTGTGCGCCATCAATCCCAGCCCGTAGCTGAACACCATTGAGCCCGCCACAAGGCGGCGGCCGAAAATGCCCTGCTGCTTGGCAAAGATTTCGTCGCCGACGTAGGGGTGCATATCGAGGACAAGGCTATTGAAGAGCATTGCCTCTCCTTCGGAGATCGTCCGGCGGATGGAACGGTCCTTCCGCCCTACCTCAAATTCCTCGTACAACCAGTCCTCGGCATTCCAAATCTTGATCTGCTGGTGTTCTTCTGGCGGCGTGCTTTCAGGCATGGTCGAGTTCCTCTTGGATAGGCTTATTGTCCTCGCCCACACGCGGAGCGGCCTTGGGGCTGAGGAGAATCTCATTGTCGATGCGAATCGGGCATCGTGTCGTGTGGACTTCCACCATACCGCGCCGGACTACCTGGTCCATTTTCAACACCTTCCACGCCTCATGGGCCAGCAGCCTGGCATAGTCGAAAACATCCGAGCACCACACGCCGCCTGCCTGCAAAACCGCGAGCCACCGCGCCGTGGGACGCGCCACCAAGTGATCGGCGAGGATCTGCTGGATTTCATCCCGGCGCGTAAACCACGTCGATGGATTGCGGTACGCCTCGATGGAGGTGCATCCGATCAGGCGGGCAATCTTCGTCAAGTCGCCCATCGCCAGGGCCAGGTAGCCATCCTCGGTCGGGTAGACTCCATAGGGCGCCGAGAGATACGCATGCGCGTTGAAGCGCTTGCTCCGTTGCGGCAGCCGCCCGCCGTCGGCCAGATGCGTGGTGATGACTTCAAACTGGAAATCGAGTATCGACTCTAGCAGGCTTACCTGGACAAACGCGCCTTTTTGGGTCTTGGCCCGGCGGATCAGCGCAGCCAGGATTCCCTGCACCAAGTGCGAGCCACACAAAATATCGACCACCGCCAACCCCATCGGCACCGGCCCTTGATCCGCGTTGCCGCTGAGCCAAGTTAGGCCCGACAGGGATTGCAGCAGTAAGTCCTGTCCAGGCTTATCCTTCCACGGACCTTCGCATCCGTAACCGGTCACTTCGCCGTACACGATGTGCGGATTCAGTTGACGGACGGACTTCCAATTGAGCCCGATTTTTTCCATCACGCCCGGGCGGAAGTTGTGGGTCAGCACGTCCGCGCGGCCAATCAGTCGCTTCACCGTGGCCAGGTCTTCCGGGTTCTTCAGGTCGGCGGCAAAGCTCTCCTTGTTGCGGTTGATGGTGTGAAAAACCAGGCTGTCGCCGTCCACGAACAGGTTCTTGATGGCGATTTGCCTACCCCCCTCGCCACTCTTGGGCCGCTCGACTTTGATAACCCGCGCTCCCAGGTCCGCCAAGCGCAAGCCCGCCGAGGGGCCCGCCATGTACTGCGCGAATTCCAGGACAGTCAGGCCTTCGAGCGGCCTCATGAGCGCCTCGCCTTCTGCGACTCGTGGTATAACCCGTTTAGGTTCGCCAACAACGCGTGCGCGTCGCCGCCGTCCCGCATGTAATCTCGAACGGGGGCAGCGGCGCGGTCCTGGAAATAGATATAACCAGGGTAGCGAGGGCGCAGAAACGCGCGATCAAGAGCCGGCAGCGTGCTGCGAAAATGATAGCGACAAGACGCGTTCACGCGGTCGTCCGTCCAGGCCGAGCGATGCCCCGGCTGGCCACCACTGTCGTAGTAGAGAGTCCGCTGGCAATTCGGATCAGCGACAAAAGCGGCATATTCGAGGGCAGCCTTGACCGTTTTACATCGGGAAGAGATCGCGAGGTCGGCCCCACCGAGCGTGGTGCGGCAAGGCCGGCCATCGATTTCCACCATGTCCCCGAACGCCAGCAACTTCCGTGCGTAGCCCCGCCGCGAGTAGTTACTGTATCCGTAAGCAAACGGACAATAGATAAACCGGTCAGCGAGGGTCATGGCCTCGTACACCCGGACGGGGTTGAGATCCCAGAAGACCGGGTCAAGTGCCAGCGCCAGCTCCCGCAACATGCCCAGCGCCTGGGCTCCGACTTGCGGCGAAACCACAAAGTCCTCGTTCTGGCAGACATCTTCACCCAGTGTCGAGCAGACCATGTAGAAATTCATCAGCGTGTCCGTCGGGATGCCCGGCATCAGCACGTTGCCCCTGCGCGCGAGTTGCAGCAGGTCGTCCCACGTCCGCGGCAGATCGCTGGCGGCAAGCATGTCGGGCCGCCAGCAGGCGACCGGCGCGGCGGCATCAATCGCCAGCGCCCATTGATGCCCGTCGAAGCAGTAACTCCGGTTCGAGAGTCCCACGGAATTTGCGGCTTGGTCCGCCAGGAACGACGGCGGCAGGTGCGCCTCGAGCGGAACGAGCCAGCCCGCAACGGAGGCTTGGCCCACCCACGGATGGTCGATCACGAGCAAATCATAATGCTCAGCGAGCTGGTCAATCGGTTGGTCGGCGAATTCCTGGAGGGACCGCTTCTCCCAGACGACTTCCACACCAGGATGTAACTCGGAGAAGCGTTGCGCCGTGGCCACCAAGGGGACGTATCCCCGGCGGTGGTTCCACGTCATGCCTCGCAATCGAAGCGGCTCGGCTCGATGCGTCATGCAAACAGGCCCTCTAGTCTTACACGCTTTCTTCAGGACAGGAAACCTTGTCAGATCGCCTCGGCCTACAGTGTATTACATCTCTACCCGATTCAACACACGCAGGAGTTCGTGGTGACTTGTTGCCGGGCGCCCTTCCGGCAGCGGAGCAGCGCCGCGTTACGCGTGCCTGGCCCTCGACCGGATCGTTGCTTTTTTCATGTCCATCGTGGCACGCACCGGCATCTTCTCGAAGGGTGAATGCGCCCATCAAAGCGCGCCAAACAAAGGCTCCTCTCCTGATTCAGGAGGGCCGGCGCGTAGCACCGTAATCTGAACGTAGCGCCGCCATCCTGACGGCACTGTGCCGGCTGGAAGCCGGGCGCTACATCCGAAATTGGTTCCGACCGGCGGAGTGCTCCTCACCCGCTTAAGCCTAGCGCGGAGGCAAGATATGTTGTCAACAAGAAAATGGGCCAATTTCCTACCGCTCGGAAGAGATCTTACAATTCCCGGTCGTCATTTCCTAGCCGCAGGAAAGGGGCTACGAGGCTCTCTGGCGAAGGTGACAAAACGTCAAGAGGGCCGGCCACGCCGGACACAATCGTGGTAAGGCCAATACGTCCAAGTGAAAAGGTGCGCGGATCCAAACATCCCAGAACCCCGTATCTCGCGAGTTTGAATGCGCAAGTCAGTTCAACGGTTTGGCGACCGTCAAAGTGGACTGTGCCGGGTAAACAGTACGCCGTTAGGCGGGACCGATAGCCTTGGGTCCGCCGGAGAGGCGTCGCTGCGAGCCGGCTGCGGGACAAACGTCCGAGTAGCGCGTGATCTGTCCGGAATACTTCTCCCGCCTGAAAAGGCGGTTGATCGTATTCATGAAGTCCTTCGAATCGGAAATGCTCTTGGTCCTTCCCCTGAGTCGATCGGTGGTGCCGTCGACGCGGCCGCTTTGGCCCCTACCACTTCGCCAGATGACGTGCTTTTCTTCTGTGGTTCACGTATGACCTGCGGCGAAATCTCCAGCATAGGTGCGAGATCAACATTTTGGAGTGAATAGGGGGTTCCAAGCCCAAACCCGCGTAATTGATCCGGCTACTGAAAACTGCCAACTCTTCGGATTCAACGATGCGTCACGCGGACGACCGTCCATGTGACAGGTCGTTTGCGCAAAATACGGCCGGTTAAGGGCTTACAACCCCTGAAGCTACCCCAATATATCGTCAAGCCAGTTATAAATACAGTAATCCCGATAGCCGGGAGCGGCCACTTCGCAATGCTCGCCCGCGCCTTGATCGTGGGTTAAGTGGACAATCGTCTTGGGGCAATGCAAGGCATCGTAAAGCTTCTGCGCCTGCCCGGGAAAGAACTGTTCGCCTTCGGGCGCAGTGAGCAGCATGGGGCAGCGAATCTGTCCGGCGACCTCTGCGAGATTGTAGGTTTGCACAGCCTGATAGGCGTCGTAATACGAAGTCATTCCGAAGGGCCTCATGCGAAAGCGCAGCATTCCCCGCGACCGCGCATTGGATGCGGAGTCCATCTGCATGTACTGATCGAATGTGCTTTTGTCTTTGCTCTCGAGCAAGGCGCGCATCGATTGCGGCAGATGAAGCAGCCATGGTGCCGAGACGTCCCACACGCCGGGATCGGCGACCCCTGCCGCGATGCGATGTTCGAACGCCAGCGCGCGCGGCGCCCAGTAACCGCCCTGGCTGATGCCTACCAGCGCAATGCGCTTGGGATCGACCTCGCGGCGCAACAACATGGCGTCGACGACCGGAGTAATCACTCGTTCCCAATCGGGGCGGAAGTAGAGCTTGCGCACAAACAGCGAGTCGCTCTGTCCCGGCCCGTTGTAGATGAGACAGTTGTATCCCCGCGCCAGTGCGCCGGCCGCACCGAGAATATAGGAGTTCACCTCCATACCGTCAGCGCCATTGTGGATAATGACCAGTGGCCTGCGGCGGCTCGAGTTATCGGCGCGCAAAAGCCATCCGGTCAGGCTCGTGCCTTCATAAGGAATCTCAAGCCGCTCGATGGGCGGATCAAAAAGCTCTGCCGCAGCGGCCCAGCACTGCGCATAATCCTGCCAGCATGCAAGCATCCGGTCTGGATTGTCCGTGAAGTCGACAAAGCGCAGCGCGACTCTGAAATAGCTTGCTGCCGCCAGGTATGCCTCGCGCGCGCTGAAATTGTGCCGCTTCTTTGCCGCCGCTTCGGCCAGCGTAAGCGACTCCTGACCCGCCAGCCGATAGGACGCCCAGGCCGAATCAAAGTCTCCCGGTTTGATCTTGGAGGTAAGTGCCAGCAGCTTTCCAGGGTCTCCCACGCCATAGCGCGAGTTGCCTAGCGCACACAGGTTGGAATATCCAAAGTCAGCATCCGAGAAGGGAGAAAGCGGCGCGGCCTCCGGCTGAGCGTTCTGTGCCGGTGCGGCCTTCACGGCTGTGGCAGCGGCTACGGCGACACTAGAGGAAAGGAACGAACGGCGATTCATGCATTTTCCTTTTTGGAGTGCTTCGCAAGCAGCGCGGTGGAACTTCGGTTCATTGAGAATCCAAAACACTCAGGCTCGTACTACCCCAAGACCAGCGTTCTCAGCCAGAAATTCCAAACATCTTGCCACGCATGGACGATGATGTTCGCGCGCAGATTTCTGCGCCACGCGGCCAGAGTACCCCACAGAACTCCAATAACGCAGCACTCAATCACGGAATCCCAACCCGCAAAGCCGTGACCGAGTCCAAACAACAATCCTTGGCACAGCACGGCCACCACAATGTTCCCGGTCAGCGCATGGAGTTGACGCTGTAGAAAACCGCGAAATACCATCTCTTCACAGATGCCCGCAGAGATGGAAGCAGCAACTCGAATCAGGATTTCCACGAGGCCCCGCGGGGACGGAAATGCCTGCAAGTTCGAGCCGTCCGGCGCGATGAACCGCCAAACGAAATACAGCCGCACAAAGCCATAAATTGCAACATTCGTCAGTATCCAAGCTGGCAGCGCGATCCCCAGGTCCACGGCGAGATTTTTCCACGAGGTCCATCGGACGCCCGATAGCGTTTTCAGGTTGCCGCCGTAGCGATGGACCGCGATCCAGCAATAACGCAGGAGAGCCCAGTTTAGAAGCATGAAGGTTAGAAAGATGGAATTCGCTTGACTGTGGCTCTCGGGCTGGCCTCTAAGCAACCCACCTCCAGCCGTCGGTAGGTGCGGAACAAATAAACCATATGCGGAATAGGCAGCCACAATCAGCAGAAGGCCCACCAGCCTACCCCACGAAGCGATCTGCTCGGGTCTTGAGCGTACAGCCGGATTTACCGCTGCAACAGATTCATTTTCTTGCATGACTCTTCCCCTTACCACTTTCTGATTGACTCTGTTCCTGTTTGGCAATCTTGCGCAACTCCACTAGCGTTTCTTCGCCCCAGCGCAGATGCGCCTCCAACTCCAATTGCCCGAATCGCGCCGCCATCTTCCAATACGGCGTGTCGGGATACTGCTCCTGGGCGCTTACCGCTTCATCGGTTTCAGTGAACTTTAGAACCAGCAATCTCTGCCTTTCGACCATCTCTTCCACATAACCGATCAGAATCTCTGCCGGGACCTGTGCGCCGAAAAACAGCTTTAGCAACAGTTCATTGCGAGGAATCTCCGGCTGCGGCGCGACGGCCAGCCAAGCTGCCAACCGTTGCCGTCCCTTCTTTGTGATGGAGTAAATATGCCTGTCCGGCTTGCCCTTTTGCCGCTCGGTCTTCGAGGTGACAAGCCCCTCGGCAGCCAGTGCCTTCAGGTTCGGATAGATCTGCCCGTAGCTCTCATTCCAGAAAAAGCCGACCGATGTCCGTATGTTTTGTCCCAGGTCGTAGCCAGACATCGGTGCGACAGCGAGCAAACCAAGTAGCACTTCCATGCTCGAACTTGAACGTTTTGCCATATATGTAATAGATATATGACTATTAGAGCTGAATGTCAAGCGCAATGCGTTGCGCCACTTTCGCTAACGCTCAAAAAATTAGGTTATCTGTAAGCCCAACCCCGCGAAAATGATCCAGCGCGTATAACCCGTTGTTTTACTGCAAGTTCACCCAGGCCAGGATGGCTTCCAGGTCTATCGGGTGCTGCTTGTCCCGGAATGCGTAATGTCCCAGCAAGTGGATGTGCTGCCAGGCGACGGGCGAGATGCGCTTGAGCAGTTCTAGGGCCTTCAGGTTTCCCACCGCTTGGTAGCGGTTCAGTAGGTCAGAGAGCAGGATGGAGTTGTAAGCGATCACGATATTCGCGACCAGACGTCCGCACTCGTTGCTGATAGCTACGTCAAGGTCAGTGCAGCCTATCAGTTCCTTGCGGCCGCTGACCTGCGCAAGCACTGACCGCAGTTGGTGGTAAGCCTCAATACGATTCTGCGAGCGATGCACATTCCGCTGCAACTGGGGATCGCGCAGGTAGCGCAACGTATAGATGCTGCGTATCAGCTTGTCGAACTCGAAGATGGCCTTGCGTGTGCGATGCTGCCCGGACAAGGTGCATAGCTTGCGTACCAAGGTGCTCTGGCTCATCTCCTTGAGCCCGAGCGTGGCCACGATGCGATCAATATTGGCTTTCTCTGAAGCGATGAGCTTGCGGTCAATCCGCCCTATCGGCGAGATCGTGAAGTTTGAATATTCCTCTGGATCGCAGCCACAGAAGAGGTGTTTCAACTGTGCCTGCATATCGGTGAAGCGCGGCGCGAGGTTCATGCCGAACCAATACAGGATGGCGAAGTTCACCTTGTTGATGCTGTGCATGTCGCCGGTGATCGTCGTCGGCATGATGTCTGAGGTGTTGTTGTAGCAGATGTCGAAGACCCAATGGCTTTCATGCTGATTCGCGCTCAACAGCTCTGTCTGCAACGCCACATGGTTGGCCAGCAAAGAAAAGGCAGCGACGCCACGGCCCTTGCCGAAGTATTTGCGCGAGTGACGCGCCTTAACGGTCGGATCAGCCGCAGTGAATTTCTGTCCGTCAACACTGCCGTAGAGAACCTCCAGGTCAAACGAGTAGTAGGGGAAAATGGGCAGTTGGGCGATGAAATTGCTGATCTGGTCGTTCGACGCTTTCAGCGTGGCCAGACGCAGGTGTTGCTGATGGGTGGCTTCCAGGACGTGATACGGAATGTCGCTGGTTTCGGCCATGCTGAGATTGCCGTGGTTCATCGCCTGGGCGATGATCACCGCCATGAGACTGTCTTCATCGGCAATCTTCTTTGCATAGCGCGGTTGTAAAGGCGTCATGACGGAAAGAAAGCTGCACCGTTCATTCACAAATCGGAAGATGTCGGTGATGTCGCTCGCCATGAGTTTGGCATAGAAGTCCTTTTGCAGCACTTCGTTCTGATCGGCTTTGGGGCGGTGCCAAGTCAGGGATTTCTTGACCGGGTCGAAGTCCAGGTGTTTAAGTTTCCCTTGGCGCAGCTCTCGGTCGAAGGAGCGCCATTGCGTATCTAGTTCGGCGAATAGGCCGTCGAGAGTGGCATCGACCGGCTGGGCAAGCCAGGGGATATTCAATCCCTTGAGCGCGTCCTCCTTCCGGTCCAGAGCAACCAATTCATCAGCAAAGTTGCGGTGTTGCACGCTGTCGTCAATGTAGATGTCGCCGACCTCGATGCGTTTGCATAGTTGCCGGTATACCCAGAATTCGTAGCGGTCACCCCGTAGGCTGGTTGGGGTTCCATCTTGGTCGAAGTTCAGCAGATAGGCGCACAGACGCTTTGGGAGCGTGAGTTTGGGAATTTCGTCGAGGGGCCGTTGTGCGAGGCGCTGCTGTCGGCCAAAGACGCTCTTCATCCAGCGTAGCGCCGCCAGCCATGGGCTTTCAGCCACGCTGCTGTCGAAGTCGAGTGCCATGGCAAGGGGGCGCATGTTTTTGGTGCACCGCCCGCTTTGCTTGTCTACTGCCTGCCAGCGCAGATCCATCTGATTGACAGGTTTCTCGGCAAGGAGCTTGCCGGTCGAAAGCAGCGCTTCTCTCGGCATGATGCTGAACGCCTGACGGCGTACCGAGCCAAAAGGAGTAGTATCGTCGAGCGTGTCGTCCACATATAGCAAAAGGAGCCGCCCGACCCGCGGCGCTGCTTGTTGTCGTTCGGCTTGAATCTGGACGACCTGTTTGTTGGCGGTTTCCTTGGAGTCGTCTTCAAGTTGCTTCATGTGGTAGCCCAACGCATCGATCAGATTGTCAGAGAGTTGGCGATAACGCTGCCAAGCGTAGCAAAGCAGGTAGAGGTTGCATTGACTGGGTTTGAGCCGTCGCAGGTCGTAGATCGTGTAATAGTCGGCCAAGTCGGCATAGTAAGCGATGTTCAACTGCGAAATATCGAGGCTGGGGAGAAGAGCCTTTGCCGTCACGTAGAGTGGCGCCAGCGTTGCGCGCTTCTGGCGCTCCGCGACCATCATCTTATGCCGAAAGTTCTTGGCATCTTGCTTGATGGCTGCCAGCTCGGACAGCGTGTTCTCGCGTACCAGGAGCTGTTGCAGGGCGGTCCGCGCGGTATCACCCAGAGCATCTTCGACTCGCTGCTCCAGTCGTTGGCGTTCGGCGGAGAGGGCATCCCCAATCAGAGTTTGGAGCGTAGTGTAACCAGGCCGCACGATGCGTTGAGCGATCAGAAATGCCATGAGCCCGGTCAAAAGAAATGCTGGCGTGACGTCCACTCTGGCCAAGAGCGTCGCCTGATCGAGTAACATAGGCAAGTCCTCATCGGACCAAAGACGATATTCGAATAACCCGGCAATCTTTTTGCGCTGGGCGTAGTATTCCTTGGCTGGGAGCGACCGCATGGTGAGTTCTTGCCCGGGGAAATACCGCTGGAGAAGGAACGCGATGTCCTCCGGCGACACGTCGTTCAGCGAGAACCGAAAGAACGCCTGCTTGGCCTTGAAATATCCGGTCTGCAGCAGGCAATAAATCTGAGCCAAAAGACCGCTACGCTGTAGCGCCAAATCACGCTCGGCGTCGGTCATGGCAAAAAACTCGAGGCGTTGGAAGTCGTCGAAGTCAGGCAGGCCATAGAGCGCGAGCTTCTCGGACTCCGAGAGAATGGTCAGTCGTTTGCTGCGGTCACCGCGCATGGAGAAATTCCCTGAAAACTAGGTTGAGTACACCAACGGTGCGTAATATGGCTACAATTGTCTATGGTTTACGATACACTGACCATGTGACTGGTCAGATGACGCGTTTTCGCTCGTGTAAAGCCTGATTGGCGACCGTCACATAAACGAACGTTCAGGTGACACGATGTTGATCGGCTATATGCGGGTTTCCAAAGCGGATGGCTCCCAGGTTCTGGATCTGCAACGGGATGCGTTGCTGGCCGTCGGCATCGATGCTGAGCATATCTATGAAGACTTGGCGTCGGGAAGCCTCGACGCACGGCCCGGCCTGACTGCTTGCCTGAAGGCTTTGCGGAAGGGTGATCGGCTCCTGGTCTGGAAACTCGACCGACTGGGCCGCAATTTGCGCCACCTGATCAACACGGTGCATGACCTGACAACCAGAGGCATCGGATTCCAAGTACTCACCGGACATGGAGCATCGATCAACACAGCAACCCCGGAAGGCAAGCTGGTATTCGGCATCTTCGCCGCCCTGGCGGAGTTTGAACGGGAGCTTGTTTCGGAGCGTACCAAGGTTGGCCTGGCGTCGGCCCGCGCACGCGGGCGCAAAGGCGGCGGCCAGTACAAGATGACCTCCGCCAAACTGCGCTTGGCCATGGCTGCGATGGGGCAGCGGCAAACGGTCGTCAGCGAGCTTTGCGGGGAGTTGGGCGTCACCCGTCAGACCCTTTACCGCCATATCGGGCCAGATGGCTCACTACGCGAGGATGGGAAAAGGATGCTCGCGCGATGACATTCGCAACGATCTTATACGCGCTGGATCAATTCCGCGGGTTTGGGCTTACAACCCCAAAAATGCCGCCAAACTGAACTGGGAGTGGATACCCCTGTAAACAAACGAACTGAAGCCGACGTAGCCCCTACCTTACGGAATCACTGACGCCGTCCTGTGAGATGGCAAGGAATCTATCGTTTGTATCTGAATGTATGCACAAGACCTGAATAAGGCGATCGATATCGTAGACTCCATACTTCACGCCGCAAAAATAGCTGTCACGTAAAAGGTAATCCTGCTTGTCAGCGTCAATTGGGCCAGATAGAATCGATCTCATTACGGAGTCTCCACATCTTCCACTAAGCAAGTCTACTATTTCTCTTCGTTCGTCTCGGCTGAGTGGCCCGTCGAGGTCGGGGCTATTCAGAATGATCCTGTACCCAATTTCTTCATGAGCCTGCTTACTCCCCGTAACGTTTCGCAGCACCTCCTCTGAAACGTGCGAAAAAGGGCCGTGGCCAATATCATGCAATAGGGCTGCGAACCTTAGGATTTGCGTATGTTCATTCCCCAAATCAAGTCTTTCTGCGATTCTTCCCGCAACATACATCGCCCCAATCGAGTGTTCAAACCTTGTGTGAACTGCACTCGGGTAAACTAGCGATGCAAGAGCAAGTTGCTTGATTCTCCTGAGACGTTGAAAGAGTGGACTGTCGATAATCTTCTTCTCGCGAGAGCCTCTATAGATGAAGCCGTGGATCGGGTCACGCACTTCGAATTCTGACGCCACGTGGTACCCCCAATGTACACTTAGTAAATTAGGCGAATATTAAGCGAAAGTCAAGTTGGCGGGTAACCGCTATAGGTCCAACTCAACATCGTCCGGGATGCCGTTGGGGTACAAATCTGCTCCATCAGGCGGTAAGAGATCGTCAATCACCTGAATCATCACGTCGTAACTTGACGAGTCGCCAAGCTCCTGGTTTTCCGCCCCCCACCCGACGAGATGGCTAATTTGTGTCTTGAAGCGGTGATAATCCATAACCCGGTTATAGCCTTTACGAGACTTTGTTGTTATCACCTCGGAGACGACACCGATCATCCGAGGCTCAATTTTCGTAATGCGTCGAAACTCCTTATTTGCATTCAACCTCTTGACAGCATGCTGACTTGTCCATTCACCACAAGACGCATATTCTTCGGACGCCAACCTAAATGCCTGGCTGGTGTGGTCCGGCCGCTGGCGGGGGTGACTTTTTAGCGACCGCCCTAGTTCCCCAACCAGGTCGTTTCGGTGTTCTCGTTCGCGGATATACTGATATAGTCCCATGGCTTACCACCCAACGTGAACTCTGTTCTCAAATAACACATACACCGGAATTGTGGAGCGGTCGTGAGGAGTTGGAAACTGCGCGGAGGCTCGGGAAACGCTAGAAGTCAGACTTTCGTTCCGCTTGGCCGCGCGCCACCGCACTTATGGTCTCGTGCGTTCGTTCGTTGTCGATGAGAGTACGGAGTTTGTCAACGAGCATTCGTTTGTTCGAGAAGTAGCGCATTGAACCCCGGGGTACGCTGAATCGCTGAACCGCAATATACTCTAAGTCTTTCCGAGCAGTCGCATCGTCATCTAGGAGCTTCTCGATGTCGTCGAGCGACGCATTGCGAAACTTCTCGTCAAAGGTCGGCAATGTCCGAGAAGGACTAGAGCCGCGCTCTATGTGAAAACGATCTTCAAGGAAATCAGCTTTTCCCGATTTCAGAAAACGCAAGAGTGCTGAATACTGTTTAAGGACGGTCTCATCACTTCGTGCAGAAACAAGGGCATGGAAATGTGCCGTGAGTACCCTCAGTAGGGCTTGCCCCCCTTCGTTACCGGGTGTTCTGCTTGTCATATTATTGGTCGATCCGCGTCTTAAGTTCCTGGCAAATGGAGCGCATCATCGTTGTCACGGCTGGCGTGACGTTTCGAGCGTTAAGATTCCATACGGGCCAACCCGCGTTTACGGCTTCAGGGACTCCAATCATATTTTTCCCGACAGTTCCGATCATATCGTTCCCCCATTGACGGCGTAATCTCGCAATTTGCTCAGTGTGAATGTTTGTATAACCAGACCTTGCGCGCCCCGCGTATTTGGCCAAGAATGCCATGATTCCCCCGAGGCGCGTCGTGGCTACAAAATTCCTTGGGATCTCACTGTCAGGCACGCGAGCACTGGTTCTCAGGTACGCTAACTTCCCATCGATTTTGTTTTGGACAAGGTTGCGAAAATGAGTGACGCCGCGACTTGAAAGCTCATCTGGTATGACGGGGATAACATAGCAATCGCTTGCAGCGAGAGCGTTTTGGCTCACGATCTTAGTTGCTGGAGGACAGTCGAAAACCACGTAATCATATTGTTTGTCAGCGTCAATTTGATCAAGCCAGCCGGCCAGCAAGGTTCTTTTTTCCCAGTCTGAAAGGCTTGGATTGCCGTAGGTAGTCGACGCCAGATCAATTTCGGTATCGTCCAATTCGAACTGCGCGCTTACAAAATCCAAATTCGGGTACCAGTCCTTATGTCTCTTGTTTCTTTCGCCGATCGCATTCTTTATAACAATCTCTGCTTTAGGCATTGGAATCTTTCGGTTGCAGAAAGACTCAAAGACGCGGTTTACGGTCTTCTGCTGCTGGACGCATTTCTCCCAAAGTGGCGCCCGAGAAGAACTATTGACAGGCTGGATTGGTGATCCACATCGATTAGCAAGACGCGCTGCTCGCGTGCAAGGAACAAGGCCAAATGAAGGGATAACGTGGTCTTGCCCACGCCACCTTTGAAATTGATAACGGAGGCCTTTCTCATCTGTTGACCCCCAAGAAAAGGCAGCTTAGGCGGCTG
Organism: Terriglobia bacterium; assembly: GCA_052139985.1. Lineage (GTDB taxonomy): Bacteria > Acidobacteriota > Terriglobia > UBA7540 > UBA7540 > Bog-366. Next base: position 18,627 of record JBKQVI010000290.1, read on the forward strand.
AGTTGTTTATGATAGCATGACGCTAAATCACTTCTCTCTAAAAAGCGCGGAGGTGGGCGTACTTGGCCCTCCCCCACGGCACTACGTGGGGAAATGACCGCTTGGGGCGCGCGTGCAAGGCATATCATGGGCGGCATGTGGCGTCGGCGACGCCAACGATCAGAGCACCCGCGTTTGATGGCCCTGCGAAAGGCGCTCCGGACACGGGGCCAGCACGGTAGCGCGGACCTGTTCTTGAGGTCCG
>JBKQVI010000291.1:0-21852 GCA_052139985.1 Terriglobia bacterium
CGTCCGAACCAACGGCTAAGTGGCCGGGCGTACGCGCGGTGTTCTTCTATGTAGAAGTAACAACTGAACGCTTGAACACGATTTCTGCCCTGCTTGATCGCGGAGAGTTGGCCCCACAGGTTGGAACCGTATTGCCATTGGAGGACGTGAGTACCGCTCACAAGATGCTCGGCGGCGCACCGCACGGGCGGGGAAAGATCGTACTGCAGGTTGCCGAATAGCTGTTCATTGCGCGGTTGATGCGCGACCCGGAAGTTGTTGCCTGCGATGCTGGCGCATGGCCCAGGCCGGACAACGATAGCTGGCGATGAAATCCCCTTCCCACCAGCAACTATCCAAACTCCCGAGATACGGGGTTCTGGGATGTCTGGATCTGTACTCCGCTTCACTTGGCCGCATAACGCCCTAACCGCCAAAAGGTGCGCGGCGTCGCGGAAAATTCGCAGAGCAAGTCAGAGCCGTCCTGCACGGGATGGCCGCACAGACGGAGAGAATGCGCTATATGAGAGTGGCCAGTGGCCCTTCCGCCCCGCTGTGGGGAGATCCGCTGCATCCCCGCTTAGTCTGCACCTTGGAAAATGTAGAAATTCCAGGGCACGGCCATCCTGGCCATGATTCGACACGGCTCGTTGTTCGTGTAGGGGCCGGGGGGCGCAGGCCCCTACACGAACGGCGTTCGGCCCTACAGCCCGAGCGAATTCGACCGTCGAGTCGCAAACCGCTTCTCCTGCTAGCCTGCTTTCGGCGATCGGGCGGAGGTGATTGTGAATGGTTTCCACTTCAGGTCGGCCACAAAGGGATAGCTGGGAATGCGATATTTGTTCGAGGGCAGATGGACGATGTCCTGGTCTACCGCCCCTTCGGTAAGTGCCATCAGATTGGGATTGGCGATTTTGGCAATGGGAGGAACAAGGTAGCCGGCCTTGACGACGACAATTTTGAAGCTTGTCGGCTCCAGCCCCAGCGAGGTGAAATCGACGATCTCGTGGAACGGACGGCGGCGCGCAGTCAGGACTACCTTGATGCCATTGACGTCAACCACCGCCTGGCGTTCCGGCAAATCGCCGGTGGACAACAAGAAGACCACTTTCGCGGTTACATCGACAGGCTTGCTTGCCTCCGGGTCGAGGGTGGCGCCAATTTTAAGGGGAAGGGAAGCGCCTACACCCGCACGGTAGCAAGCTTCGGTGGCGGGCCGGTCGGCAATGCCGGCGATGAGGGCGTCTTGAACTTTTAGTTTTATCAGTCCTGCCAGCACGTCCGCCCGATCAGCGCTTCCTCCGGCGGTGGGATTGTCTCCGGAATCGGAAATAATCACGGGCTCGGTTGCAAAATGCTGGGCCTTCTCAACGCATTCGGCGAACGTGCCCGTGGGCACTCCGAATTGAAATTCTTTACGTGCGTCCCAGTATTGCTGGGCCAGCGAGAGCGCATCTTTCTTCAGCAAGTCGAGCTGGGTGCCGGTCAGCACGGCACTGGCAGTGGCGCGCGGCTCGTCCGCCCAAACATACCCTACCAACAACGACGCATCCAGCACGCCGGGCACGGCGTTCATGCCGGGCAGTTGCGCCCAGAGGCGCTTGGCCGGGTCGTACAGCGTGCTGCTGCGTTCGCCGGGCATCAGCACGGGGATCGGCGACCATACCATCGAGGGGCGAATGTTTTGATCGAGGCAATGAACCAGCATGTCGCAGGCCCGCTGCGCGGTTTCCTCGCGATCGATATGCGGAGCGGTGCGGAAGGCCGAAAGCATGTCCAGGTTGTCGATGGTGCGGCGGCTCAAACTTCCATGCAGGTCAAAACTCGCCGTCATTAAGCAATCTTTCCCCACGACTTTGCGAGCGGCGGCAATCCAATCTCCATCGGCGTCCTGCATGCCTTCCACGTACATGGCTCCATGCATGGGCAAGTAGAGACCATCCAGCGGAAGCAAGTCGCTGACGCGGTGTAGAAATTCAGCTTTGAGCGCATCGTAAGTTTTTCGTTCCACGGGTCCACCGGGCACAGCGGCGGCAAGCAGGGTCGGTTGAAAGGGATAAGGATAGGTCTTCAAATGTTTGAAGAAGGGTGCGTCCGCAAGCGCCGGGCCTCTCTCAATCCGGAAGTCCTCCAGGCGGGCGCGAATATTGCTGTAGGTGCTGCACTCGATCTGGATGCCGCCGAAAGCCACCCGCTTCGTTTCCGCGGCGCGGCCAATTCCATGAGTACCCAAGCGTGTCAACGGAGATGCCAATGCTGCAAGCGTTGCATTCTTTAGAAAGCTTCTGCGTTTCAATGGTTTTCTCCCTTATTAATATGATGGATTAGACTATGTGCTCATTATAATCCCCTTGGGGTGTGCTGAGCGCCTTCCGCCACCGCGAAAATAATCTTGAGATGTGCGGTATAACTTTACCATGCCTGGGCACGATGCGGCGGGCGGTTTGTTAGCGGGTTAGTTGGTATTGCAATTCAAATCAAAGGCAGGCAGGACGCGCCAAGAAGCGGATTTCTAAGCGTCCAGGGTATTGATGAACTCAAGCCCCGCAAGGGTCCAACGGGTGGACTCCTCCTCCCGCGCCCAGACTACGCGAGTAGGGATGGCATGCGGGAATTCTCCCTTGGCCACGAGTCCTACCCATTCTCCCGGGACCAATGCGAGCTTGGTTCGGACCCGCGCACCGCGCAGGGATATATCCAGGGTTACTGCAGAGTCATCGGACCTAAACGCTTCGGGCTTCAATACGAGACTGATCGGGATACTCGCGGGTTGGCGGTCCCACCGACGGGGGTTTACAGGTTCAGCCATTTGCATCGGCAGTCCCTCCTGGGGTCAGACTACCACAGTAAGCCTTAAGGTATCTCTCCACCTCCGTAATGTCAACTGCAAATTGTCCCGGTACAATTTGGCGTAATTCTTGGGAAAATCTCTTTTTTTGTAATGCCGTCCAGGTCCTCGGACTTTGAATTTGGGATGCCGCTCAGGCAGTATGTCCAGGAGGAGCCGTCGCCCAAACGGCCCGGCGATAAGGGGGGCTAGCTCCAATCCGGATCGATGGCTTGGTCGAAATAAATCCACAGGACGCGCGAGAAGAATGTGACCACCGGTGCGGCGGGAAGGAAGAGCAGAAAGCCTGCGGCGACGCTCGCGGGAAGGTCCCAGCCAAACAGGGCCCAGACGATGACGGCAAGCAGCGAGATGGCTACGACTCCGATCCCGTAGCTGCAATACATGGCGCCCAGAAAATAGCCCTGCTCGCGCTCAAACTTTAGACCGCACGCCGGGCAGCGCTCGTGCATCCGCGGGAAAATGCGGAATATGGACGTCCGAAAGATTGTGCCGGTCCGGCAACGCGGGCACAGTTGGTGAAAGATGCCTGCCCATGCGGAAACGTTCTCTCGGGTGTGGGTCGAGAAGCCTCCCATGACTCGGTCACCTCGCAAATGGGGCGCTGCCCAAAATCGTTTACTCTGCCGGTTAGATGCTCCACTCTCCCCATTGTGCAATTCGGCCTAACTTATCGTGAGCTTCTAGCTCTGGGAGGGCAATTCTCACCGATGCACCGTGATGTTGACTAATCTACGTACCCTTATCACTAAGGGTCAACCGCCAACTCCGCTTTCGTTCACCCCACCACGGGGCCTGGCCAAATACTTGCGACTAGTGCAAATATCAGAAACATATAGGCTTGCATTGTTTCTGGCTTTGAACCGGAGGGATGAACCCGGAGAACTGCATTTTACAAAGCCTGCCGCTACAAGCCCGTCTATGACTGAATATGGACGTGACAAAAAAATTTTTAAAAAGTGAGCAATATTGAACAGACAGTCAAATAGTCATGCGTTAAATTGTCCGACATCAAGAGAGCGGAGGCACCCGAGTGGCGCGACTTGATCCTTTCCATCGTAAAGAAGTTAAGGATGCTTCTCCGCAATCCCCTCCGAAACTGCAAGCATAGAAGTCCAGTTACCAAAGCCAATTGGGCACTTCGGTCCCGGCCGGAGTGCCCGCCCTCCTTAGCCGGCCTTTAGCGGAGTTGGCTTGGAGCGGGAATGCCCAGACGGAACGCAACCGCCGCACATCATAACGAATCTATTGTTATACGGGCGCTCGGGCCTCGGTAGATGGCTGACCGAAAGCCGAAATCGGCGAGCGGCGATCAGGGCATAAGACAACTCATGGCGAATTGGGTTGATGAGGTGTACCCGGACGACTCGCTTGCGCGCTGGCGGGACGCTTACGCAGCAGCCGCAGGTCAACACGCCCTGGGGATGGCTCTGGTCATGCTTCTGACCGTCGCCACTGTCTGTGCACAGAGTAACACGGGAGAGTTGCGCTGCAGGGTGACCGACCCGGCAGGACTGGGCGTGCAAAGTACGGTTGAACTGACCAGCGACTCCAACCAAGTCCAGCAGACGTTGGCGACAGACGACGCTGGGAACGGCGTGGCCAAACGCCTACCGTTTGGACTTTACAAAGTCCGCGCCGGGGCGCCGGGTTTCATACCCTTTACAGAATCTCTGGAGATACGGTCCGCCCTTCCCACTACCTTGCGCATCAAGCTCACATTGGCGGCGGTGAATGCTTCCGTGGTGGTCAAAGGCGCGGACACACTGATCGATCCTCACGCGGCGGGCACGGTGCAGCGCATCGGTTCCGACACCCTCCGGAACCGCCTGACCTCCCTGCCAGGCCGCTCGCTCGTAGACCTGGTGAATTCCCAGCCTGGCTGGCTTTACGAGGGCAACGCGGTGCTGCATCCGCGCGGCTCGGAATATCAGACTCAGTTCGTGGTAGACGGAATTCCGCTTACGGACAACCGCTCACCAAGCTTCGGACCTGAAATCGAAGCCGACGACGTGCAGTCGATGAGCATCTACACCGCAAACATTCCCGCCGAGTACGGAAGAAAAATGGGCGGCGTGGTGGAAGTGGGCACATCGAAAGATTCGCGCGAGGGCTTCCACGGCACAGTGGCGGGTGAGGGTGGCAGCTTTAACACGGCGGATGGCTACGCCCAGGTGCAGGAAGGATGGGCCAAGAATGCGCTGGGACTAAGCGCTTCAGGGGCCGCTACGGAACGCTATTTGAACCCTCCGGTCGAACAAAATTATACGAACACCGGCACCTCCTCGGATTTTGCCGCGCACTATGAGCGGGATCTGACGGATCGCGACCGGCTCAGCGTGATCCTTCGGCACGAACAGACGGAGTTCGAAGTCCCCAACGAGCAGGTGCAGGAGGCGGCCGGCCAGCGGCAGGATCGCTCGAACGACGAGACGATGGGAATCGTTTCTTACGAACACATCGTCTCCCCCAGCGTTATGGGGGATTTCCGGGCGATGGTGAGGACCGACGACAACCGCCTTTGGTCGAATTTGCTCGCGACGCCCATTATCGCCAGTCAGGAGCGCGGTTTTCACGAAGGTTATAGCAAAGCCAGCGTGGCGGTGCACCATGGCCGGCAGGAATGGAAAGCCGGCGTCGAAGCAGATTTCACGCTCCTCCGCGAACGGTTCAGTGACATCATAACGGATTCCACACAATTCGATCCCGGAACGCCCCCCACCTTCGCATTCTTGGGGCGGGGAAACGATCTTGAGCAAGCGGCGTTCGTGCAGGATCTCATCCGTCTGGGTGCATGGACCATCAGCGCGGGAATCCGATGGGACCATTATCAGCTATTGGTCAACCAAAACGCCGTGAGCCCCCGCATCGCGATTGCCCGCTACTGGCAAGCCGCCAACATGGTATTGCACGCCTCCTATGACCGGGTTTTCCAGACACCGGCCTTCGAGAATATCCTGCTCTCCAGTTCTCCCGCCGTCACTGTGCTCAACCCTAATGTGCTGCGGTTGCCCGTCGAACCCTCGCTGGGGAATTATTACGAGGCCGGGCTCAGCAAGGGTTTCTTCGGAAAGTTCAAGCTGGATGCCAACTATTTCGAACGGCGCGTGGATAACTATGCCGACGACGACCAACTGTTGAATACCGGTGTCAGTTTTCCCGTCGCCTTCCGGAAATCCATTATTTACGGAGCGGAGGGGAAACTCGATCTCCCCCGCTGGGGACGGCTCTCCGGGTACACGAGCTATTCCTATCTGGTGGGCTCTGCGTACTTGCCCGTGACGGGCGGGCTCTTCCTGGGAACTGATGCCACGAATGCTCTCAGCGCCACCACGGGCCGGTTCTGGGTTTCCCAAGACCAGCGCAACACTGTCAACACGCGCTTTCGCTACCAGCTTGCACGGCGACTCTGGGCCGGGCTGGGTGGTGAGTATGGGAGCGGCCTGCCAGTGGAATTCGACGGCACGGAGCAGGAAGCCATTGCGCAATACGGCTCGCAGATCGTCGATCGTGTGAACCTGGCCCACGGAAGAGTGAAGCCCTCGCTTTCCGCAGACGCATCGGTCGGTGCGGACCTGTGGAAGAGTGAACGGCTGACGATGCGGTTGCAAGCGGACGTCGAGAACCTAAATAACCGCCTCAATGTCATCGATTTTGCCGGCCTCTTCTCCGGAAATGCCGTGGCGCCCCCACGCAGTGGCGCGCTTCGCCTTGCGGCGGAGTTTTAGGGGATATCGGTGGGCCGTTGCTGGTGTCCCTAGTGGCGGCAAGAAACGCTTGATGCAGCGGCTTGCTCTGAAACCGGCTCGTAGATCCTTCGCGCCCGATTCAGCCTGTTACAACCCCCGATGCATGTCCATTTCAGGAGCGATGGATTAATTCAAGGCTCACCGGCTGTCTAGTTCGTGAGCAACATCAATACCCATTATCGCAAATGTCATTTTTGATGGTGCGAGAAAGCCTCCAAGTAGCTATACTGGGCTTGGGGAAGAGCTTGCGTTGAGCGCCATGACCGCGCCTTCAAACTCTATTGTGATACGGTGAAATTCTCATCGATTTACGAACTGCTTGGGAATCAAGCCCGGCTCTCGACAGATTCCGGGGCAATTCTAGCGCCGAAACGAATTCCCCTGCCTTTCGGACGTTTGTTCGCGCAGGTCCATGAGGTTTTGACTTGCCTGAACACTCTTGGCATCCACCGCAACGACAAAGTAGCGATAGTCCTTCCCAACGGCCCGGAGATGGCGGTGGGGTTTCTTTCCATTGCCTGTGGCGCCGTGGCCGCTCCGTTGAATCCAGACTACGGCGCCTCGGAATTCGAGTTCTACCTTTCGGACCTGAATGCCAAGGCGTTGGTGATCCAGGCCGAAGTCAACTCTCCCGCCGCAGAGATAGCCCGAGAGCGCGGAATTCGGGTCATCGAAATTGTCCCGAAATGGCAAGAGGCGGCAGGGCTCTTCGGTTTTCGGGGAGTTCGCCCTAAGCCTCCCTCTCCTCTCGACATTGCCGAGGCGGGAAATGTTGCTCTAGTGCTGCATACCTCCGGAACAACGTCTCGGCCGAAGATGGTTCCACTCACCCATCAGAACCTATGCTCCTCCGCCCGCCATATCTACGACGCGCTGGCGCTCGCGCAATCCGATCGGTGCCTGAACATCATGCCGCTTTTCCACATTCACGGTCTCGTGGCGTCGGTGCTGTCTTCTCTTGGCGCCGGGGGGAGTGTGGTCACGACGCCGGGCTTTGATGCTCCGAGCTTTTTTGACTGGGCCACCGCTTTCCAACCGACCTGGTATACCGCCGTGCCCACCATGCACCGGGCAATTGTGGCCCGAGGTGCGCAGAACAGCCAGACGATCAAGCGTGGGCGCCTGCGATTCATCCGTTCCTGTTCTTCTCCGCTCCCGCCTACATTGATGGCAGAGCTCGAAACCAGGTTCGGCGTCCCCGTTGTCGAAGCTTATGGAATGACAGAGGCCGCGCACCAAATGACTTGTAATCCTCTGCCCCCCAGGCCGCGCAAACCGGGTTCCGTCGGTGTGGCGACGGGTACAGAAACTGCCATCATGGAAGTCGGCGGCGCGCGGCTGATGGCGCAAGGTGAGGTGGGTGAGATCGTCGTCCGTGGGCCGAACGTCATGCAGGGTTACGCCAATCAGCTTGCGGAGCAGGCCTTTACCGACGGCTGGTTCCGCACCGGAGACCTGGGCCGCCTCGACGCGGACGGCTACCTTTACATCGAGGGCCGCATCAAGGAAATCATCAATCGCGGGGGTGAAAAGGTCTCGCCGCGGGAAGTGGAAGAGGTCCTCTTGCAGCACCCGGCTGTCGCCCAAGCGGTGGTCTTCGCCACGCCGGAAAAGTCACTGGGGCAGGAGGTGGCGGCAGCCGTCGTCCTGCGCGATACGAGTGTAACGGAAAAGCAGTTTCGGCAATTCTTGGCCGCGCGGTTGATTCACTTCAAGGTTCCCAGCCGCATCCTCGCAGTCAATGCCATCCCACTGGGACCGACAGGCAAACCCCAGAGAATCGGCCTTGCGGAGAAGCTGGGCTTGACGGGGCAGGCAGCTTCCGTTTCCGGCCAACACAACGAGGACGTGGCTCCGCGCACGCCGGAAGAGGAATTCCTCGCCGAGACATGGCGCGAAGTCTTGCGCGTCCCCTCGGTGGGCATCCATCAGCGATTTCTCGATGTGGGAGGAGATTCGCTGCTCGCCGCTCGGATTGTCGCCCGCGTCTCGCAGCAGTTGGACGTGGACGTTTCCCTGCTCGACTTCTTGGATGCGCCGACGATTGCGGACCAGGCACTAATGCTCACTGACAAAATGCGGTAAAGGATCTGGACGAGGTCCAATTTCATTAGCCCTGGGTGAAACCCACCTAAACGGTGGCCCCCGAAGATCTACCAACCCCGAGGTGATTGAATTTGGGAGCTAAGCTGGTTGAGAAGAGGTTCGGCCCCTTTGTGGGGCGTTAGACATTCTTGCGATCCCGATCCGTAGGTTTCAGCCACGGCAAATGATATTGTTCCCCTTCTGGAAACTTGGTAGAAGCAGGACCTCCGTGAAGGGTAAGGATGCCATGCCGAGCGAGCGTGAGAACATATCCCGCCAGGGCAGCGCGCCGCTCAATGGGGACCTGCGGGCAAGGATCGAGTCCCGCGGGGCTGCCCGTAGTATTCCGCGGCTTACTGACCGGCGCTCACTACCCCTATCGTTCGCGCAGGAGAGGGTCTGGCTCCTGGAACAGGTGGAGCCGGGGAGTCCTGCTTATAGCCGTCCTCTCGCCCTGCGCCTGAGGGGGATGCTTGACGAAGCTGCACTCCAACAAGCCCTGCAGACTATTGTCGATCGCCACGAGGTCCTGCGCGCAATCTACACCACCCGCAGCGGCCAGCCGGTACAGGTCATTTCCGCGTGCTTACCTCTGAACCTGCACGTAATCGATCTCTCGAATACGGCCCTTGCCGAGCGCGAGTCGCGGGCCAGGGCCTTGGCTATGGAGGAGGCTCTCCGTCCCTTCGATCTGACCACGGGTCCAATCTTGCGAGCTGCCCTCTTCCGGCTGGGCACGCAGGAACACGTTTTATTTCTGGTATTTCATCACCTCGTTTTTGACGCGTGGTCGGCGCAGGTATTGACGAGCGAGTTCGCGGAACTCTATCGCGCCTTGAGTACGGGAACTCCCGCCTCGCTGCCAGAGATCCGCATTCAGTATGGGGACTTTGCCCATTGGCAGCGCCAGCACGTAAGTGGTGAGCTTCTCGACCGCCAGATTCGCTACTGGAAGCAGCATTTGAACGGTTCGATTCCCCTCAACCTGCCGACGGACCGGCCGCGGCCAGGCATTCAGTCAAACCGGGGCGGACGCACCGAAGTCGTCATGCCTGAGATGCTCGCCGAGTCTCTGAAAGCCCTGGGACGGCACGAGAATGCAACGCTGTTTATGGTGCTACTCACAGCTTTTCAGGCGCTGCTCGGCCGTTACACCGGTTTGGAGGATATCGCGGTCGGAACGCCGACGGCCAGCCGGAGCCGGGTCGAAACCGAAAAACTGATTGGAATCTTTATCAATGTCCTGGTGCTACGTACAGACTTGGCGGGGAACCCCACCTTTCGTGAACTGCTGGCGCGAGTGCGCGAGACCTGCCGCGTCGCCTACATCCACCAGGATTTACCCTTCGCCAAGCTGATAGAAGCGCTGCGGCCCAAACGCGACCCTAGCACCACACCACTTTTCCAGGTGATGTTTAATCTGGAGAATCTGCCCGAGCACGAGAACCAAATCCCCGGACTTCACGTGGAAGAGTTTGAGTTCGAATGGCCGGTGGCGGATTACGAACTGACTCTCGAAATCGTGCCGGTTGACCGGAAGTTGAAGTGCTCCTTCACTTATAACGCAGACCTCTTCGATCGCAGCACGATGGAACGGATGGCCGGCCACTACCGGACGTTGCTGGAGGGCATCGTCGCTGAACCGAATTGCCGGGTGGCATCGCTTCCCCTTCTGGCGTCCGCGGAGCTATACCAGATCCTCGTGGAGTGGAACCGCACCGAGGCCGATTACCCGCGCGACGCTACGATTCACGAACTGTTCGAGGCCCAGGCAGCGCGAACGCCGGAAGCAACCGCATTCTTCAGCGAGACAGGTCGAGTAAGTTATCGTGATTTGAACCGCCGCGCCAATCAAATCGCGCGTTACCTGCAGAGCCAGGGGGCGGGTCCGGAAACGTTCGTAGGAGTCTGCCTGGAGCGTTCGCTGGAAGCGGTAGTCGGCCTGCTGGGCGCCCTCAAAACGGGCGCAGCGTTCGTCCCCCTCGACCCTGCCTACCCGCGCGACCGCTTGGCCTTCATGATCGCCGATGCGCAGATTCCCCTGGTCGTTTCGCGGCGAAAATGGTTGCCCGTAATGCGAGGCAAGGGTATTCGGGTGGTGTGTCTTGACGCGGACAATCGCCTGATCGAAGCGCAGGAGGTCGATAACTTGCCGAGTGCCGCGGGACCGGCAAGTGTCGCCTACGTCCTCTATACGTCGGGCTCGTCGGGCGTACCCAAGGGGGTGCTGGGTCCCCATCGAGGCGCCGTCAACCGCTTTGCATGGATGTGGAAGAACTTCCCCTTCCAGGGGGGTGAGGTCGGTTGCTTGGCAACGTCGCTTAATTTCGTCGATAGCATTTGGGAGGTTTTTGGGCCGCTGTTGCGGGGGATCCCCAGCGTCATTATCTCTGAACAGACCGTCCGCGACCCGGCCGAACTGCTCCCGGCGCTTGCGACTCATGCCGTTACTCGCATCGTGACGGTGCCGTCGTTGCTGGGTGTGCTTCTGGATAGCCACCCCGATCTAGGGAACCGCCTGCCGTCAATGAAGTTGTGGGTCTCGAGTGGTGAAGCGCTCCTGCCCAGCCTGAGCACGCGATTTTACGAGGCCATGCCGAACGCTACGCTTCTCAACCTCTATGGATCAACTGAAGTCGCCGCTGACGTTACGGCCTACGTCGTTCGCCCTATGCTGGACGGCCATGGACCAATCCCGCTGGGCCGACCCATCGACAATACGCAGTGCTACGTGCTGGACACGCAGCTCCAACCAGTGCCGATCGGGGTTCGCGGTGATCTTTATGTGGGAGGAGCCGGGCTGGCGCGCGGCTATTGCCATCTCCCCGAGCTTACCGCCAAACGCTTCGTCGCGGACCCCTTCCGCGCCGAGCCCGGGGCCCGGCTTTACAAAACGGGCGACCAGGTGAGGTATTTACCGGACGGCAGGCTGCAGTACCTCGGACGCAACGACCAGCAGGTCAAGATCCGGGGGTTTCGGGTGGAATTGGAGGAGATTGAATCGATCCTGGTGCGGCATCCGGCGCTGTCGGCGGCGGCCGTTATGGTTCGGGAAGAGAAACCGGACGAGAAGTACCTGATGGCGTATGTCGTCCCCCGCCAGTCAGCCAAACCACCCACGCCGAAAGCGCTTCGCGATTTTCTCAAAGAAAAGCTGCCCGACTACATGGTGCCCACGGACTTCTTTCTCCTGGAAACGCTACCCTTGACGCCAAGCGGCAAGCTCGACCGCCGGGCGCTGCCTATGGCGAGACGGCCGAATCGCGATGAGAAGGGCTATATACCGCCTCGGAATTGGCAGGAATCGTACCTGGTCAAAATCTGGGAAGAATTACTCGAGGTGCGACCCATTGGAATCGACCACGACTTCTTTGATTTGGGCGGCCATTCTCTCCTTGCCGTGCGTATGATGGACCGGATCGAGGATGCCTATGGCAAGCGGCTGTCCCTCGCGACGTTGTTTGCTGGCGCAACCATCAAACATCTGGCCGAGTGCCTTGATGCGGAGGGTCTCAGCGATAGAGATTCCGCAATTGTCCCTGTCCAGCCCCGTGGTTCCCGTCCTCCCTTCTTCTTTCTTCACGGGGGAGGGGGACTTTACTGCCGGAAGCTGGCTCGGCTGCTCGGCCAGGACCAACCATTCTACGGGATAATGCCGAATGATGTCAGCGACCGGCCCTCGTCGGCTACTGTGGAAGCGATGGCTGAGGAAAACATCCGGCAGTTGGTGGCGTTGCAGCCCCAAGGGCCATATTTGCTGGGCGGTTACTGCCGTGGGGGGCTTGTTGCTTACGAAATGGCACGGCAGATGAAGCAGCAGGGTTTAGAGGTAGGCTTGGTCATTCTGCTCGACGCCTGGGTTCCGAGGTACTGCCGCTGGCTAAAGACTCTCATCCGGTTCGGTGGCCGGCTCACCAACCTTGATTTTAACGTTCAGAATCAAATCTATGCGCAGATCAGGTCATTTCTGACGCGCGTTCCGAGCGCACATCGCGACGGCCTTAGGGAATTTCTGACTTTATGTTTGCGCACGGCGAGAATGGACCTCATAAACCTTGGGGATCCTCTAGGAGCGCTGGGCGTCACTGGCCCAGCCTTCGATGATCCCGAGACGCTTCTTGCCGATGTGCGCTACCGCGGGATTTTGATGAACTATCGCCCGAAGCCGTATCCAGGGCGCGTCGTTTTGCTGCGGACCAGATCGGTGGAGATCAATTATCCCAAGGACCGAACGGCGGGCTGGGGCAAGCTGGCCGGGCAGATCGAAGTTTGTGACCTGCCAGGGGACCACGGTACCTGCCAGACCGAGTACGTCGGAGACGTGGCCGAGCACATCGGAAGGTACCTCCGCGCCTACCAGGCCGATTCCCCGAAGGCCGTGGCGCAAGTCCGATGCACATGACTATTCCTACTGTGGCACCTATTGAGCTTTCATGGCGGACCCAGAGTGACCCCTGTGCTCAGCCCAGCGATTTGTGCGCCGCGCCGCCCCGACGTTCTGACTGAGATCTCAAGACCTACGACTGGCACTTGATGACCACCTCCGCAGGAAACGTTTTCTGCTACAATCTTTCTGCATGAATTCCCAAAATTTTGTTCATCTGCATCTTCATACCGACTACAGTCTTCTCGATGGCGCTTGCGAAATTGGCAAGCTCATGGACCGCGCCGCAACCCTGAAAATGCCTGCCGTCGCCATGACGGACCATGGCAACCTTTTCGGCGCCGTGAAGTTTTATGAGGCGGCAAAGAAGCGTAACATCAAGCCCATCATCGGTTGCGAGGTCTATGTCGCCCCGGCCAGCCGGTTCGATCGCGCGGCCGACACCGACCGCCCCAACCACTTGGTTCTCCTCTGCGAAAACGAACGCGGCTACCGCAATCTGGTCAAACTCGCCTCCGCCGCTTATATCGAGGGTTTCTATTACAAACCGCGAATCGATAAGGACCTGCTGGCGCGGCACGCCGACGGCCTGATTGGGCTTTCTGCCTGCCTCCGGGGTGAAGTGGCGGTGGCCCTGGGTTCCGACCGCTACGAGGTGGCGCGCCAATCGGCTTACGATCTGCGGGATATCTTCGGTAAAGGGAATTTCTTCCTGGAGATGCAGGACCAGGGCATGGAGGAAGAGAAGCGCCTCAACCCCAAGTTGGTGCAACTCTCGCGCGAGACGGGTATCGCGCTGGTGGCCACCAACGACTGCCACTACATTACTGCAGGCGACGCGCGCGCTCAGGAAGTGCTGGTTTGCATCCAGACCGGCAAGACCATGAGCGACACGAACCGCATGAAGTTCCGTACCAATGAGTTCTACTTCAAGACTTATGAGGAGATGGCGGCGGTGTTTGGCAACGACGTGCCGGAGGCGCTGGCACGCACGGTGGAGATTGCCGAGCGTTGCAACCTGCACCTGGAAGCGGCCGGCCACGTTTTCCCGCACTTTGAAGTTCCTGCGGGCGACTCTCCCGACAGCTATTTTGAAAGAGTAACGCGCGAGGGCTTTGCCCATCGCCGCGAACGCCTGGACCGCATGCAGGCTGCGGGGCGCCTGAAATATCCCTTGCAAGCTTATGAAGAGCGCTTGGAACGCGAAATTGAACTCATCAAGCAGATGAAATTTGCCGGTTATTTCCTGATCGTTTGGGATTTTATCCGCTACTCGCGCGAACAGTGCATCCCTGTGGGTCCGGGCCGCGGTTCGGCAGCAGGCAGCCTGGTGGCTTACTCACTGCACATCACCGACGTCGATCCGCTCCAGAACGAGTTGCTCTTTGAACGCTTCCTCAATCCTGAGCGTATTTCCTTCCCCGATATCGATATTGATTTTTGCCAGCGCCGCCGCGGCGAGGTGATCGACTACGTCACCAAAAAGTATGGACGCGAGAATGTCAGCCAGATCATCACGTTCGGCACCATGGGGGCCAAGGCCGTCATCCGCGATGCCGCGCGCGCCCTCGACATGCCTTACTCGGAAGCCGACAAAATCGCCAAGCTCATCCCCACCACGTTGAACATCACGCTCGAGGACGCCCTGAAGCAGTCGGCAGAATTGGCTCAACTCCAGAAAAGCGATCCACGCATCTCCGACCTGTTGCAGGTGGCGTTACACCTGGAAGGTTTTGTACGTCACGCCTCCACGCACGCCGCGGGCGTGGTGATTTCGCCTCTGCCGCTGCAGGAAATCGTCCCGTTATACAAGAGCAACAAGGATGAAATAACCACCCAATATGCCATGGACGACCTCGAGAAAATCGGCATGTTGAAGATGGATTTTCTCGGACTCACAACACTCACCATCATCGACGACTGCGTGAAGCTTATTGAAAAGACCCGCGGTGAGAAGCTGGACCTTGAATCGCTGGCGCTGGACGACCCCGCTTCCTACGAGTCCCTCGGCAAGGGACTGACCTCGGGCATTTTCCAGTTTGAAAGTCGCGGCATGACGGATATCCTGCGCCGGGTCAAACCGCATCGTCTCGCCGACCTCACCGCGTTGAACGCCCTCTACCGGCCCGGCCCCATCCAGGGCGGCATGATCGACGATTACATCGCCCGCCGGTCCGGCAAGCGCAAAGTCACTTACGATATCCCACAGCTTGCAGAGATTCTTGAGGAAACTTACGGCGTCATTGTCTACCAGGAACAAGTGATCCAAATCTTCAACAAGGTTGGGGGCTTTACCCTGGGCGAAGCCGACGTGGTGCGCCGCATCATGGGTAAGAAGAAAATCGAGGATATGGCCCTGAAAAAGGAGATATTCCTCGCCGGCGCGCGCAACAACAACGTGCCCCCCGCCAAAGCGCAAAAGCTTTGGGACTTGGTGGAACAATTCGCGGGCTACGGCTTCAATAAGTCGCATTCCGCTGCCTATGCGCTGGTGGCCTACCACACCGCTTACCTGAAGACCCACTACCCGGTGGAGTTCATGTCGGCGCTGCTGACGGCAGAAATCGGCAACCAGGACAAGCTGACGCGCTATTTGGCGGAATGCAAGGACATGGGGATTGGGATTTTGCCGCCCGACGTCAATTCGAGCGACCTCGTCTTTACGCCCTCCGGCAACTCGATCCGCTTTGGTCTGACGGCCATCAAAAACGTTGGTCCGACAGCGATCGAATCGGTAGTGGCGGCGCGGCAAAAACTGGGCCGATTCGATAACCTGATGGAATTTTGCGAGCAGGTGGATTTGCGCCTCTTAAACAAGCGCGTTATCGAAAGCCTCATTAAGGCTGGCTCGTTTGATTCCGTGGGCGCGCGGCGCACGCAATTATTGGCCGTGCTCGATCGCGCCATGGAGATTGGACAGAAACGGCACCGCGAAGCCGAGAGCGGGCAGCACGGACTGTTCGTAGGCGGCGCGGACGCTCCGGCTCCGCCCCCGTTAGAAATGCCGGACGTGCCCGACTGGACCGAGGCGGAGCGTTTGGCGGCGGAGAAGGAAGTCCTGGGATTCTACGTCACCGGTCATCCGCTGGAAAAGTATATGCAGCGGCTGGGCACGCTGACCCGGCACGACACGTCCTCCATCGAGGAGATGGACCACGACGCACCCGTGACTCTCGCGGGCATTCTTCGCGGATTGCGCGTGAAGCCCAGTAAGAAGGGGGACCTTTGGGCAAGCGCGCAACTGGAAGACCTGCGCGGGTCCGCCGAGTTGCTGGTGTTCCCACAGGCCTATCTGCAAATGCAGAATGTGCTGAAACCCGACGCTGCGCTGTTGATTAGGGGCCGCGTTCGGCACGAGGAAAACCAGAAACCGCGCGTCGTCGTCAGTGAGGCCCGGCCGCTGGAAGTCGCCGTGAATGGCGCTAAAGGTCAGTTGCGGATTCGCATCAATCTTGATGCATCACGGGAAGGCCGCGTGGATGAACTCGCCGGTGTTCTGGCTGCATATCCGGGTGAAAGTCCGGTCGTGTTTGAGCTGGCGCGGCCCGGCGACTTTGTGGTGCGCATCCTGTCCAGGGCTCCCCGCGGCGTTAAGACCGATGATGAATTGCTGAACCGGTTGCGCGAAATTTGCGGCGATGAGGCGATTCGGCTGGAGAAGCAAGCGCCGGGAATGTAGGGTGGAACCATGAAGCAAGTAGCGACATCAAGTGACGCGCCCCGCTTTAAAGAGTTATCGGTTCATGGCTTCCGCCGCTTGTATGACGTTCGTTTGCCCCTTCGACCGCTATCAGTAATGATCGGAGCCAACGGAACTGGCAAGACCTCCGTTCTCGAAGTTCTCTCCCTGCTAGCCAACTCAGCGCAAGGCAAACTCAGTGAGTTCATATCGGATCTTACCGGACTAGGTAACGTGTTGACGTACGACCGCGCTCAAGACCTATGCTTCGGAATGTCAATGACAGTTCCGGGCTATAAACCTCTTGAATACTCGTTAACACTGGAGCCCCAGGGTATTGCTTATTCAATACTCGAGGAGAAGCTGAGCCAAGACCGAGGCCATCCAGACCCCTTCTTGCATATTGATTCGCACGGACCTGACATCAGGTACTATGAGGTGGTTAAGAAACGACTTCAACAACCCAACTGGGAACACAAGCCGCTGGAAACTTCCTTGTCCCAGGTGCCCAAGATGTTTCAGGAACCGGAGGAGTTCCGTAACCGCCTATCTTCATCTACGTTCTATCACGTCTTAAACGTAGACCCGCGGTCGCCGGTGCGATTGCCGCAGCCAATGCGTCCGGCGACTCTGCCAGGGCGCAACGGCGAGGATTTGGTTTCCTGCCTGTTTTATCTGCGGGAAACCGAACGAAATCGTTTCGAGGCGGTTGAAGACGCGCTGCACGCTGCCTTTCCACGTTTTGAGCGTCTTGATTTTCCACCGGTGGCAGCGGGAACTCTCGCCCTCGCATGGCGAGAGACCGGCTTTTCCAACCCGCTTTTCATGCACCAACTTTCTGAGGGCACCTTGCGTTTCATGTGGCTGGCGACATTGCTTCAAAGTCCGGGCCTGACCGCTCTCACCCTGTTGGACGAACCTGAAGTCAGCTTGCATCCAGAGTTACTAAGTTTGCTGGCAGATCTGTTGCGCGAGGCGTCGAACCGCACGCAATTAATCGTCGCCACGCACTCCGATCGACTCATTCGATTCTTGCAGCCAAAGGAAGTATTGCTCATGGATTCGGACGAGGATGGAATGACTGCGGTGAAATGGGCCGACGAACTTGATTTGGACAAATGGTTGAAAGACTACTCTTTAGACGAATTATGGAGCAACGGTCGTCTTGGAGCACGCGATTGAAAATCACAATTCTGGTGGAGGGAAAAACTGAGAGGGCATTTAAGCCCCACCTGATAGCTTTTCTTTCGAGCCGACTAGGGGGCAGAATGCCCAGGCTCGACATGTTTCCATACCACGGTAGGATCCCCACAGGAGATGACCTGCGACGCAAGATTGAAACCTTATTGAGCGGTAGCCAGCCGTCCCAGGCGGTCATTGCATTAACAGACGTGTACACCGGCACAAACGACTTTTCGGATGCGGCCAACGCGAAGGCTAAAATGCGGGAATGGGTGGGACATAATCTACCGTTTTATCCGCACGTCGCTCAGTACGAATTTGAGGCTTGGCTCTTGCCTTACTGGGACGACATTCAAAAGCTCGCCGGGCATAATCGCAAAGCGCCGCCAGGTGCTCCCGAGGAAGTGGATCATAATTGCCCACCCTCGCACCATCTCCGAGAGATCTTCCGGATTGGCACTTGTCGGGACGACTATTCAAAGCCAAGGGACGCCAATCGAATACTACGAAACAAGGATTTGGCCGTCGCCGCTGCGAAATGTCCGGAATTAAGGGCATTCCTGAACACGATTCTTACACTGAGTGGCGGCACGCCGATTTGAAATCGATGCCATGAGCAGCGGGAGTACGCGACGATATGACAAATGCAACGAATGATCAGGCAATCGCGCAAGAACTCGAGAAACAGATCGCGGAACTCGAGCGTGTCTCGACGTCGGCCGCATTGCAGGAAGAAATCGAGCGCCTGCGTCAACAGCTTGCAGCGTTGCGGCAGAAAGTCTCCGGTCCTTCGCAAGAAGCCTGGGACCGCGTCCTCCTGGCCCGTCATCCGCAGCGTCCTTATACGCTTGATTACATCCAAATGCTCTGCACCGATTTTCTGGAATTGCATGGCGACCGCCGATTTGCCGATGACGCCGCGATGGTCACGGGCATTGCGCAGTTCGAAGACCGCCCCGTCGTCGTGATAGGAAACCAGAAGGGACGCGATACCAAACAGAAGCTCCTGCGCAATTTCGGCATGGCCAATCCGGAGGGTTATCGCAAGGCGCTGCGAGTGATGGAACTGGGTTCCAAATTCGGCTTGCCCATCATTTGCTTTATCGATACGCCGGGCGCGTACCCGGGCATCGGGGCAGAGGAGCGCGGTCAGGCAGAGGCCATTGCCTACAACCTGAAAGAGATTTGCAAGCTGCGCGTGCCCGTCATCGTGCTGATCCACGGCGAGGGCGGCAGTGGCGGTGCGCTGGCCATCGCGGTGGGTGATGAAGTGCTGATGCATGAGAACTCGATCTACTCGGTGATTTCGCCGGAGAGTTGCTCGTCGATTCTTTGGCGCGACTGGGACCACAAGCAAGAAGCGGCGCGCGTGCTGAAGATGACGGCGGAGGATCTCTACAGCATGAAGATTGTCGATCAGATTGTGCCTGAGCCCAAAGGCGGTGCGCACATGAATCACGCCGAGGCGGCGGAACTTCTGCGGCCGGTTTTGCGGAGCTGCCTCGACCGCCTTTCCAAGTTGCCGGTTGCCGATCTCATCAAGCGCCGGCAGGAAAAGCTGCGCCGGTTGGCGACCTTCGTTGCCGAGGCATGAGGTTGCTACTCCTCACCCATTCTGCCAAGTGGGCAGGTGGGCCAGCAGTCCGGCAACGGCTTTTAGGCTCTGCACCGGATTGCGCCGTGACCCCACTCTGGCAGGCGGGAGGTTCGCTTTCCAAAGGGTCCGAAAGGGTCGATAGAGTTCCAAAGTGATATCCAGGCGGCAGTAGTGACATAATGTCGCAATCGGAACGCCTCATTTTTCTCTCCAACAAGCCTGCTTTTCCCCTAACAATCTGAATAATCAGCATTTACCCTTCGACTCACGCTCCCGCCACTTGAAGTGGTCAAATTCACCGTTCGCTGTAATGAATTTTACTTTGAGGTTAGTCAAATAGCATTATGCTGGACGTCAGGCAGGAGTTACCATACCCTGAGGGCTTCGGGGTGATCTAAAACTAATCGTTTCGTGGGGCGGTCCTGAAACTAAGCAAAAGTCAACTTCCATTTACCAGCGGTTTGCGCGGAGGAGTGTCAATCACCGAATTGCCAGGAGTCTCGGTGTATCCACGATGTGAGTTCCCATCTTTAATCTCCAGACGAGGTGACGCATGAGTACTGTTCCCTTCAATGAAGCACCCCATGCCAGCGGCGGCTTGATCCAGATTTCGTCGAAAGAGGACCTGATCCGCCAGAAACTCGAAGACGAACGACGGCGCCTCGAAAAGGAGGCGGGTCTCGAGAAGCGCGCGGTGCAGCAATTCCACAAACCCATCGAGCGCGCTTTTACCAAATCCCAGCGCGACCAGACCACCATTCTCTTCGGCGGCCTCACCTGGAAGCATGAAAAGCTGATCCACGGCGCGCTCGAAGGCCTCGGCTACAAGTGCGAAGCCGTGCCCGTCCCCAACAAGCGAGCGTTCCAACTTGGCAAGGAATACGGCAACAATGGCCAATGCAACCCCACGTATTTCACCGTCGGAAACCTGGTGCAGTTCGCCCAAAGCCTGGAAGAGAAGGGACTGACCAAGCAGGAAATCATCGACCGCTACGTCTTCTTTACCGCCGGCGCCTGCGGTCCCTGCCGCTTCGGCATGTACGAAGCCGAGTATCGCCTTGCGCTGCGTAACGCCGGTTTTGACGGTTTCCGCGTGCTGTTGTTCCAGCAGTCGGGCGGGCTGAACCAAGCCGAGGCGGAAGCCGGCCTGGAAATGAATCTCGATTTCTTCCTGAACATCCTGAACGCCATGAACATTGGCGACGTGATTAACGACGTGGCCTACCAAATCCGTCCTTTCGAAGTCAATCCCGGCGAAACGGATCAGGTCCTGGACGAGTGCATGGACATGCTGCAAGAAGTCATGCGCCGCAAGCGTCCCTGGACGCTGGAAGGGAAGTTCGCTTCAGTTCTGAGCAAAACGAATTTTGCCGGCACCGCGGAATACCTGGGCAAATTCCTGAACCAGGTTTACGGCGACGATTACACCGCCGCCCTCAACGAAGTACGCGACCGCTTTGACGCCATCCCCATTGACCGCACGCGCGTGAAGCCCATCGTGAAGATCACCGGCGAGTTCTGGGCGCAGACCACCGAAGGCGACGGCAATTTCAACATGTTCAAGTTTCTGGACAAGGAAGGCGCACAGGTCATGGTGGAGCCCATCGGCACCTGGATCATGTACATGATTCACCAGGCCAAGCAGCAAATCCGCGACGAGCGCGGGTTGGATTTGATTCAAAAGAACGTTCCCAAGTGGAACCTCAAGGCGATTTTTGGCAGCCACTTGAACACGCAGCAGCGGCTGGCCAAGTTGACCGCAGCGGAGGGAATTTTTAAGCGCGAATACCACCGCTTGACTGACGCCCTGGGCGGCATAGCGCATCACCTGACCGATCAGTACGAACTCCAACGCCTCGGCCATCCCTTCTACAATTCGCGAGCGGGCGGCGGCGAAGGCCACCTGGAAGTTGCCAAGAATATTTACTACTCGAATAAAGATCTTGCCCACATGGTCTTGAGCCTCAAGCCCTTCGGCTGCATGCCCTCCACGCAGTCGGACGGCGCGCAGTCCGCGGTGGTTTCAACTTACAAGGATATGATCTTCATTCCAGTTGAAACGTCCGGTGAAGGCGACGTGAACGCCCACAGCCGCGTGCAAATGGCGTTGGGCGAAGCCAAGGTCCGGGCCAAGAATGAAATCAAGCGCGTCCTCGACGAGACGGGTACCACCCTCGATGATGTGCGCGCCTTTGTGCAAGACCATCCCGAAATGCAGCAGGCCATGTACAAGTTTGGGCACAAGAAGGGCGTGGTGGGAGTGGCGGCAAACTTTGTGCTGCACGCTGCCGCGCGCATGAAGGCAGAAAAGCGTGAGTTGGTGACCGTCAACTAATTTGACCACCGTGG
>JBKQVI010000292.1:0-3909 GCA_052139985.1 Terriglobia bacterium
AAAGGATTCTTTGAACACAAGCTCGAAAAACCCGACATCTACGACACGGGCAAGGACTGGAAAGACCGCGATCGCAATGAGCGCCTGCGCATGCCGAACTTCGATATGAAGCCGCAGGAAATTTCCGCTCTCACCACTGTCCTGATGGGCGCCGTGAATTCGCAAATCCCCCCGCGTTATTGGGACGAACCGGAAGACCAGCGGCGCGACATCCAGGAAGGCTGGTGGGTGGTCAAGAAATACAACTGCATGGGTTGCCATCAATTCATGGTAGGACAGTCGAGCCATCTGATGACTTTGGCGCGCTATCAAACCCCCGAGTGGAAGGATCAGTTGCCTCCCAAACTCATGGGCGAAGGCGCGCGCGCCAATCCCGACTGGATGCTGAAATTCCTTGCCAACCCGGCGATGGATCCCAAGGACACGGACCGCAACGGCGTGCGGCCGTACCTGAAAGTTCGGATGCCAACCTTCTACTTCTCGCCCATCGAGATTCGCAAGCTCGTACGCTTCTTCCAGGCTCTGGCGGGCCAGCCCATGCCCTACATCCCGCCCAAGCTCGATCCGTTGAGCGACCAGGAAATCGCCATGGCGCGGGCGCTGTTTACCAGCAAAGCCGCGCCTTGCCTGAAGTGTCATGCCACAGGAGACCCCACGCACGACAAGTTTGCCACCGCGCCGAACTTCCTCCTGGCGCGCGACCGGCTGAAGCCGGGGTGGGCGCGGCGCTGGATGCTCGATCCTTCCATGATCAGCCCCGGCACCGCCAAGCCTTCCGGCCTGTATAGACCGGTGGCCGACCACTCCGACTTTGCCGGTCCCACGCCAGATATCTTCAAGGGCTATGACGGCGACCAGCCCGAACTGCTGGTGCGCTATTTGTTTGAGATTACGCCGGAGGAACAGCGCCGGTTGATGGGAATGAGCGCGGGGATGATGAGTACCTCAGAACACAAGATTCAGCAGCCAGGAGTCAAGAGTGAGAATGAAAAGCCTGTCGGCCCGCTTGCTACTAAGATGGAGCCTCGCCGGTAAAAAACGATAATGAGGGAGTTGATTCTGGCTCCTGACTCCTAATTCGAAAGGAAGGTTTTCTCATGAACAACCGAAAATGGATTTGGCTCTTTACCGCCGTGATGATTCTGGCGCTGGTGGGATGCAGCAAGAAAGAAGAAACCACCACAGAAGCGCCCATGGAAACCCCCTCGGCTCCTGCCACGCCGATCGACCAAGCGACGGTGGGCGAGGTAACCGGCAAGATCTCCTTCGAGGGCGCGAAGCCCAAGCAGCAGCGAATTATGATGGACCAGGACCCGGTTTGCGTGCAGAAGCACAGCGGCCCGGTTTTCGCCGAGGACGGCGAGGTGAATAACAACGGCACGCTGCCCAACGCGTTCGTTTACGTGAAGGCAGGCGCCGAGAAATACACCTTTGCGCCTCCGGCGGATCCCGTCGTCCTCGATCAGGACGGCTGCATGTACAAGCCCCACGTGCTGGGCATCATGGCGGGCCAGACGCTGAAGATTGTTTCCAGCGACGCCACTACACACAACATCCACCCGATGCCCAAGGACAACCGCGAGTGGAATATGTCGCAGGCGCCCGGCGCCGCGCCCATCGAGCAGAAGTTTGCGCGGCCGGAAATCATGGTCCCGGTAAAGTGCAACCAGCATCCCTGGATGCGTGCGTGGATCGGGGTCACCTCCAACCCGTTCTTTGCCGTGTCGAGTAGCGATGGGACGTTCAGCATCAAGGGATTGCCGCCGGGGGATTACACCATTGAAGCCTGGACCGCGACCTTTGGTACGCAGGACCAGACGGTAACCGTCGGTGCAAAAGAAACCAAGACCGTCGACTTCAAGTTCAAGGCGTCCTAAAAGAAAGTCCGGAGTCCGGGGTCCGACGTCCGGGGTTTGGTACCCGGTGTCTGGCGCTTGATTTCGGACTTCGACGGACGGTGCGCAGTGGGTCTTTCGAAGTAGGTGGGTCAAGAGGCGGCAGGGGGTCGGTGGGGGCCGCTTGCCGCTGTTTAGATAAGGTTAGCGAACACGGGTAACGGACAGAATGTCGCCACCAGTGGTGGCCATTGGTGGGGAATGGTCCTTTATCCATGATCCTTTATTTGGGGCGTCTCTTCCAAAACTGAATTGTAAAAATTTGCTCCGAGGTTCGGCTTGTGACTCCGCACCCCGGACTTGGGACTCTGGACTCTCTTCCAGGAGCGATGACTTATGGGGTTGGCGATTGCTCTGGTGGTGATCATCATTACCGTGCTTTCCGGTTACTTCTTCTGGGCGCACACGTGGTGGTTCCCGATTGACATCTCCACGCACGGCGCGGCGATTGACCACCAGTTCGTGCTGACGCTGATCATCACGGGAATCATTTTCGTGGCGGCGCAATTCTCGTTGGCCTATGCGGTTTGGAAATACCGCGCGCGCGATGATGGCCGCAAGGCGACCTACTCACACGGCAATAACGCCATGGAGTTCACGTGGACCCTCGCCGCCGCCATTCTTTTCATCGGCCTCAACCTGATGGGCTACAAAACCTGGGCCAGCATTCACTTTGTGGGCGCGCAGCCCGGCGCGATGCCGATAGAAGTTTGGGGCCAGCAATTCGCCTGGTACTTTCGCTACCCCGGCCCTGACGGCAAGTTCGGTCCGGTGCACGTGGAGAAAGTGGACGACTCCATGGGGAATTTCCTGGGGCTCGACCGCGATCACGACGCCGCTTCCAAAGATGACATCGTCACCGCTACCCTGGCGTTTCCGGTCAATCGTGAAATCCAGTTGATACTCCGCTCCAAAGACGTGACGCACTCTTTCTTTGTTCGCGAACTGCGCATGAAGCAGGACCTGGTTCCGGGAATGGAAATCCCCATTCATTTTACGGCCACCAAAACCGGCCGGTACGAACTTGCGTGCGCGGAACTTTGCGGTTTGGGCCACTACAAGATGCGAGCCTTCGTGCAAGTGATGACCGACGACGATTTCCAGAAATGGCTTCAGAACATGGCGGCGCAGCAGTGAAGGCGGTAGACGGAATACGGTAGACGGCAGACGGGGCAAAACTAGTAAACGCCAGATCGTAGGCGGTAGACGGGGGTAAGCGCAGCAGACGGCAGACGGGGAGAACAGTAGACCGCTATCGGTGAGCAGTGCACGGGACACGGTTCTTTCCCGTCTACTGTCTACCGTATGCCGTCTACCGACCTGGGAGGTTACTGATGGCTGACACGCACGCGGAAGCGATTCACCGGCACGAGGCTCCCAAAGGTTTCCTTTGGAAGTACATCTTCAGCCTCGACCACAAGGTGATTGGCATTCAGTATTACTTCCTGGCGTTGTTCAGCGTGTTTGTGGGCCTCACGCTTTCCATCCTCATGCGTTTGCACTTGGTGTGGCCCCAAGCCAGCGTGCCGCTGCTGGATAAACTTTCGCCCGTCGGCGCGCCGGGGGGTGTCATCAGCCCTGAGTATTATCTTTCGCTGCTCACCCTGCATGGCACGCTGATGGTTTTCTTCGTGCTCACCACGGCTCCGCAGAGTGGTTTCGGCAATTATTTTCTGCCCATCCAAATCGGCGCGGAAGACATGGCATTCCCCCGCCTCAACATGATGTCTTTTTGGGTGACGTTCCTGGGCCTGGTGGTGCTGATGTCCACGTTCTTCATCAGTGACGGCCCACCTATTGGCGGTTGGACGTCCTATCCCCCGCTTTCCGCCGTGGGAGGCGCGGCAGGTCCCGGCATGGCCGTGGGCGAAACGCTCTGGGTGTTCTCCATCGCTATTTTCTGCGTGGCGTCCATGCTCGGGGCCATCAACTTCATCGCCACCACGCTTGACCTTCGCGCGCGCGGACTGTCATTAATGAAGCTGCCCTTGACCTGTTGGGCATGGTTCATCAC
>JBKQVI010000293.1:0-8380 GCA_052139985.1 Terriglobia bacterium
GCCAGGAGGGAGCTGCCAAGCGCTTGGCCGCGACCCTCAAAGAGCGTGGTAGTGCCATCGACCTGCTGGTGAACAATGCCGGCTTCGGAGCCCACGGCGAATTTTGGAACCTGCCTCTCGACCGCCAATCGGAGATGCTCCGCCTGAACATCGTGACGCTTACGGAGCTCACCTACCTGCTTCTTCCTGCCATGGTGGAGCGGCACAGCGGCGGCATTATCAACGTTTCCTCCACCGCCAGCTTTCAGCCCGTACCTTACACCAGTGTCTACGCCGCCACCAAGGCTTACGCACCAGTTTCTCCATGGGGCTGGCAGAAGAGCTGAGAGAATATGGCGTAAAAGTTTCGGCGCTTTGTCCGGGCGGGACGGCCACGAACTTCTTTGACGCCGGCCAATTCAGTAAGCGCGATTTTCACGGGGGGCTGCAATCGCCGGAGGAAGTAGTGGAAGTGGCCTTACGTGCCTTCGACAAAGGCCAGAGGTTGGCGGTGACTCGATTCATTGACCGGCTGATGCTTTTCGCGCAACGGCTGGTGCCACGCGGGCTCGTGGTTCGACAGGCGGGCAATATGTTTCGACCGAAGAACTTGCACAACGGCCGATGACGGCCTTATCACGATCGGGATTGATTTCAGCGGCGGTTTATTAGCGCCGGACGGCAGGCATAGGCCGCCGCTACCGGGAAACGTACGAGGCATCATGTCGGTCGGTATAACCTTTCGGGACCATTGGTGTGTCTGACGTGATCAAGCGACTCGCGATTAGGTGCTGTCCTAATTTGAGCCGTAGCGCCGGCTTCCAGCCGGCACAGGAGCCGCCAAGATGGCGGCGTTACGCTCAAATTAGGACGGTACCCGCGATTTTCCCCCTTGCGCTTTTCGCCATTTTCACTTCCAATGCCGCCGCAATTCTGCTCGCGGGAGTACACGCCACGGCGCCCGCGACTGAGCAGATTCTTTCCTATGACAGCGACATCACGGTCAACCTTGACAGCACGCTGCTGGTAGTCGAGAGCATCAAAGTCCTCGCCCTCGGAGTCAAGATTCAGGATGGAATCTATCGCGACCTGCCCACCCGCTACCATGACCGCTTCGGCAATCCCTACTCCATTCATTTTGAAGTCCAGTCCCTCACGCGCGACGCGCAGCCCGACAGCTACCACCTGGAAAAGGCTTCGAGCGGCCTGCGGATCTGCATGGGAAAAAGCAACGACCTTCTCGCTCCCGGTGAGCACATCTATGAACTCACCTACACCGTCGATCGCGCGATAGGATTCTTCCCGGACCACGATGAGCTCTACTGGAATGCCACGGGCAACGGATGGATACGCCCCATTCAAAAGGTGTCCGTCACCCTCCATCTCCCCAAGGGAATCGCGCAGGAAGCTATTCTGCTGGATGCCTACACCGGGCAGCAGGGCTCTGCCGAAACGGACTACAGCGCATCGGCGGACCGCCAGGGAGAAGTCACCTTTCGCACCACTCGCCCTCTCGGACCCGGTGAAGGCCTGACCCTGGTCGTGCGATGGCCCAAAGGATTGGTGCACCTGCCAACCGACGACCAAAAGTACCGCTACTTCCTGGAAGACCATCAAGCTGACGTATTCGGGCTGATTGGGCTCGCCGCACTTCTTATATTCTATGTAGCTGCGTGGCGCTGGACGGGCCGCGACCTTGCCCAGGGCGACATTGTCCCTCTATCCGATCCACCCCGGGGATTTTCCCCTGCCGCGCTTCGCGGTATATGGCGTATGGCGCTTGACCAGAAGGCGGTGGTGGCCGATCTGGTCGATCTGGCGATCAAAAGGCAATTGGCCATTCTGCGAGATGCCACTGGCGGCTTCATTCTTGGCCGCTTGAAACTCTACCGGCAGCATGCCAAAACCGAGCTCAGCCAGAATGACCAGAGCCCGTCTGAGGCCACCCCGGATGAGAAGGTAATTCTCGACAAGCTGTTTGCGGCAGGGGATACGATTGCACTGGCACCCGCCAATCGCGAACTTATCGGCGGTGCCATGGAGGCGCTTCATCAGCATTTGTGCTTCAGGCTCGAAAGAGTTCATCTCTTGACGAACAGCCGCTACCTGATCCCGGGCTTCTTGATTTCCGTTGCCACTGTTGTCCGATGCGGGTTCTCAATTCAGGGGGCGTCGAGGCTTTTCGTACTCTTTGTGAGCTCAGGTCTCGTGCTTTGGAGCCTGGCTTGCCTGACCATGCTATCTCTCACCATCGCCGCCTTGAAAAATGCACTTTCCGCTCCCTATCATGGCCCGAACGCCCGAAACCCTGCCATCCCGATCGGTGCCATCAGTCTTGCAATGCTCGTTGTCGAGGTGGCTGGGCTAGACGTGATGCTTGGGGCGACCTCCATGGGAGTAGTGGCAATTTTGCTCCTCATGGCGGCAATCAACTACCTCTTCCACATCCTTCTCAAGGCCCCTACTCGGTCGGGCCGGGCGCTGATGGACAAGATTGAAGCCTTCCGTATGTTCCTGGCGGCAACGGAGGAAGACCGCGAGCGGAGCAGTTCTCCGAAGTACACACCACATCTATTCGAAAGCCTTCTCCCTTATGCGATAGCGTTGAATGTAGAAAAGGTCTGGGGGGAGAAGTTCGCAGACGCTTTGGCGCAAACTGCGAAGTCAAGAACCTTGAGCTACTCGCCCGACTGGTATTCCGGCCCCGGCTGGAGCCCCGCCACGGCCTCGACCTTTGCAACCACCTTAGGCACTTCCCTCTCCAGCGCGATGTCCTCCGCCACGAAAGCCCGCAGTTCGGAGTCCTACAGCAGAAGACCCTTTCGAGGCGCAGGCAGATGAGGCGCTGGAGTTGCTTCTCCGTGTTGAAGGTTGATGGCGCGGTCGCCGTGCAGGTAGTTTCTCACTATCGCATTCCACTTCCCTTGCGCAGTTAGAATGAGTTCAATAGCTTCGCGAACGGCGCCGCTGCCGCCCACGCGGCGCGTGCAGAAGTGGGCATGTTTGCGTACGAGATCGTCTCCGTTAGCGACACTGACGCCCAAACCGACGCGCGTGAGCAAAGGCAAATCCGTAAGGTCGTCGCCTACGTAGCAGACCTCGGAGTCCTCTACCTTGGCGGACTTGCAAATTCTCTCGTAGGGTTCGATTTTCTCCAGCGCATTTTGTTGAAGGAAGTGGATACCCAGATCTTTGACGCGTTGTTCGATCACTGGCGAACCGCGTCCAGTGATGATACCAGTCTTAATGCCGGCGTGATGCGCGAGGCGAAGACCCAGGCCATCGCGGGAGTCAAAACACTTGGTTTCAAGCATGCCGCCGTCGGGCATCGGTACGTAATAGAATTTCCCGTCGGTCATCACTCCGTCCACATCCATCAGCAGCAACTTGATCTTTTTGGCCCGGGAAAGTAAAGCACGTGAATATTTTGCCATGTATTTAGTCACAGTTCTCGGAGCAGGGGTTCGCGGCTTGCTCCGTAGGTACTTGGTCGCGGCCATTGCCATCTGGCCCTTTACTTACGGCTTCCCCATACCGGCGAAACGTCATGAGGGGATGAATAATAGCACAGATCGAGCGCGGTATTATTACGCCACGCCTTCCGGAATCGGTGACAGAGTTACACGATTGCGCCCATTTCGTTTGGATTCGTACAGTGCCTTATCCGCAGCTTGGATGACCTCCTCGACGTTTTGGCCGTGGTCGGGAAAGACAGCGATGCCCATACTCACCGTTAGCTGGGGCAGTGGGCTTTCCGAGTTGGAAGGCACTACCATCGCCATCACCGCCTTGCGGATGCGCTCGGCAACCAGGAGGCAGGATTTGGCGCTTGTGTCTGGCAATACGATGGTGAATTCCTCTCCACCATATCGGGCGGTAAGGTTGGTTTCGCGCAGCGAATCGGTAACGGTTTTGGCGAAGCAGCGCAGGACGCGATCGCCGATTTCATGTCCGTAAGTATCATTGAAGCTCTTGAAGTGATCCAGGTCCAGCATAATCATCCCCACGGGGTGCTCGCGCCGCCGGGCGATGGCAAAAATCTTCCGGACATAATCGTCCAGAAAACGGCGGTTATATAGCCCGGTTAGCATGTCAATGTTGGCTTGCTGCTTCATTCCCTCGAGCAAGCGCAGGTTGGAAAGCGCCGAGGCCGCGCCACTGAGGTAACTCTCCACCAAGCGCCGGCGTTCCGGGGTCCAAAGATTCCTGGAAGCTTCCATGCGAACGGAGCCAATGATGATGCCGCCGGCGATCAGGGGTCCGCAGTAGTAGCTTCCTTCCGTCGGCAGCACGAACTTAGAGGGACAGAGCGGCTGAATTTGCACATCATTCACCACAAACGAGCGGCCGGTTCGCACGGCTTTGCAGTTGTGCGGTTCTTCAATCACCGGCCAAGCGCCCACCTCTTTGGGGAGGGGTACAAGCGTGGCGGCGGCTTCCAGGAAATTCTCGGCTTGGTTGAGTTTGAAGATGATGACTTGCACCGGTTGGAACCGTTCTTTCAAGGCGTGCAGGGCGAGATCGTAAACCTCAACTTCCGAAGTGCACTGAGTGACCGCCTCTGAAAAACGATTCAACGCGGCGATTTCCTCCCGTTCACGCCGCAGGGCAGTAGTCATTTCGGAAAAACTGCGGGAAAGAACACCGAATTCGTTGTCGACCATAGGGGGCAGAGTCACTGCAAAATCGCCTCGCCCCACCTGCTCCGAAGCGCGAATGAGTTGCAGCACGGGAACCACAATCAGGCGCGTTACTAACCCCGTCAAGAAAACCAGGATGCCCGCCAGGAGCACGGCCAAGCCGACCCCCACCGCCAACATGCGGCGCACCACCTTCTCGGCGACCACCATCTCATTTACATTTTGCCCCTCGCCTTCTTCACTCTGTAGCTTGAATCCCTCGGCCCGGATCGCATTCAGGCGCTCCTGGCCCTCCAGGATCGTCCGCGTCACGTCGTAGTCCCTGCCGGCACGGACGGTCTCGATCGTGGGCAAAGCCCACGAGTTTTGCATCTCCTCGAATTCCGAACGAATTCGTGCAAGCTCTCGTAATTGTGCCGGATCTGCCGCTTCAAGTTCGCTTAGAGCGTTGAGGTCCGCCAGGCTATCGGCCACAGCCTTCTCGTAGGGAGCAAGCACAGCGGGCTGGCGTGTGGAGGCGTATTCCCCAACAGCCATTGCAGCTTCTGTGACGTGCCTAAAGAACGACTCGTTTCGGGTTACGCTGTCTTTGGACCGCAACGCCGCTCGTTCGGTACTGATAACGCTCCCGTACGCGTAGAAGGCGAGTCCCACCGCGCAAAGGAGGACAAACAGCGGCGGAAGACTCACCAGAAGGATCTGGTTGCGGATTTTCAGATTACGGATTGTGAACGCCATAGGCGCGGTTCGAAAGGCTGCCAAAATCGTCCAGTACGACCCTGCCTAGTAAAATAGCGTGTTCTGCGCGCTTCGTCAATTCGACAAGTTCTGATAGTGTCCTATATTGAAGTACCACCGCCGATCCTGGCGGCTCCTGCGCCGACTGGAAGCCGACAACTGCTTAATTTGATCCTGACCCGAACGCCTTTCTCTGTCAGTTGGTGGTTTTACGTCGGTGGGGAATTAAGATCATTCCTTGTCTCCGCAGCCGCACCGCGTTCGCGCCGGCTACTTACTCTCTAGACTAGCGCAGAGCCGAGAGACCTTGTCAAGAGACGTTGTGTCACTTTTCCTACGGATAGGGGATTCATTTTAGAAAGGCCTCAAGACGGGCAACCTCGGCGTCCAATTCCCCGTGGAAATCACGATCGGGAGGGCATCCGTCGACGAAACCGAGCCGGACACTCAGACACTCTCGACCGACTTCCGCGTTGGCCCAGCCGATGACGCGGTCACACCAGAGAAGAGGCATGGCGTAGTAGCCGCGGACGCGCTTGGCCGGAGGCGTGTAGGCTTCGAAGCGGTAGGACCATTGCCAAAGATGCTCGAATCGCCGCCGGTCCCACACCAGAGGATCGAAAGGGGCCAAGAATCGCACGCGGCGGGGAGGCTCTTCGTGACCTCGCTTGGAGGCGGGCCAGACGTAAATGATCCTGTCAACAGACTGTTTTTCGAGTTCGCCGCTTCGGAACAACTCGCGCAGCACCGCACGATGGTCCGCGAGGCCCGGGATGAAACGGCGGAGGCGGCTGGCGATGGTCTGCAAAGTCTTTTCGGCAACCGGCGCCAGAATACTAGCCACCACCAGCACTAACTTTCGTAAACGTTGATCCGGCGGCATTGGCGCCGCGGGTAAGAGCGCCGCTTCATACACGCGGACGCCTTTTTGCCGGCGCGCAATCCGCAGCAACCCGCGATAGTGCAAGCGTTCCAAGGCGCGCTTGGTAGCTTTTGAATAACCACCCCAGGCGTTGATCACCCGGTCGCGTCCGAAATCAGCGTCCAGTTCGCTCGGATGGACACGCCCCAACTGGCGGACCATTTCGAGTACTTTCCGATCGAGATGGAGCAACTTCGATGTCGCTCGGGGATGCACCAACGCCCAGACTTCGCGTGAAAGGAATCCGTAGGCGTAAAGATAGTCTTCTTCGCAATCAAGCGAGGAGTAACGCCGGTCAAGGTCTCCTGCATGGTAACCTTTGACTCGATGGCGAAGAATTAAGTCCTGGGCTCGCGCGGGGGAGCGAATGGGGTCGGCCTGCACAAACCCAAGACGGCGGATTGCAGCTTTCAAAGTGGTTGGGGGAAACAGAGATTGCGATATCGCGTGGATGCGCAGTTGTTGGAGGTCTAACATCTTCTGTAGGTATTATCCTGGGCATTCAAGGCACCGCGCAAAAGCAAGATTCAACTCGACCATCACTCGTACCGCAGCGCCACCATGGGATCGACCTTTGCCGCACGGCGGGCCGGCACCAGGCAGGCCACGAGCGCGACAGCGGCCATCAGGAGCGCAGCGAGAGCGTAGGTCGCGAGATCCGTGGCGCGCACCGCGTAGAGAATGCTGGTGAGGTATCGGGAAAGCGCCCAGGCTCCCAACAGACCTACGGCCAGGCCAGCGAAAACGAGACGCAGAATTTCCCTGAGAACCATGCCCAGAACGTTTCGGACCTCGGCGCCAAACGCCATGCGGATGCCAATCTCCCGCGTGCGCTGGGTAACGGAGTAAGACACCACCCCGTAAATGCCCACCGAAGCGAGCACCAACGCCAAAGCGGCAAACAAGGTGAGGAGCAGGGCCACGAAGCGCTTCTCTCGCGAGGAGTCCGAAACCATCTCCGGCAACGCCTGGACTTCGTACCACGGCAAGTCCTTGTCCAGGTCATGCAGAGCTTTGCGGATGGCAGGCACTTGAGCTTGCGGATCATTGGCGGTGCGCACTACCAGGACCAACTCCGAATCCGTACGTTGTGATTCGGGATAATAGGCTTCAGGAATAGCCGGCTGGGCCAAGCCGAATTCCCTGATATCGCCCACTACCCCCGTAACGGTGATCCACTTAGCGTCAGGAGCTCCCTGCCTGAAGCGCTTACCGATGGCGTCCTCGGCGGGCCAGAAGCGATGCGCCATGGTTTCGTTGATCACGGCGACGGGCGGCGTCTCGGCGGTGTCCGTCTCGGCTACATCGCGCCCTCTCAGCAGCGGAATATGCATCGTCAGGAAGTAATTCGGTGTGACGGTGCATGACTCCACCAAAGGACTGGTCCACATATCCTTGGACGCCGCCTTCCCTTCGATGAGGACGGGACCGTTGCTGCCTCCATCGAGCGGCAGCTCCGAGGCCGCGCCGACAGAGACGACTCCCGGCAAGACTTGCATCCGGTCGAGCAGCTTCCGGAAGAATGCGATCTGCTGGGGCTCTTTCGGGTAGCGCGAATCGGGCAGTGAGACGCGCCCCGCCACGACCTGCTGTGGATCAAATCCGAGTTGCACGCCCAACAAGCGCGCCAGACTCCGAGTAGCAAGCCCCGCTCCAACCAGCATGACCAGCGCCAGTGCGATCTCACCGGCCGTGAGCAGGCCGCGCGCGAGCCCGCGGGACGGCGCCACGGCGGAACCGCTCTCCTTGAGCATTTCGCTGAAGCTCACACGGGTTGCCTTCAATGCAGGAATGAGCCCGACGAGTGTCCCCATAACGAACGCTATGAGGAAGGTAAAACCAAAAACCCGGGAATCAAGACGCACGGAAATCACCTCGGGGATGTAGCCCGCGGGCGCAACGTGGAGGAGAAGGCGTAACGCGGCCGTGCCCACGGCCAAGCCCGCGAATCCGCCCAGAAGAAACAACAGCACGCTCTCGGTCAGCAGTTGGCGCACCAGGCGGCGCGCCCCTGCCCCGACCGCCAGCCGGACCGCGATCTCCCGCTTCCTCCCCACGGATTTGGTAAGCAGGAGGTTCGCGACGTTCACGCAGGCAATCA
>JBKQVI010000294.1:0-4702 GCA_052139985.1 Terriglobia bacterium
GCTCCCCACGGTCCGCCAAGTGGCGGTAGATCTGGCCATCAACCCCAACACGGTGCTTCGAGCCTACCGGGAGCTGGAGATTCGTGGTGTGCTCGAAGCGCAGCAAGGCACCGGAACTTTCATTTCGCATCGCCAGGCCGCGCCTGACGATTCGGAGCGGCAGCGCCAGCTTGAACAACTGGTCAGCGAATTTGTAGCCCGCGCCGGCGCCGGAGGTTTCACGCTTCAGGAAGTTGCAGAAGTCTTATTCGACCGCTACCCCGCATTGGGGAAGAGGAGATAAACCATGCACGAGAGGCTTCAGCAGGTCAGCAGTGTGGGTACCGCAATCTTTGTGTCGTGCTTGATTGCCGGTGGAGTTGCAAGCGCGCTTTGGGGTAATCCGATACCCATCGTCGTGGGGGCTCTGGTAGGCGTTTACTTCCTGTTCGCCGTCAAGGTGGTTCCCCAATGGGAGAAGGTGGCGTTACTGCGATTCGGCCGATACGTCGGCCTGCGCGGACCCGGGATGTTTACGATGATTCCCGTGGTGGACACCCTGAGCCACTACGTGGACCAGCGCGTGCGCGTGACGAAGGTAACCGCGGAAACGGCGTTGACCCGGGACACGGTGCCGGTGAATGTGGATGCCATCGTCTTCTGGGTCGTATGGAATGTGGAGAAGTCGATTCTGGAAGTGGAGAATTTCATCGATGCCATTACCATGAGCGCCCAGACAGCCTTGCGCGAATCGATCGGCCGCCACGAACTGGCGCAGATGATCACCGAGCGCGAATCCCTGGGCCACGAGTTGCAGCGCATCCTGGACGAGAAAACCAATCCTTGGGGAATCACGGTGCAGTCGGTCGAGATTCGCGACGTCCACATTCCCCAGGCGCTTGAGGACGCCATGTCCCGGCAAGCCCAGGCGGAGCGCGAGCGACAGGCTCGCATCATCTTGGGGCAGGCTGAAACCGAGATCGCGGCCAAGTTCGAGCAGGCCGCCAAAGTCTATGCCGATAATCCCGTAGCCCTGCATCTGCGTGCCATGAACATGCTCTATGAGGCCATCAAGGAACGCGGCTCGATGGTCATCGTGCCCTCATCGGTGGTGGAAACCATGGGGCTGGGTGGAACGCTCGGTGTGGCGGCTTTGGGCAAGGGCCAGCCTACCTAAACGGGAATCGCGTCAGTTGCTTCTGCAGGGAGGAGCGCATGAGTCTTTCCGCAAAGCTGATGCTGGTTTTAGTGCTGGCAGGGCCGCATGCGATAGCGGCGGACTCCCCCGTGGCGGGCACCTGGCGAGGGAAGATGTACGATCTGCCGGCGATCACCCTCACGGTGAAAAACGATGGAGGAAAGTTGAGCGGCACGATTGTCTTCTACTTCCTGCACCGTAACACCGAACGGGATCCGTGGCAGGTGGACATGACGCACGCCACGCCCTTGGCATTGATCGACCCGGAGTTTGACGGTAAGACGCTCCGTTTCCGGGTCAGCCACAAAGAAGCCCATCCTCCGCGGACTCTCAACGATCCGCCTTCATCCTTCCAAATGCGACTGACGCGAAAGGGTCAGGCGGAGCTTCTGAATTTGACTGAGCACCAAAGCCCCGCTCTGAAGATGGTCCGCGACGGCGATTGACGCTAGCGGGCGGAGTTTGCCTGAATGAAGCTTGCTACGTTGCTCTTGAGCTTGCCCAGATCTTCTTCGCGCAAGTACATCATGTGGCCAGCGTCATAATAGTCGAAATGAATGTGGCTGCGGAGGTTCTCGGGCAGCCGCAGGTGTCCCATGGTGTATTCGGTGGCGAAGAACGGCGTGGCGAGATCATACAGGCCGTTCTCCACCTGAACCTGCAAGTGCGCGTTAGAGATAAGTGCCTGAGTGAGATCCGCCTCGACATTCGGCGCACCGGGGAACGAGAACCCGTGCTCGTCCGGACGTTTCCAATCCCAACCCGGTCCGGCCTTGGGATTTGCCACTTCGTAAGTAAGGTCCTTGCCGAACTTCAAATCCTCGCGCACATACGTATTGAAAGCCGCGGTAAAGGCGCCGGTAATGGCGGTCTCCTGCGGGTCATACTCACCGTATTCGGACAGAGGATCGAAGGTGGGACCGGAGAAGCGTGCATCCAGGCGGCCGGTCACCAGGCCGCGGGAGCGTTGCAGTTCCGCCATGAACTGGGGAAGATTCACCCTCAGGTCGGCCTTCTGGACGTAGTCTTCCCCGAGGCCGGTGAAGTGCGCCACCTGCTTGGCGACTTCCGCCTTCTCCGTCGCGCTGAGCGATGCGCCCTTGAGCAGCGCGCCTGCGTAAGTGGTGGCGGCAAACTGGCGCGCCTCGTTGAGAAACCCAGTGAGGTCGGCTGGAGGGTCCTTCAGCATCTTGTGGAAATAGGCGGTGGCGGCGTAGCTGGGCAGGTAGAGAACGTAAGACAGGTCGTCGCCTTCATTGAAGGAGATAGTGCCGAGATCAAGAACGGTGGACATCATCACCACGCCGTTGAAGTCCATGCCGTCATGCGACTGGAGATAATTGACCAGCGCGGCGTTGCGGAAGGTGCCGTAGCTTTCGCCGATGAGAAACTTGGGCGAGTTCCAGCGGTTGTTGCGGCTCACGTAGGTGGTAATAAACTGGGCCAGCGATTTCACGTCCTGATCGATTCCCCAGAAATCCTTGTCCTTGGCTTTACCCACAACCTTGCTGAAGCCGGTGCCCACGGGGTCGATGAACACCATGTCCGCCACCTCGATGAGCGAGTTGGCGTTGTCCACGACGCGGTACGGCGGCGGCGGAGTAGGCTGGGCGTTGGCGGTGTCAACCCGGCGCGGGCCGAACGCGCCCATCTGAATCCACACGGACGACGAGCCGGGCCCGCCGTTATAGAGAAACGCCAGAGGGCGCTGGCTCGGGTCTTTCACGTCGCTGCGCGTATAGGCGATATAGAACATGCTGGCGTTGGGCTTGGCCTCGTCGTCCTTCAGCAGAATGGTGCCCGCTGTGGCCTTGTACGGAATCGTCGCGCCACCCATGCGGATGCTGTGGTCGGTTACTGACGATTCCTCTTTGGGCGGCGCAGCTTCTGCGGCTGGCTTCGCCTCCGGCTCTTTCTTGGACTCGGCTTCGGGCGATTGTGCCGCCGCACACAGCACACCGGCGAGAATTAGCAAGACGGCCATTGCCATGGGGAACTTCTTCATTCGCCAACCCCCGGTCGAGACTGGATTTTCACTTTGGTCCATGAAGCACCACCGTACATCTCCCACCGGCTCGTTGGCAACCGCGATTTTGCTGTTCCAGTGCGATGCGGCGTCGCTAGGGAGCCACCACGCCATGACCCGGCGATGCCGCTGCGCTCGTGATGTTTGCTGTTGTACCGGCTGCGCCGCCTTTTCTGGTGGACAATCGGCGCGCGATACCCATAATAGGAGCGTGCAAACGGCTGTCGCACGCATTTCAGCCATTCGATCCCTACGGAGAAAGCTCTATGCCGTTTCCCTTTTCCTATTGTCCTGATGGGGGAGTGCGTATTGACAGGCTGCGTTCGCTTTATACAGACCGCCGGCAAGACCGGATCTTCGCACGCATGGAGGTGGAAACAAGCGCGCTGCGGAAGTTCGCGGTGAGTCACGCCCCGGGTTATACCGACAGGCCGGACCTGGCAGACCGCGTGGCGTTCTGGGATGCGCTGTTCGCCGAGCGCGCAGCGATCCACGATGATTCCATTCCGTCTGCCTACCTGAGTGAAATGGACCAGGGATTGTACGGCGGGATTGTGGGCGGCAAAGTGCAGTTCATGGCGCATCCGGAAAATGGTTGGATCTCGTCAATGGTTCCGCCCATCTTGGAGGACTGGGCGGGCCTTCCGAAGCTGGCCATCGACCGGCAATCGCCGTGGTACAGCTTCTATCTTGATGAACTGGAAAAGTTCCGCGTGGAAAGTCAGGGCAAATTCGGCATCAGCCACTTTATCCTGATCGACGGCCTCAACTTTGTTTTCGAGCTTTTCGGCGCCACCCAAACCTATCTCGACTTAGTGGATCGTCCGGAGCAGGTCCGCGAAGCCATTGAATTCGCCTACCAGTTGAACGTGGAGGTGCAACGGACGTTCTTTGAGCACGTGCCGCTGCTCGAGGGCGGAACGTGCAGCAACATGGTGGAGTGGATTCCCGGGCGCATTGTTTCCGAAAGCGTCGATCCCTTTCATATGACTTCCGTCGATTATTTCGAACAATGGGGTCGTGGGCCGGTGGAGCGAATTCTTGCGGCCTTTGATGGTGGAGTGGTGCACATCCACGGCAATGGGCGCCACCTGTTGGAGGCCGTCTCGACCGTGTGTGGTCTCAAAGCGGTTTTCTTGGCCGACGACTTGCACTTTCCTTCCGCGTTTTCGATCCTCGGCAAGCTTCGCCGCCGGCTGGGAGATATGCCGGTGGTCGTCAACGTTGAGTTCCCGGAATTCGCTGCGGCGCTCGACTCGCACCAGTTGGGAGGCGGCGTCTTTTACAAGGTCCAGCACGTGCCGGATGTGGAGACGGCAAACCGTACGATGGAACGAGTGCGTAATTACGCGGCGTGACAGTTGGACATCACAAATGCCAAGCAGCAGGGGCTCGTTCATGGGGGCGAAGCCGGCCTCGGAGTGCGGTAGCAGCAGCTACCGCTTTCCGCATGTGGTTTATACGACATTCGTGCGAGAACCAGAACAAGCAAAGCGGTA
>JBKQVI010000295.1:0-4933 GCA_052139985.1 Terriglobia bacterium
TCAAAATGGACTTTGCCGAGGCCCAGTACATCTCCGAGCTCCGCTCCGGTCCTGCCGGCCACTTCAGCTATCGCCGCGTCGCGTGGGAGATGTATCTCAAGCTCCAGAGCCAATACCCCACACTCGCCGCACATATGCGCGTCACCGATTTCACACAGCCCATCGATATCTTCCAGCGTTGAGCGCCGACGGTCGCTAACCGCTAACAGCTAACCACTAACCCCTGAAACCTGACCACTGTCGCGCGGTGCCCCAGCCTCGCCGCGTCCCGGTCTTTGCGTCGAGGGGCGGGGTCATTCGATGCGATCAACACAGTCGGGCCTCGTCACACTCATATATGCCGGCCATCACATTCTCCCGCCCCAATGCGTGCCTCAATAGAAACCAAAGAAGGACCTCAGTTCCTGGGCGTACTTGGTCGCAAGTGCGCTATACGCGGTGCTTCCTCGGATTCGAGTTCCGGTTTTGAAGAGTACGGAACTGCGAGTGCGGTAAATCCAATTTGCAGATTTGCCGCGCGGCTGCCGAGCAGACAGAGCAAAAAAACGCGACCACCCGCTCAGGACGTCTCCTCCGTAAACATCTTTCACAAGGATTGCAGCGAACCTTAGTCGCGCACCGCGCACAGAGTTGCTCCGCCCGATCATGCGGTGTTTCAAAACTCATTGGAGGAACACAATGAACAGAAAGAGGAGCCCCCAGTCTCTTCCAGGACGTGCCGCGCTTGTTTGTGCGGTGGCGTTCATGTTGTTCACTATCCCAACGTTGGCGCAGCAAACACTCCCGACTCGGCATGCTCGCCCCATAGTCACAGGCGGCCAGGCTGTTCAGGTTGGATCGCTTCCCAGCACGCAAACTATGCAACTCGCTATCATGCTGCCGGTACGCAATCAAGCCGCACTGACCAGTCTGTTGGGTCAGCTTCAAGATCCGCACAGTCCGAATTACCATCAATTTCTTAGCGTGGCTCAGTTTACCGAAGAGTTCGGCCCAACAGCAGAGGATTACCAAAAAGTAGTCAACTTTGCTCAGGCCAATGGCTTTACCGTAACCGACACTCCGGCAAATCGACTCGCCGTTTTCGTCAGCGCTTCTGCTGCGCAAGTCGAGAGCGCGTTCAACGTTAAAATGAATGTGTATCAACATCCAACCGAGAACCGCACGTTTTTCTCCCCGGACCGGGAACCCTCCGTCAATTTAGATGTTCGGCTGTGGCACATTGCGGGCCTTGATAACTACTCGATCCCGCGTCCCCTTTACCAAAAGGGATCGGTAGCGCAGGGCAACACAACCGGCTCGGGCTCAGGAGGTAATTTTCTCGGGAGTGACCGGAGAGCGGCCTACTATGGCGGAACATCCCTCACCGGGACCGGGCAGGCGGTTGGCCTGTTCGAACTTGACGGCTACAACCCGAACGATGTTCAAGCGTATTTCACGAATGTCGGTCAGTCGCTCAATATACCAATTAACCCCGTGTTGTTGCTTAGCGCAAGCAGCGGGTCAGATGGTGAAGATACGGAGCAGGTCATTGACATCATCGAAGCTGCGTCCATGGCGCCTGGACTGTCGCAGATCCTTGTATATATCGCGCCGATAAGTACTTTTGTGGCTGGCACAAGCGACGTCGACATTTTCAGTAGGATGGCCACCGACGACATTGCCAAACAAATCAGCGTCTCCTGGGGATGGAGACCCGCCGACCAGAATAGCGACGACTATTACTTCGAAGAGCTTGAAGCACAAGGACAGAATGTGTTCGTAGCCTCGGGGGACGATGGTGCATGGGTCTCGGGTGACTTTGCTTATCCAGCCGAAGATGCATATGTAACGGCAGTCGGCGGCACGGAGCTGACAACGAACGGCAAAGGCGGCTCTTGGGCCTCCGAAATCGCCTGGGGCGGCAACAACACTTCATGCGTTGGATATGGCAGTGGAGGCGGCATCTCCCCGGATAACATCTCGATTCCCCCGTATCAGCAGCTCGGAGGCGTCATCACTGCTTCCAACTACGGCTCCACAACGCTGCGCAACGGGCCTGACGTTGCGGCTGAAGCAAATTGCGACAACTACTACTGCGCCAACGGCGCATGTTGGACGAGCGGCCAACCACCACTCGGCGGGACCAGCCTGGCGGCACCTACATGGGCGGGCTTCATGGCGCTCGTCAATCAGCAGGCGGCGGCCTACGGAACGGCACCCAACGGCCTCGGCTTTATCAACCCGCTCATCTACCCAATCGGCCTGAGTTCCAACTATGGCAGCGACTTTCACGACATCACGATCGGCGACAACTACAATTTCCCAAGTCCGAACCTGTACCCGGCAGTGACGGGCTACGATCTCGTGACGGGTTGGGGCAGCCCTAACGGGCAGAACCTGATCAACGCGCTTGCGCCCCAGCCACCTCAGGCTGCAGCACCCACCAACAGCAGCAGCTATATCATCGAGGGAGGTTGGTACCCCACCATTGAATTCACCGAAACCCTTTACGACGACACCCCGGGGGCTGAGATCTACTGGCAGGTTTCTGGCAACAGTGGGAACGCCTCGGGAAGCGACCCCTTAAGCTCCGGCGATAGCTTCAATCTTGAGTATCTAAGTCAGTACGACTACGGCCCCAGCGGGACCATGTACGCAACTGCGCCCGGGTATTCGCCCAGCGCAACGGTCCCGATTTACTTCTAGAGGCAGCGCACCGCCCCGGCTTTGCCGGGGCGGTGCGCCATTGGTCATGTCGCTCTGCCTATGGCGTAAACTTTACGAGCTTTCGGGCATCTAAACAGAATAGATACTCAGCCCAGATAAAGGATTCTGAACCGGAGAATGGAGGTTCAGTGTGAAATTATATTGGTTTGCCCTTGTGGGAATCTCCCTTTCCACATTGGTAGCGTGTGGCGGCGGCAGTAGCATTCCTCCTCCTCCTCCTCCTCCTCCCGCCGTGCACAACGAATGGACATGGATGAGCGGCGCGAACGCCGTTTATCAAAAGGGAATCTACGGCACGATGGGGGCGGCGAGCCCGGACAGTACGCCCGGAGCACGCACCTCTCCTTTGTCCTGGACCGACGCGTCCGGAAACCTGTGGCTCTTCGGCGGATACGGTATCGATTCAACTGGCGCGTCAGGCGACTTAAACGATCTATGGAAGTACAGCGGAGGCCAATGGACATGGATGGGCGGGTCGTCCATCATCGAAACAAAGGGAGTGTATGGAACACAAGGAACACCAGCCCCCGGCGACGTGCCCGGCGGCCGGTATGAAGCTGCGAGATGGACCGATGCTTCCGCCAACTTCTGGCTCTTCGGCGGACTGGGAATCGACTCCTTGGGAAATCGAGGATATTTTAACGATCTATGGAGATACAGCAATGGTGAGTGGACGTGGATGGGCGGGGCAAACCTGGCTTCCAGTCCCGGCACAGTTGCGTGCCCCCAAGGACCAGGTGTGTATGGAGCGAAGGGGGTTGCCAGTTCTGACAACTGGCCCGGCGCGCGCGTCGACGGAATGACATGGACGGACGATTCGGGCAATCTCTGGCTCTTCGGTGGAGGGGGCTGCGACTCGAATGGAGCGATCGGCCCACTCAATGACTTATGGAAGTACAGCGCGGGCGGATGGATCTGGATGAGCGGGTCGAATACGGTGGTTCCTGCGGGCGCGAACAACGGAATCTACGGAACCAAGGGGATCGCATCACCCAATAATGTGCCCGGATCGCGAACAAATGCTGTCACATGGACCGACGCAGCCGGAAGCCTCTGGCTCTTCGGTGGGCAGGGCAGCGACGACGCCACTGTAGGTAAATGCGACGTGCTCCCAGAAACCTGTCTGTTGAATGACCTGTGGAAGTATTCTAGTGGCGAATGGACGTGGGTCGGCGGATCGAATGTCATTGGTGCATCGGGGGTCTACGGGACAATGGGAACAGCAGCCTCCGGCAATTTCCCGGGAGCGCGCTGGATGGCGGTGAGTTGGATCGACGCCGAAGGAAACGTTTGGCTCTTTGGGGGCCAGGGCGTCGATTCGGAAACTTCTCCCCCGGTCTTCGGAGAACTTAACGACCTGTGGAAGTACTCCGATGGCGAATGGACATGGATGAGCGGATCAAACCTGGCTTCAGCCACCCCATTGGGCGTTTACGGAACGATGGGAGTACCTTCCGCAAGCAATGTGCCCACGCAGCGCGAGACTGCGGTCGGCTGGATCGACCACTCGGGGAACCTGTGGCTCTTTGGCGGAAATGACGACTTCTGCTGTGCGCATGGCGGGGCCTTCAACGACCTCTGGGAGTACCAGCCATAGCTTCGCTTTCGGTCCCCCGGCCCTGATCACTAACCACTGTCTTCCGTCGTATACTCACCGAGTCCGCAATTCCCTCTCGGACTCTGCATCAAATCGGAAGACCCCGCACGCCCCCTTGCTCGCGAAGGCCTTCATCCCAATCACGCCCGGCTGCAATGCCGGACCTTCAAGTGCCAGGAGCGCGACTCCCGGCCTGCAACAAGGAGGTTTCTCATGAGCTGGATTAAGAATGCAATTCTGTGGCCTTGTCTTGCCGCAATTCTGCTGGCTGTGGCAGCGCTCGCCTCACCGGCGTCCGCGCAAGACGCCAACATCCGCAGGGTCACCTTTTACACCGTCAAGCCGGACCGCATCGGCGATTTTCAGGCTGAAATCAAGGAGTACAACGCCATCCTGGCCAAAGCCGGCTCCGATCGCTACAGCTCCATCTGGGTCGCTCTCACCGGTCCTTATGAGTACGCGCGCGTCCAGATGTATTCCAAGTGGGCCGACCTCGACAACACGATCGCCACCGATCCCAAGCTGAAGGATCAGGCCGTCGACTTGGCGCGTCTCTCCACTCACATCATCGAGTGCACTTCAAGCTGGCGCCGCGAAATCCAGGTTGTCAATCCCGACCTCAGCCTGCCT
>JBKQVI010000296.1:0-20038 GCA_052139985.1 Terriglobia bacterium
GATGGATGTGGGCGCGTCAGGAGCGGCGGGCGCCGTAGCGGTGGGAGTCTGGAAAGTAAAGATGGTGATGCGGGGCGAGGCCTCGCCCAGGTCGCCCGCGTGGAAACTCAGGAAACAAATTGCTCCCGGAAGGTTGGCTGCCAACGCGCGCTGCTCAGACGTGACATTTACGTCACCCGTCCGGCTCAGCACCACGCGGTACTTTTGGGTTGCCAGCAATGCTCCCGCCGTAGCCATCGAATTGGGCCGCCTCTCGCCGGACGCCGAATCGGCCGCACTGACCAACCCCGCTTTCCAGCAGCAGATTGCCGGCGCCGTGGTCCAGGCTCTGGACGGCTTCGGGAAGGGGGGCAACTAACTCGTGACCGCCCGCGCCAAAATCTTTCTCCTCATTTTGCTGGTTGTACTGGGAATCGGATTGTTTTACCTTCGTTCGCTCGCGAAGCGCGTCTTCCCTGAGCCCCCACAACGTGCGGAGGACGCGGCGCGCGCCAAGCTGAGCCAAATCGCCTTGCAACCGAATAATGGCGCAACACAGTTTGCTACTCTCTACTTTCCCA
Source organism: Terriglobia bacterium (assembly GCA_052139985.1). Taxonomy (GTDB): domain Bacteria; phylum Acidobacteriota; class Terriglobia; order UBA7540; family UBA7540; genus Bog-366. The sequence continues at coordinate 561 of JBKQVI010000296.1, forward strand.
GCCTGAACGACGGCAAGGTCCTGGCTGAGAGCCGTCCCATCACCTGGGCCCAAGGTGGCGCGGATCGTGTCCGCCAGATTGTGCTGGCTCTGGCGGAAGGTTCACATCAAGGATACGGCCGTGTCCTTCCAGCCTCCACCACAGTCCGCGCCGTTTTTCTAGCTGCCGATGGCACGGCTTACGTCGATTTGTCGAACGATCTCCTGAGCGATTTCGAAACCGGAATTGAGACCGAAACTCTGACGATATATTCGATTGTAAATTCTATTACTGTTAATATCCCCTCGGTGAAACGCGTGCAATTCCTCATCCAGGGGCAGGCAGTTGAGACCCAGGACGGGCACGCGGACCTGACCGCCGCCTTTACCCCGGATCTCACTCGCGTCAAAACCACTCCGTGAGGTCCTATGCCCACACCTCGACCCATAAGCGGTCTACTTTATTCCGGTGGCAAGCTGATTCGACCGGATCAACGTGCCCCGACAGAGTTACGGCCCCTCGAAATTGTGCCGAACTTTATCTCCAGCGCGGAAGGCTCGGCGCTGATTCGCCTGGGTGAAACGCAGGTAATTTGTACCGCTTCAATTGACGACGGTGTTCCGACTTTCCAAAAGGGGAGTGGGAACGGCTGGGTCACCAGCGAATACGCCATGATTCCGCGCGCCACCAGTACTCGCACGCCCCGTGAGTCCACCCGGGGCCGGCAATCCGGGCGTACTATGGAAATCCAGCGCCTCATTGGGCGCTCGCTGCGCGCCGTCATCGATATGCAGGTCCTCGGTGAACGGACGGTTTGGATTGACTGCGATGTAATCCGAGCGGACGGCGGCACGCGGACGGCTTCCGTTACGGGCTCGATGGTGGCACTGGGCTTGGCGATCCAAAAACTGCAAACTCAGCGCTCGCTAAAGAGCAATCCGCTGAAGGATTATCTTGCCGCCATCAGTGTCGGGATTGTGGGCGACGAAATGTTATTGGACCTCAGTTACGCCGAAGATTCCAGCGCCGATGTCGATATGAACATAGTAATGACCGGCGCCGGCCAGTTGGTGGAAACGCAAGCCACGGCCGAAGGCCGCACCTTTAGTACGCAGGAACTGAGCGAGTTGATCGAATTGGCGCGGCCCGCCATTCAACAATTAGTGGAAGTTCAAAGGTCGATCCTGAAAATGACGTTACCCCGGTAGCCGGTGTTCGGATCGAGCAGGGCCATTCGCGTTGTCCGCATGAGAGAGCGTATTCTTTATCTGGCTTCATCTAACCCCGGCAAGCTGCGGGAATTCCGGGACGACGACGCCGTTCGAGCTGTAAAGGTTGAAGCGCTACCCGGCTTCGCAGAACTAACTGCTTGTATTGAGGATGGACTGACCTTTGAAGAAAACGCCCGCAAGAAAGCCGTCTACTACAGCCGGAACTCTTCGGGATGGGTCTTTGCTGACGACTCCGGGATTTGTGTGGATGCGCTCAACGGGGCGCCTGGAATTTATTCCGCTCGCTACGCCGGCCCCGAGGCCAGCGACGATGAAAACAACAAGAAATTGCTGGCCGAAGTTCACCGGCGGGAAGCCCAACGCAACATCAAGGCTGCTCCTGCCTCAGGTTCGTCCGGACAGTCCGATCGAGCTGCGCATTACGTTTGCGCAATTGCCTTGGCCGAGGCCGGGCACGTGCTCACCGTCGTTGAAGGCCGAGCCGATGGCGTCATCATCAACGAACCGAAGGGCAAAAACGGATTCGGATACGACCCCTACTTCTACTACCCACCCTTGAGCAAAACCTTCGCGGAGATCCTCCCTGAGGAAAAATTCGCCGTCTCCCACCGCGGCGAGGCATTTCGCAAGTTGCTTGACTACCTTCGCCGCGGCTAGAGCATCTTCGACTTAAGTATTTACACATGAGAAAGAGGAAATGCCGTATTCAAAGAACTATCATGGAATATAGTGTATACACTAAACTAAAAAATGCTCTAGTAATCATTCTCCCAACCCAAAAGAGAGGCCATCATGCCTTGGATTTATCGCGGGCTTGAACGAGCAGGGCCTCGATCCGGCAGGCTACAATCAGTTCCTCCCCTGGCTGCATCATGAAGGGCGTCACACACATTCCCTTGGGGTAGTCATCCTCCAGGACTTCGATGCTCGGCTCGCCGTCTCGCAACTGTTTCGCGCACTCTGCCTTAGTGATCCCCAAGGCGCTTTCATCCCATTTCAAGTAGAGATGGGGAACATGATTGGCAACGTCGGGAACGAAGCTCCCAACTTGCAGACCCTGAACGGAAGCCAGGATTTTTGCCATCGCCTGGACCCTCTGTTCCCAATCCTTCCATTCTGCGTCATGATCAATACGCAGATATCGTTCGACCGCCGCAAACATTCCCACGATCTCCTCTTTGCCCACTTTGCAGGGCCGGCCGACCGCGTCTTCGTAGGGGCAGTCATTCAAGATCGCCGCTTCGATCAGGTCCTTTCTCCCCAGCAATAGCCCCGCGCACTGTGGTCCGCGCAATCCCTTGCCTCCGCTAAAGGCGACGAGATCGAAACCCATCCTGTTGTAGTCGCTCAAGTGTGAAACGGGCGGCACATCGGCGGCGGCATCATTGAACGTGGGAATCCCGCGCCGCTTGCCCACTTCCACCCACTTCTCCAACCCGATTTTCCCCTCGTTTTGCGCCGCATTCAAAAAGTACATCATGGCCGTCTTTTCACAAATGGCGCTCTCGAATTCTTCCGCGGACTCGACTTCCACCAAGCGGACGCCGGTGTTCCGAATAGCATGGTCAAAGGGGTTTCGGTGGGCCTTCTGAATAATCACTTCACTCTTCATTCCCGTAACGTCGGGCAATTGGGCAATACGCTTCGGATCATTTCCGGTAAGGCAAGCAGCGGTGCCCAACAGGATGGCGGCGGCGGCGCCCGAGCTAACCATCGCGGCTTCTACCCCCAACATGTGCGCAATCTTCGCCCCTGCCTTCTCTTGCAGATCGAGGAGGTGCACGAAGTGGCGCGACGCCACCGCCATCGCCTCGGACACATCGGAGGAGACCAGGGAGCCGGTCAAGAACGTGTAAGTTCCCTTCGCATTAATCAGCGTGCGTACGCCCAGCCGCGCGTAGATATCAGGTGCTGTCATAGTTCGTTTTCCCCATCCGGCAGCAGCCATCAAGCGCTCGGTCGCGGCCGTTGCCATGCCGGAAATCAGACTCGCAGACGCCAAGAACTTTCGGCGCGAAGACGAAAACGAGAAGAGTTCCACCGCCAACCTCTGGACCTTGTAATTCTGAATTCGCCACTGAACCTAACGCGTTGCACCAGAGCTGTCAAGGAAATGGAATCTCTCTTGTACTGGCGCCACTCTCCTTTGTTCTCCACTCAGTCGCGCTTTTCTGAACAGACTCCGTTGTGATAGCCTCTACTTGCCCTGACGCGGTGGCCATTGCCATTTCATACTCGCGCCGGACGCCTAATCTTGTCCATCGGAGGTTCATCATGCACATCGCAAGGTCTCCCCGTCGCTCGTTTCTAAAGGGCTCAATCGCAGTCACTGCCACCGCCGGAGCCGCCACATTGGCCTTGCCTGCTTCCGCCGCACCGGGCAAGTCGAGTGCCCAGAAAAAGGTCGTGACGCGGCCCGGCGAACCGCTGACGCCGACGTCACTTTTCAGCCCCGCGACCCAACTGGGAAATCTGCTTTTCCTTTCCGGTTCGGGCGCACAGGATCCCCAAACCCATAAGGTGGTTGAGGGACCAATTGGCAATCAAGTAAAGCAATGCCTGGAAAACCTGAAGACGGTTTTGGAAGCCGCCGGGTCATCCGTGGACAAGGTGCTGAAATGCACGGTCTTCCTCACTGACATTACGAACTTCGCAGCCATGAACGAGATGTACCACTCCTATTTTCCCACGAACCCGCCGGCCCGCACGACAGTCGCGGTAAGGGATCTGCCCGGTGACTCTCCGGTTGAGATCGAGTGCATCGCTTACGTGTAATCAGGGAGCGAGCCATGAAACATTCAAAATCTCGGCGCGAGTTTATACGGCAAAGCTGCGCCCTCAGCGTAGGGTTGGTAACAGGTTGGCGCACGGTCTGGGCGACCGCCCGTTCCGCCGGCGACTTTCACGGAATTTTCGCCATCCTTCAGACCCCATTCGATAAGGATGATCAAGTTGATTGGGAAGACTTGACGCGCGAGGTGGATTTTTGCGTTCGCGCCGGCGATCACGGAGTGGTGTGGCCTCAGGTCGCGGGTGAATTCTATTTGCTCACCGAGGACGAGCGCATGCGTGGGGCGGAAGTCATCCTTCGCGCTGCGGCGGGACGAACACACGTCGTGGTCGGGGTTCAGGCGCCCAGTGCCGGTCTGGCTCTGAAATTCGCCCAGCACGCAGGTGCGCATGGAGCCGACGCCCTGATCGCCCTACCACCTTATTTGGGATCGGTAGGTCTCGATAGCGCAGCCAGCTATTACCGCACCCTGGCGCAAGGGGTAAAGCTTCCCATCTTCATTCAAAACTCCGGCGCCCCATGGGGTCCGGCGCTGCCTACCGATATTGTCATTCGGATGGCCAAGGAGAACCCCCAGTTTGCCTATGTTAAGGAGGAAGTTGCGCCCGTCGCTCGCCGAATCAGCGAGTATGCAAACTCGGGCGCTATGAAGGGCATTTTCTCCGGCAGCGCAGGTCGCAACCTTCTCGATGAACTTTCCCATGGCGCCTCAGGGACGATGCCGGCCTGCCAATTCACTGACGTCGCCGCGCAGATCTACAACTTCGCAGTACAGGGCAAAGCGGCGGAGGCTCGCAGCATCTTTGAAAAGCTCCTGCCGATGATCAATCTGGAAGAGATTTATGGTCTCGCCTTTATGAAAGAGGTTCTGGTCCGTCGCGGTGTGTTCAAAACCGCGAAACTTCGCGGGGTCGCTGGCGGCGGACTTGACGACCTCGATCAACGTGAGTTGGAAGAGTGGTGGAAAGGGCTCGCCCCTTACCTCAAAGCCTGAAGCCCTCCCTTGGCCTCAGAGACTGGCATCAGGTTCCTGGCAGAACAAGGGCGCGTCGAAGACAGAGCACGCTATTGCCGCGTCGCCCATGCGAGTCCGTCAGGATCGTGGCCGGCATCGATGCGGCCGATAATCTCCAGAGTTGTCAAATCGATCACCGCGACATAGTTGTCCGGGCTGCAGGCCACATAAACGCGTGAACCGTCGGGCTGCATCAGGATCCCGGCCGCTCCATGTCCGAGTTTGATGCGTTTAATGTCCCGACGCGTGCTGACGTCGAAAACTGCCAGATCAGCGCCGCCCAGCGAAGAAACGAATGCACGTTTGCCATCGAGTGTGAACTTCAAGCGATTGGCTCCGCTGACGTTTGCCGCGAGTGTCTGCACCACCTTTTTGCCGGCAACATTGATGATCGAAATCGTTCCGTCCTGAGCGTTCCCGACCCATAGCTCTTTGCCATCCGGAGTAACATCAAAGCCTTCCGGCCCTCGTCCCACCGCAATAACGGTCTGCTCCCAATCGGGCCCTCTGGGAGCGGGTGGCGGTCCGTTCAGTCCACCCGGCGGAGGAGGACGAAACCCGTTTGGCACACCCGGCGGGTGAACCGGAGGGCCGAAGGGACGGGTCACCTTGTCGATGATGCTGATCGTGCCTGAACTAACGTTGGATGTAACAATCCGGTCCAGGCCCTTTGCGACGACGACCATGTGCGTCCGGCCCTGACCGGTGCCGAGGATCCAGTCTATCTTCACACCTGCTGGATCGTATCTGCCGATCACCTTGTTGGCTTCAGCGGTAAAGTACAACTCGCCGTCGGCAAACCACAGACCGTGCGGCCCGCGCATTACACCGAGGTCGATGGCCGGAAGGGGCTTCTGCGCCACCAGGTCAGCCACCGAAATCGTGTTGTAAGCTCCCCCGCCGTAATTGGACATGTAGGCGGTCATTCCATCCGGGGAAGCAATGACTTCGTGCGGGTCGGGCCCGGCAGGCACCCGGCCCATCACCTTCAGAGTCGCTGGATCGACAATCGCCAAGGATCGGTCGCTCTTTGCGAGTATCAGCAGGGCAGGCGAAGGCGTACTCTGCGCGCGAAGGCTACCCGAACCCACCAAAACCAGCATGAGGATCAAAACAGTTCTGGAGTTCATCAAGCCCCCCACAGGCATTTAGAACCAGAGTTTCCAGTTTGTCTTCTGAGCCCTTTCAGTATAGCCCAGCGGTTCGTTCTGCGCCGCAGTTTCGCATATTCGGCGCCCATATGGGTCGCCCGCGCCGCAACCAACCTTTCGCGAATGGGCCTGCATCCAATATTCTTCGGAGCAGGACGCTAGCGACTGAGGGATGACAGACGCGGCGAATCCGGCGCAATCCTACCATCTGCTCACCAGCGCCGGTTCGCGAACGAGTTAGAGCCCGGCTTAGGCCATTCGAAGTCTGTCGCCCAAATCCCTTTATTTGAAGTGCGCAGGTAGAGGTGTGCCGCATCGCACGTTGCGCTTTGCCTGGTCGGAGGCCGCCTATCGCGAGCCCTCATAGTGAGTGTGTCCTTACCCTACAGGACGCAGGAGCTTGGAAGGAAATATTTGAGTGGAGGTTGGATCATGAAGCTACGGAAGCTTTTGCAAAGTTTGGTGGTAGTCACCGCTCTGTGTGTGAGTGCGACCACATTACACGCCGAGGGTCTGAATATATTTGCCATGGGAAGCGTTTCCTCGCTGTTCGATAGCCATAACTACACAGAGTACTCCACCCCGTTCGGATCAGCCTACAAGACCGGCGGCGGGTTTACTCTGGGAGTCGAGGCTCCCTTGGGCAAGATCCTCGCCGTAGAGGGCGCTTACAGTAATGTGCGAAACAACCTTGCTATTACTGACTTTGGAACTTCCGTAGTGACGGGGTACGGAATCCATAACCAGCGCATTAGCGGAGACGCGGTCGCGCACGCACCGAGATCCTTCCTCGGACTTAAGCCTTACCTGGCGGCAGGACTCGAGTACGACCGATGGTCAAAAGTAGGACCTTACTCGGGCATCTTCAGCGACTTCGTCAATGCCCCATTTGGTGCTGCCAACAAGGTGGGCGTCAATTATGGTGGTGGTGTAGACATGAATCTTCTGCCTCACATTGCGCTCCGCGTCGATGTGCGGGACCATTTGACGGGAACGCCCACTTACGGCTTCCCTTCATCACCGAGTAATGGCCCCTACTTTCCGGTATCCGGAGCCGCTCATGACCTCGAGTATTCCGCCGGAATCGTCGTCCACTTAGGGAAGTAGCCAAAGCTTAGTCCTTGCGGTGGGCGGCAATAATGGCCTGCCCTAAGCTTATGCCGCCATCCCCGCAGGGAACTTCGGTGTGACTGAATACCTGAAAACTCTCCTTCTCCAAACGCCTTTGAAGATGAGCGGAGAGGAAAGTGTTTTGGAATGAACCGCCGCTGAGGCAAACCCGATCGAGTCCCGTCCGCTCGCGCAGCAGAGCCGCCGTGCGTGCCAGGACATCCACTAAACCAAGGTGGAATCGACGGCTAACAAGGCCCGTGGGAGCACGGTCGCGCATGTCCTGGGCGAGCGCCACAAACATGGGGCGAGTGTCGATAACCCAACCGCCGCCCTCGTCTCGAATGGCAAAGGGGTAACCATCGCCTTCCCCCGACGCTCCAGCGGAGGGAGCCGAACTCGGTTCGGCCCCATGTTCCTCGATAGCGGCTTCCAGTTCAATCGCCGCCTGGGCCTCATAGTTGACTTGCTCGCGCACTCCTGCGATGGCCGCGACGGCATCAAACAGCCTGCCGGTGCTTGAGGTCAAGGGACAGTTCAGCCCATGCTCAATCATCCGCAAGAGGGCTTCGGTACGACGACGGTCCAATCCACGTACGAAGGGAATATCCAAATCCCAGAGCTCACGGCCAAAATGTCGAAAGAGGTAACCGATCGCCATGCGTCGAGGCTCAACGATCACGGCGGACCCACCCGGCATAGGAATGTGTTGTAAGTGGGCGAGGCGCTCAAAGCCGCGATAATCACAAGCCAGAACTTCTCCGCCCCAGACGTTTCCGTCCAGCCCATAGCCTGTGCCATCCAGAGCGAAACCGATGACGCGCGCATCGAGCTGGTTTTCTGCCATACAGCTTGCTATGTGGGCATGGTGATGTTGAACCCCCACAGCCTCGATGCCCTGCCGGTTGAGGGCCCAGCGCGTCGAAAAATAGTCGGGGTGGAGGTCATAAGCGAGCATGCGCGGCTCAACCTCCAGGATGCGCTTGAGCCCCGCCACCGTTGATTCAAAGAACTTGTAGCTTTCAAGGTTCTCAAGATCGCCGATGTGTTGGCTCAGAAAAGCCTCGCGGCCACGGGTGATACAAATGGTATTCTTCAGTTCTCCACCCACCGCAAGCACCGGCGGTAGGTCTTCCTTCAAGAAGATGGGCGAGGGCACATAGCCGCGCGAACGGCGAACCTGTCGCGCTCGCCCGCCCCCGACGCGCACCACGGAATCATCGGCGCGCAGAAGAATCTCGCGATTGTGCACGAGGAAGTAATCCGCGAGGCCGCGCAGTCTCTCCACCGCTTCCGCATTATCGATCGCAATGGGTTCCTCAGAGATATTCCCGCTGGTCATCACCAAAGCCGCGAGTCTGGGACCTTCGGCTTCCTTCGAGGCCGCGTTGATGTTCTCAAATCTCTCTGTGACGTCTGTGCTTGGAAAAGCTTTCACACGGAGGTCACGGAGAGGCTCTGTGCTCTCTGTGTGAAAGTTCTTAGGACACGGAGGACACGGAGAAGATCTACTTTTCTGCCTCTCCGATGCGCCGACACCGTTACCCGCAAAAAGCAGATGATGCAAAGGCGTATACGGCAGGAAAACTCCCAAGTCGCGGTTGAACGGCGCGACAGAGGGGGCAAAGCGTTCCGGCCGCTTCTTTCTTAGGAGTACGATAGGATGCGCCGGACTTTGCAGCAACTGTCGCGCGGTATCATTCAGGCAGCAAAACTCTTCCAGGTCGGCAAGCGATGGCGCCATCACCGCGAATGGCTTCTCCACGCGCCGCTTTCGTTCACGAAGGCGCGCGACGGAAGCTTCATTCATCGCGTCCGCGGCCAGGTGAAATCCCCCCAAGCCCTTGACCGCCACAATCTCTCCAGCGGCGAGGAGTTCAACTGTCTTCTGAATCGGATCGCCGACCTCGATGCGTCGCCCTGAGTTATCCCACAATTCAACACCCGGGCCGCACTTCCAGCAGGCGTTGGGTTGCGCGTGGAACCGGCGGTCGCGCGGATCGTCGTACTCGCGTTGGCAGTCCGGACACATCGGGAAGGGCGCCATCGAAGTCTTGGCGCGGTCGTAGGGAATATCGCGCACGATGGTGTAACGCGGACCGCAGTTCGTGCAATTGATAAAAGGGTAGCGGAATCGCCGGCCGGCGGGGTTGAACAACTCCGCCAGGCAGTCGTCACAAACGGCCACATCGGGCGAGATCAAAACTCGGCGTTCTTCACCGGAGCGGCTCGGCAGAATGCGGAAACCAACGTCATGGTTCGAAGGCCGATCGGCGACAATGATGCCGGTTATGCGCGCCAGAGGAGGAATTTCTTTCGGCAATCGCTCCAAAAACGACTCGACGCCATCTGCGGTGCCTTCCACCTCGATCGAAACGCCAGCCGCAGTGTTGGTAATGAATCCCGTCAGATGGTTGTCAGTAGCCAGCCGAAAGACAAAAGGGCGAAACCCCACACCCTGCACCATTCCGGTAATTTCAATGGCTTTGCGCATAAGAACAGTGACCAGTGACGAGTGACAAGCCAGCAAAGGCCGAAGTCCGGAAGTCGGAACTCGAAAATCGCAGTAGGCGCCGAGCTGCGAGTTTCGATTCTTGCCATTCGCTCGCTTGTCACTCGTCACTGGTCACTCGTCACTGCCTCGCGGCGTTTTTCGAGCCACGCAATCCACTGCTCAAGCCCCTGGCCGGTCGTGCATGACACCTCCAAAATCGCCATGCCGGGATGAATCTGTCGCGCGTACTCTCGCGCTTTGGAGATATCAAAGGGAACATAGGGGAGCAGATCGACTTTGTTCAGGATGAGCAGTTCCGACTTCGCGAAAATGGAGGGATACTTCAGAGGCTTGTCCTCGCCCTCCGTGACGCTCAACATCACAATTTTTGCCGCCTCGCCAAGGTCATAGCTCGAAGGGCATACCAGGTTCCCAACGTTCTCGATAATCAGGAGATCAAGACTCTCAAGCGGCCACTCCCCAAGAGCTCGTTCCACGCGCAGGGCATCCAAGTGGCATGTGCCTCCGGTCGTGATCTGCTTGGCCGGAAAACCGAAACGCGCCAGGCGCCGAGCGTCATTGTCGGTCTGAATATCTCCGGTAAGAACCGCAACGCGTTTGTCCTTGGGGAATCGCTCCAGCGTTCGCTCCAGCAGAGAGGTCTTTCCCGACCCCGGCGAACTGATCAAGTTTACGCACAGGATTCCATGCTCACGGAAACTTTCTCGCAGCCTCGCGGCAATGCGGTCATTCTCGCTCAGGACCTTCTTCTCCAAAGGTATGCGATCCATCAACCCCCCCAAGAATAGTAACGAGTGACGAGTGACGAGCAGCCGAAAGCAGAAACTCTCCTTGAACATCAATTCTCAAATTCAGTTCTGTGTTGGCTCGTCACTTGTCACTCTTCACTGCTCTTCCATTTCCAGGTACGCCATATCCAATTCATCGCCCCCGGCCAACTGCGTCTCCACGCCCCCGCAGCGGGGACATGCCAAGCTGTCTTCGGCGGCTTCGAAGGTAAAGTCGCAGGCGGGGCAGCGTTGGCGTCGGGGAACGGCCTCGATCTCGAGCGCCAACGGTTCAAGGTCAGTCCCTTGTACTAGAACGCTGAAGCCAAAACTGAGCGCCTCCGGCTCTACTCCGGACAGTGCACCAATGCGCACGCCCACCTTGGCGACGTGCGCACCGGGATGCTTCTCCGCCTCCTGGCGGACAGCATCGAGAATCGCTTCGGCAATGCTCAATTCATGCACGGCATACACCCATCAAGCTCTCACGCGCAGTCATTGCTGAGAAGGAATTTCACACGAAGGGCACAGAGACTGGCTCACAGAGAGCACAGAGAAAAGCCACGCTCTTCTCCGTGATCTCTGTGCAAGGCTCCGTGAACTCTGTGTGAAACGCACTTAAGCTCTCTTTTCGCATTCCGATCAACAGATTCTCGGCAGTTGGTCCCCCGAGAGCATGTCAACAATACGGGTGGTCCCCAGCGAAGTCCGCATCATCACTAAACCCTGATTTGCCTCAGTCACGCGCCCGATGATCCGCGCCTGCTTTCCCAAGGGATGGGCCTGCATCGCCGCAAGAATTCGGTCCGCGTGTGACGGGTCCACAATAGCGACCAACTTCCCTTCGTTCGCAACGTACAGAGGATCGAGACCCAGAAGCTCGCACGCGCCCCGGACGGCTTCCTGAACGGGAATGGTCGATTCATCCAGCTCCATGCCCACATGCGACTGTGCCGCAATCTCATTCAACGCGCTCGATAGGCCGCCGCGCGTCGGATCTCTCATGCAGTGAATCGCCGGGCTCGCGTCCATCATGGCTGCCACCAGCGTGTGGAGTGCGGCGCAGTCACTCAAAATTGGGCTCTCGAACTCCAAGCCTTCGCGCTGGGAAAGAATGGTGATGCCATGTTCTCCAATCGACCCGCTGAGAATGATGGAATCACCGGGTCGCGCCCGGTCGGCTGACAGATTGCAGCCGGAAGGCACGCGGCCGATTCCCGACGTGTTGATAAAGAGGCCGTCGCCCTTACCTTTTTCCACCACCTTGGTGTCACCGGTAACTACGGTCACGCCGGCTTCCCGCGCCGCGCGGCCGAGCGACGCCACCACCTGCTTTAGCGTCTCCAGCGGAAGGCCCTCCTCAAGAATGAAGGCTACGCTGAGGAAAAGAGGCTGGGCGCCGCCCATCGCCAAATCGTTGATCGTGCCATTGACGGCGAGCGATCCAATATCTCCTCCCGGAAAGAAGAGCGGCTTAACCACAAACGAATCGGTCGTGAAGGCCAGAGGCACACCATCAACATTTATTAACGCTTGGTCGTTCAGTCCGTTCAGCGTCGGATTTCGAAATGCGGGCAGGAACACATTTTGCAGTAGTTCCGCGCTCAGGCGGCCGCCGCTGCCGTGCCCGAGAAGGACCTTGTCTTGCGCGGGCATGGGTACCGGGCAGGCGAGTTGTTCCAGAGCAGAGTCCGGAGTCCGGAGTCCGGGGTCCGATGTTGAGCCGTCCGTACTCTCAGATTTTGATGATTTCATACGTTAACTTTAACAGAGTCCGGAGTCCGACGTCCGAGGTCGGAAGCTCAAGCGACAAGTGGCGAGTGACAAGTGACGAGCAACCGAAAGGTGAAACTGGAAACCGGCAATGATCTTCGGGCTTCGATTTCCGCGTGTCGCCCTTGCTGGCTTGTCACTTGTCACTAGTCACTTGTCACTGCCTCCTTGCACTCGGACCTATGATGCACCGACGACGCGCGCGATAGCCACACGGTAGAATTCGTAGCCCTCGCCGGGGCTACCGAGATAACGAGCGCGATAGTCGGCAGCGCCGAGATCGTCGATCAGGTCAAGGCCACGTTTGGCCAAGTAGCTGCCGATCTCGGCCGGATCCAGCCCGAATGTCCAGGTTTCGCCTGCCCGTGCCAGCGTCCGGCCTAATTGCTTCGTGCCTGCGAAAGACTCCGGTGATTCAATCGCATCCTTGTGCACGTACGTAAATACCAGCCGGCTGGACGGCGCAGACGATCCGATCCAGCGCAGAGTCGAGTCAACCGCACTCGCCGTAAGGTAGTTGGTGACGCCTTCCCAGAGGAAAAAGGCAGGTCCCTGTTGTCGAAATCCCGCATGTTCGAGTGCGGGTCCTAATTCTTGCCGATTAAAGTCGATCTCCACAAACGCCACATCCGATGGCGAACTACCGAGACGCTCTTCGAGCAAACGCCGCTTGGTCTGTGAGGTGCCCGGTTGATCGACTTCGTAGAATCGCACCTTCGGAGGATGGCGAAACCGATACGCACGGGCATCAAAGCCGGCTCCGAGGATTACGACTTGCTCAAGACCGCTCTTAAAAGCTTCCATGATCAAGTCATCGATAAGCCTGGTGCGTGCAACCCCGGAAGTTCGTGCGCCCGGCCAACGATGATCGATAAACTTCGGTATCCCCTTTCGCAGCACAGGGAGGTTCGCCAGTTTCAGGGCCAGCTTGAGCGAAGGCCGGAGAAAGCCGGCTGCCAAGGGGTCGTCAAAGAGGCGCTTGCCGCCACCGCGTGACGTTTCCATCGCGCGGAAGAACGCCATATATTCTGCTGTCCGGCTTGGTAAGGGGGTGCCCAGAAAAGTATCTCCGCGTCTGGTCAATTTGACGTAGCGGCGCCTTTTCGCCGCCATAAGTCGAGACGAGCCTACCCTGCCACATGGCGGCGTAAAGCGGCCGCTACATCAGACTGCACTGTCGCCGGTGGCTCCGTTAGCTGGAAACTCGTCGATATTGATAATACGCCGCGCAAGCACCTTCTGACGATACCATGGGCGCTCCGAGCGGGTTCGCGGGCGTGCAGCGCTTGCCAAACGCGGGACAATCGGGAGGCTTCTTCAAACCTTGCAGCACCAAGGCGCTGATGCATTCTGCCGGCTCGTCCGTCTGCTGCGCGGCGACGTCGAATACCTTTTCCGCGTCGAAGGCGGCGAACTCCTCGCGCAATTTCAAACCACTGCGCGGGATTGGCCCGATGCCTCTCCACTTGCGGTCGCAGACCTCGAATACCTTGGCCATGATCTGCTGCGCCGGGCGATTCCCTTCCCTCGCCACCGAACGGGCGTACTGGTTCTCGACATCCGCACGGCCCTCTTCCAGTTGCGCCACGAGCATGGAGATCGCTTCCAGCAAATCCACGGGTTCAAACCCGCCCACCACGATGGGGACATGAAAGTCGCGGCTGAGGTCTACATACTCTTCCAAACCCATCACCGTGCAGACGTGCCCGGGGGCGATGAATCCTTGAACACGATGCGTGGGCGATTCCAGCAACATGCGAATGGCGGGCGGCACCAGGACCTGCGACACCAGCATGGAGAAATTAGTCAAACCCTCGCGACTTGCCTGCCACACGGCCATGGCATTGGCGGGCGCAGTGGTCTCAAAGCCAATTCCCAAAAAGACGACTTTGCGTGGCGGGTTGGCGCGAGCAATCTTCAGCGCATCCATGGGAGAGTAAGCCACGCGTACGTCGCCGCCGTTGGCTTTTACGTGGAATAGGTCGGAGTGCGAGCCGGGCACGCGCAGCATGTCCCCATACGAAACCAGCGTGACGTTCGGCATCGAGGCAATCGCCAGCGCCTTATCAATCACTTCCAACGGAGTCACGCAAACCGGGCAGCCAGGGCCGTGCACGAGTTCCACCTGGGGAGGGAGAACTTCATCAATGCCATAGCGCATTAAGGTGTGAGTCTGGCCACCACAAATCTCCATCAGCACCCAGGGCCGGGTGACGCGCTTCGCAATCTCGGCAATAAGAGGCCGCGCGAGGCTGGCATCACGATATTCGTCGATGTATTTCATACAAGTGCAGTGACAAGTGACGAGTGACTAGTGAAAAGCGAGCAACGGCCGTAGGTCGAGAATTGAAAGTCGAAGACCTCGGCGAGTTTCGGATTTCGAGCTCCGATTTTCGCCTTTCCGCTGCTCGTCACTTGTCACTCGTCACTTGTCACTTCCTCTTCTAGTGCTCCCATCTCTTTGAGCAACTCAAGCGTTCTCGCGGCCTCTTCGGCATCCAGCCGGCTCAGCGCGAATCCGACGTGGACGATGACGTATTCGCCCACCTCGACCTCCGGAACAAAGTCCAACTGAACCTCACGCGTGATGCCGCCAAAATCCACGCGGCCTATCAGTGTTCCCGCTCGGTCTTCTTTTTGCAGAACTTTCCCCGGAATCGCCAAACACATGATTGCTCATTTCTGGGTAGAGGAATGAAAGGTTGGAAAAACTCACCGGGGACGTTATATGACCACAAACCGCTCCGAACCCCAACGGGCCGACACGGCCGCAATGGCCCGCGTTAAACCATCCCCGGAATCTTTATCATGGTGGGCATTCGCTGGCGTCCAGTTGTGCGTTATCTCCGCCACCAAATCGGCAGCCATCTGCACAGCGGATTTAACCCCGTCATGCATCTTGCCACCTAAAGTCAAACAGTCTGCCGCCTCTACCGCCAGAATTATGACGTCTTTCGGAACAGTAAGGAGCAATTCCCTAGCCAACTCGAGGGTCTCAAGCAGTCCGACATAGTGGGGGGATGGTCCGTAGGTTGACTTGATGTCCGAACTTCGCAGTACGTAAAGAGTTCCGGGGCGAACGCTACCGGTCTGGATGCTATCCACAACCACAAGAAGCTCGATTTCAGCAAGATAGTCGATCAGATGGAAGCCGGAGTCGGTGGTGAAAACCACGTCCATCTGGGGGAAACGCCGCCGAAGCTCCTCCGCTACGACCAGACCGAAGGCGTCGTCAGAAAGCAACTCGTTGCCAAGGCAGAGGATGCGGATGGGGGACGGCATACTATTAGGTGCTGGGGACTGGGTGCTGGAGTGTTTGAGATTCGAGATTCGAGGTTTGGTACTTCGAGCTTGCGCCTGTGTCATGGCATAACTCATCTGCGGTTCCATGACCCGGCACCCGCTCTCCGGCACCCAATCCCTGGCATCTAATGCCTCTGCACTTTGCCATCCCAATCGCGTTGAAGGGTCGACTGGATGTTGCCGCGGCTATCGTGCACGCGCACCATCAAAGGCATGCTCCCAGGCAGCGAATGGGTTGCACAACCGTGACACGGGTCATAGGCGCGGAACGCCATCTCGACCATGTTCAGGATGCCTTCGGAGACATTCCCGTTTGAAATCAGCCCCTTGGCAGCCTTTTCGACGCTCATCGCCATGCGTGCAGCATTGTTTTGAGTGGCCACAATCATGTTGGCCTTGGTGATCAACCCTCTCTCGTCGCTCTGATAGTGGTGAATCAAGGTTCCGCGGGGCGCCTCGACCACGCCGATGCCTTCTCGCGGAGTTTCGGTAGGCAAAGTACGGATCTCCGGACTCGTGATCTCGGGATCCTTGGAAAGTTCCTCCAGACGTTCTGCCGCATAGAGAAGTTCTATGACCCGGGCCCAATGGTTCGCCAGGGTGTGGTGGACTGGTTTGCCTCCAAGCGCGGTGACATACTGCTGGTACGCTTCCTGGGCAAGCGGAGTAGCCATTCCATCAGCCGCATTCAGCCGCGCGAGGGGGGCCACGCAGTACACGCTGCTCTCAGGCCCCTCGGTGAAGCCTTTCCAGCCCAGCGGTTTAAGATAGGCGAACTTGATGTAGGTCCAGGGCTCCACGTGCTCGGCGATGTAATCGAGATACTTCTCCGGCGCGAACTTGCTCCACTCGCCGCCCGCAGGAGTGACCACACGCACGGAACCGTCGTAGAAATTGACCTTGTTGGCCTGATCCACCATTCCCATGTAGTAGGTTCGATGGGTATAGGCATCGGAGCGGATCAAATCAACGTACTCGCCATTTGCGAGGACAAGTTTCTGAAAGGTTTCCAGCGTGAATTTGCCAAAGTCAACGGCTTCCTTCGCGACCTGCTTGATCTTCTCCTGCTCGGCAACGCTAATGTGCTTGGCAACTCCGCCGGGCAATCCTAACACTGGATGGACCGGCTTGCCGCCAATCGCTGTCATGAGCTCACGGAGCTTCCGGCGCATCCCTATCACTCGTTGACCGACCTCGATGCCCACCTTGGCGATGACGCCAAGCACGTTACGTTCTGCCGCCGGAGCTTTCGGCCCGACGATGAAGTCGGGGCCTCCCAGGAAGTACACATGAAGCGCGTGGTCCTCGGTTACAAAGCAAGAGTAGAAGAGCTCGCGAATCTTCTTGGCTGCAGGCGGTGGCGTAACGCGGTAAAGCGCATCCAGAGCTTTGGTGGAAGCCATATGATGCGCCGTGGGGCACACACCGCAAATCCGCGAGGTGATCTGCGGCATCTCCTCGGCCGGGCGCCCTTGCGCAAACTTTTCGAAGCCGCGCAACTCCGGGACCTGGAAGAATGCGCGATCAACGTTTCCCTGGTCATTAAGGAAGATCTCTATCTTCCCGTGGCCTTCCAGTCGTGTGATGGGATCGATCGTAATCCGGCGGCCAGAATTTTGGGATTCACCTTCAGGCATCGCGCACCTCACATGAAAGTGACGAGTGACAAGTGACGACTGACAAGCAAGAAGGGCCACTTCAGGCCGTTCGGACTCCGCAATTCCTAAAGGGTTTATTCGTCACTTCGCGCTCGCCTCTTTTTCCTAAACGGACTACTGTATGCAACTGCTTGCTCGTCACTCGTCACTCGTCACTTGTCACTCGTCACTTGTCACTTGTCACTGCTCCTTCTATTCTCTTCCGGCGTAGCATCGACGATGGCAAGCTGTATCGATAAAACGTCCCGACCGGGTCGGGAACCGTTTGAACGATCCTTTCGATTTCATCTTCATCATTGCTGTCGATGATGGAAGCGATTGCGGACAAGGCCTTTGCCCCGTAATCGCGGACTCGGCTGGTGGGGCCGAAACAGCCCGTGCAAGGCATATTGCCCTGCGGGCAGAGGGCCTCGCAGCCGCTGCGGGTCGCGGGTCCCATGCACACCAACCCCTGCGCCAACAGGCACGTCTGTTCATCGATCAAAAAATCCTGCGGCCGCTTAAACTCTTTCAAGGTAAGCTTCTCCGGACGGGTGTCCTTGCGTGGACATTCGTCGCAGAGAGCGCGGTCGGGAGCGAGCACCGTGCCTTTCGGTGGCAAGTTCCCGCTGAGCAGCACGTGTACGGCATCCCACAGAATCTTGGGCGTGGGCGGGCACCCGGGCAGGTAGTAATCGACGTCCACCACCTGGTCAAGCGAGCGGACGGTTTCAAAGAATTCCGGCAAGCTCACTGAGAATCCATTTTCTTTGTGCAGGGTTTGCGGAAATGTCTTCTCCGGATTTACCGTCGAGGGCGATTTGCAGTAAGACGAAGCGAGAATACCCGCGCGAGATGAAAGGTTGGCCAAGCCGGGGATGCCGCCAAGCTGAGCGCACGAACCAAGCGCCACCAACACCTTGGCCTTCTGACGAAGCAAGTGAGCCATTTCTTGCTGTTCGCTGGTGCGGACAGCGCCGTTCACAAAGGCCGCAAATATGGACCCGTCGGGCATGGCCTCCACATTGTGACGTTTGAAATCCAAAGCGACAGGCCAGAAAACGATGTCCACTGCCGCCACCACATCCAGCACTCGCTCATCAAGGTCCAGAACGGTTTCCTCACAACCGCCGCACGAGGCGCACCAATAGAAGGCAACCTTGGGCTTTTCATTCTTGGGAACTGGTGCAGGCTCCGTCATCACGCCGCCACCTCCTCCAGGAATTTCTCGGGTTTTACCTTCAAGTTTAGCGGGCCCAGGGCTCGGACCTCTTCCACCATACCGTTCACGACCGCTTTCAAACGCTCGGCTTCCGAAGCGGAGATCCATTCCAAACGAAAACGCTGATCTTCGATTCCCATTTCGCGCAAGACGCGCCGGAGCATGTGCACGCGGCGTAGGGTTTTGTAATTACCTTCCTGATAGTGGCAATCGCCCGGGTGGCAGCCGCCAATCAGTACGCCGTCTGCACCGCGAGCAAAGGCGTCCAGCACAAACTGCGGGTCCACTCGGCCCGAGCACATCGTGCGGACCACGCGAATGTTGGGCGCATACTTGACGCGCGAAGTTCCCGCCAGGTCCGCCGCCAGGTAGGTGCACCAATTACAGAAAAACGCCACGATTTTGGGTTCAAAAGCATTCGTTGTCACCTGCGCCAATTCCGCCTTCGACTTAGTCATTTACCCTCACCCCCTGGACATCGACTTCGGACCTCGGACTTCGGACTCCTGACCGTCTTTCAGGCCAGCACCCCCTGGATCTCTTCGAAAATCTCTTCGTCTTCAAAGAGGTTCTGCTTGATGGTGCCCGAGGGGCATGCTGCCACGCAGGTTCCGCAGCCCTTACACAAAACCTCATTGATTTGCGCCACCTTCTTATCTGCAAGGAACGATATAGCCGAGTAAGGACAGAGCGGGACACAAGTCTTGCAGCCGGAGCACTCCTCTTCTGTGATGTACGCCGTGTTGGGCTCCATTTCGACGTAGCCGGTGTCAATCAAAACCATCGCCTCAGCGGCAGCGGAGCCTGCCTGCCCCACCGAGTCGGGTATATCTTTAGGAGCCTGGCAGGCGCCGGCAATAAAAATGCCGTCCGTGAAGGTGTTAACCGGAGCGAGCTTGGGATGGCGCTCGAGGAACCAGCCCTCCGTGGAACAACTGATGTTGAAGAGGCGCCGCACGTCCTTGGCGTCCTCCTGGGGAACC
>JBKQVI010000297.1:0-23660 GCA_052139985.1 Terriglobia bacterium
GGAACTGCGCGCGTACCGCGCCAGATACTCGCCCGTTAGCCTGGTCGCCGGAATCAGGTGTTCAAGGCGTAACTCCGGCAGGTAGGCGACTGCCCAACCGTGCCCTATGGTAGCCGTCAGCGCAATGTTGGGGAAAAAATCCGCTTTGGCGACGCCAATGTCGGCGTTGGCGGCGATCAAGTTCGCCTCGGCCTCGCGAATATCCGCTCGGCGTTCCAGCAGCTCGGAAGGAAGCCCGGCAGGGACAGCCAGCGGGGCGGGTTCCTCGGTGAGCGTCAGGCCGCGAGCAACCGGCCCGGGATTCGCACCGAGCAGATCGCTGATTAAATCCTCTTGCTGTTGAATTTGGCGTTCCAGATCGGGGATGGTCTCCGCCGCGGGGTCAACCAGTTCTTGAGCCTCGCGCAAATCGAGCAGGGAGGCGGAGCCGTTATCGGCCAGGACCTGCGTGAGGCGCAGCGAAGCCTGCCGGGAAGCGAGGGTGCGCCGCGAGATCTCCAAGGCCAAGTCCAGCTCGCGAAGCTCGAAATAGGCGGTGGCCACGCTGGAAACTACGGAAGTGATCACGGCGCGGCGTCCCCACTCGCTGGCCAGCAAGTTGGCGCGCGCGGCTTCGGTTTCGCGACGGTATTTTCCCCAGAAATCAAGGTTCCAGATGAGCGACAGGTCCAACTGGCCGTAGTCTTCCTTGTAGGCCGGGAATACCGAGGAGATTTTTGGGGTATAGGTGCTGAAGATATCGGCCCCAGCGCTAAGGGTAGGATACTGGTTGGAGCGCGTAATCCCGAGCTGGGCCTGCGCCTGAAGGACGCGCGTGGCGGCAATCTGGATGTCGTAATTCTGCTTTAAAGCCGTGCGGAGCAGTTGCTGCAATGCGGGATCGTGAAAAACCGTCCACCATTTTTCATTGCCAAGAGAGACCGTGGATGGCTGTGGCGGGGAACTTGGTGCTTCGCCGCGATACACCGTGGGAACGTTGACCTTCGGCCGCTGATAGTTTGGACCGACTGTACATCCGACCCAGGGTAAGCAGAGTAACGCGCAGCAGATCCGTAGTCTCCTCATCTCGCGCCCTCCCCGGGTAGCTCCGATTGGGGCGACGGCGCGAGCGCAGATTGTCTTTTCGCGCCCGATAGCTTCTCCACGACGCAGAAGATCGCCGGAACAAAGAACCTTCCGATGAAGGTCTCCGCTACCATGCCTCCGATCACTGTCGTCCCCATCACCTGGCGTGCGATGGCGCCTGCTCCGGAGGCTGTCCAGAGCGGCACACAACCGAAGATGAAGGCGAGCGCGGTCATCAGGAGTGGCCGAAAGCGAACCCGGGCCGCCGTGAGTGCGGCATCCACCCGCGACATGCCTCGCTCGTAGTCGTCTTTGGCAAAGGCGACGATCAAAATCGAATTCTTGGTCGCCAGACCGATCAGCATCACCAGGCCAATTTGCGTGTAGACGTCGTTTTCGATCTGGATCATGTAAGGAGGCAGGAACATGCCGAGCACAACGCGGCGCAGCCAGAGCGCTCCCAGGGCGCCGAAGACCGCCACCGGCGTGCTCAGCAGCACGCTAAACGGCATCGACCAGCTCTCGTAGAGCGCCGCGAGGATCAGGAACACGAAAAGAACCGAGAAGGCGAAAATGACCGACGGGGGAATACCCTGCCGCGCCTTCTGCTCTTGAAAGGACATGCCCATGTAGTCAAGGCCCATTTCGCGCGGCAGGGTCTGATCGAAGACTTCTTCGAGAGCCGCCGTCGCCTGGTCCGAGCTGTAGCCGGGAGCGGCGCTGCCGTTAATCTGGGCCGCCGGGTATTCGTTGTAGTGCATGATGAATTCCGGGCCCAAACGCGGCTCGAACCTGGCCAAGGCCGAGAGGGGAACCATTTGTCCTTGGCCATTTCGAACGTAATACTGGCTAAGGTCCTGATTGCTAGTTCGGTAAGGGCCGGCTCCCTCGACGTACACCTGCCACTCTCTCCCGAATCGGTTGAAGTAATTAACAAAATATCCGCCCAGGAAAGTCTGGATGGTCTGATAGATGTCCGCGATCGGCACTCCGAGCTTCAGTGCCTTATCGCGGTCCACATCAATAAACTTCTGCGGCACGCTGGGCAGGAAGGAAGAGTTGATGTTCCCGATCTCCGGGCGTTTGCGGGCTGCGGCGACGAATTTATCAATGTTGGCGGCAAGATACGGAACATCATGCCCGCCCCGGTCCTCGAGGGCCAGCGTGAAGCCGCCGGACGTTCCCACGCCGGGAATAGCCGGGGGAGAGAAGGTGAAGACCGTTCCCACCGGAAGCCTGCTGAGCTCTTGATTTAGGCGATTCTTAATGGCCTGATACTGCTCGTCCCTCTGTTGCCGGGTGCTCCAGGGTTTCAAATAAACAAAGAAGAAGGCGTCGTAAGTGGTCTGGACGTAGCTCAACAAACTGAAGCCGATAACGCTGGTGGTGTACTGGACGCCGGGTGTAGTGGCGAGGATTTTCTCAACCTCTTTGGCTGCCGCATCCGTACGTTGCAGCGAGGCCGCATGGGGAAGGTCCATATTGACATAAACGTATCCCTGGTCCTCGTCGGGAAGGAAGCTCGAGGGAAGTCCGCGCTCAAAGAAAGCCGCGCCAAGGCCGGCAGCGGCGAGCAAGACCAGCACCAGTGCGCCCTTGCGAATCACGGCGCCGGACCAGCGGACGAAGCTATCCGTGGAGCGGCCAAAGTAGCGATTGAATGCGTCAAAGAATCTCCGGAGCACTCCACGGCGCTCACCGGCGTCCGGCGCGGCCTTAGGCCGCAGCAATAATCCCGCCAGGGCGGGACTAAGGCTAAGGGCATTGAAAGCCGAAATGAGGACGGAGATGGCGATGGTCATGGCGAATTGCTGGTAGAGCCTTCCGGTGATGCCGGGGACAAAAACCGTGGGCACGAACACCGACGACAGGACCAAGGCTATGCCGATCACCGGTCCGGAGAGCTCATCCATGGCTTTTCGAGCCGCATCTTTGGGAGCCAAGCCTTCCTCAATGTGGCGTTGCACGCCCTCGACCACCACAATGGCATCGTCCACCACCAAACCAATGGCGAGGACCAAGCCGAACATCGAAAGCGTGTTGATGGAGAACCCAAGCAGGGGAAAGACCACAAAAGTTCCGACGAGCGAAACGGGAACCGCCAGCAAAGGGATCAGGGTAGCGCGCCAGTCTTGCAGGAAAAGATAGACCACCAGGATGACTAAGGCCAAAGCAAGGAGGAGGGTGATCAAGATTTCCTTCATCCCCTCGGTCACCGCGAGCGTCTGGTCCAGGGAGACGAGATAGGTCATATCCTTGGGGAAGCGACTCTTGAGCTGGGCCATCAGATTCTTGACCCCGTTCGCGGTGTCGACGGCGTTCGAGCCGGGCAACTGGTAAATGGCGATGACCGCGCTGGGCTTGCCGTTCAGACGGCCCATCAAGGAGTAATACTGCACCCCCAGCTCAACCCGCCCGACGTCTTTGACTCGCACCACGCCGCCATTAGGATTTTCGCGGAGCACGATGTCCCCGAACTCTTCGGGTGTCACCAGGCGTCCCTGCGCCAGCACGGAGTAAGTGAATTCCTGGCCCGGGGGCGACGGTTCGGCCCCGAGCTGCCCGGCCGCGTTGACCGTGTTCTGCGCCTCGAGCGCGTTGATCACGTCGGAAACGGTGATCCCCAACCGTGCCAGCGCGTCAGGATCCAGCCAGATCCTCATTGCGTATTGACCGGCGCCGAAAATCTGCACGTTGGCAACGCCCGGTACGCGCGTGACGGGATCGTTAAGGTTGATATAGGCATAGTTGGCGAGGAATTGGGCGTCGTAAGTCCCGTGAGGGGAATACACGGCCACCAGCAGCAGTGGCGCCGAAGTCGATTTCTGCACCGTAACGCCGTATTGCGCAACCGCCGACGGCAACTGAGCGGCGGCCTGGGTCTCGCGCATTTGGGTGAGAATGAGGTCCGTGTTGGGGTCGGTGCCCACGGCAAAATCCACGGTCATCCTCATCTGGCCGTTGCCCGTGGCATTCACCGACCACATGTAATTCATGTTGTCCAGGCCGCTCATCTGCTCTTCGATCGGCGTGGCGACCGATTGGGCCAGGGTATCCCCATCGGCCCCCACAAACGTCGCCTGAATTCTGGTTTCAGGCGGAACGATGCTGGGAAACTGTGCGACGGGCAGGGTGAAGATGGTAATCCCGCCCACGATCACCGTCAGGATAGAGATCACCATGGCGACAATGGGCCGGTTAATGAAGAACCTCGACATCGCTCAGTTTCCCTCCGCCGACGGATGGTGCGCTAAATCTGTGTCCCCGTGCTCCGCCTTTACTTTAGGGCGGCCCCCCGAAGCCATAGGAACTTGTCCAAATCCTTAAAAGACACGTCAAGGCAGTAGAAATCACGGAACCGCACCATCAATCCGTGAAACTCTGGATAGCCCCAGTCGTCGCTAGAAAGCTTGAAGCCCTCTGAAAATTTGTCCCAGTCCTTGCGACAAAGCTGCCGTAAACAAGTCAGATACCTTTGTACATTGCTGTCCCACATGGGGTATACGTCTTGTCTGTGCCAACTTGCGTACTTCGTGGCGAACGAAAAACGGTTGATCTTTTTCTTCCCTTGAAACTGGCTGGTGCTGATTACGCTGACTATCTCCAAGGAGCCAGCTTTGAAAGCCTCATCGAGCTTCAGCCCTGGAATGCGCTCTGCTATATCGAATACATTCGGACGGTCCGCTGCGAATGTAGGGATTCGCAACGAATAAAGATTGTTCAGCGTCACGACCTTAAGCAACACTTCCGCCGGATTAGTGTTGCCCGGATATCTACCGAACAAGGCGGTCAGTGCAAGGTCAATTAAGTTCCACGGGCTATCGCTATCAAACTCGTCGCATGCTTTTGCAACGCTAATTGCTGTGGGCGATTCAAACTTGCTCGAATTCATGTTGGACCTCCTCAGTAGCCGACACCTGGGCAGAAGAATGCCGGCGCTCTTCGTCCGTGGCTGCGCTGTACACCTTGATCAGCATGGCATAGTCGGCGCGGTCCCCCCAGCGTGTCAGAGATCGCCGTTTTGTACGGCTGACGACGGGGCGTAGGGCTTCGGCCTGACCACCATGCCGTCGCGCACCCTCCCCGTTCCCTCGGCTACGACGCGCTCGTCGGGTTTCAACCCCTGATTGATAATCCACATCGTTCCGCTGCGCTCGCCAACTTCCACCGTGCGAATGCTAATCTTGTTGTCGGCTCCGGCCACCGCCACCTGGTAGGCCCCCTGCAACTCCGTCACCGCGCGTTGCGGTACCAGCAGCGCCCCCTTTCTCAAATTCGTGACGGCGCGGACGCGGCCGGTCTGCCCGGGCCGGAGAATATTGCCGGGGTTGGGAAAGGCGCCCACGATCTGGATGGTTCCGGTTTGCTGATCTACTTGCCGGTCGGCGAAAAGAATCCTCCCCTTTTGGCGATACGTCGACCCATCGGAGAGGATTAAATCCAAGGGAATGGGGGCTACGGTGGATAGCAGATTCACTGTCCCCGGGCTGAGCCGGTTCGCAATCCGGAGATACTCGGCTCCCGTGATCGGAAAATAGGCCTTGATAGGGTCCACTTGCGAAACACCCGTGAGCACAGTGGCCGGGCCGACGAGGTTGCCCACCTGAACCTGGGCGATACCGGCAATCCCGTCAATCAGGGAGTGGACTTTAGTGAATCCCAGGTTCAATTCGGCCTGTTCGATGGAAGCCTGCTCCGCCTGGACCGTAGCCTTTCCCGCGAGCTCGGCGTTGGTGTCGATGTCCAACTGGCTTTGGGGAATGGCGTGCGCTTCCGCCTCGGGAATATCCCGCTTCACATTCAGCATCGCGGTGGCGAGTTGCGCCTTGGCCTGGGCGAGTTGGGCTTTGGCTTGGTCAAGCACGGCCTGAAATGGACGGGGATCAATCTCAAACAACACATCGCCTTGGTGAACCAAGGAACCTTCGCGATAGTCCTGTTTGATAAGGTACCCCGTGACCTGGGGCTGGATTTGGGCGTTCACGTAGCCATTCAGCGTCGCGATCCATTCGCTGTAAAGGGGGACGTCCTTCTGTATAACCTGGGCGACCTCCACCACCGGCGGGCGGGCGGCCGGCGCCGCGTGGGGGTGCCCGCACCCAGCCTGGCCAGCCAAGGCGAAAAGGAAGACGCCGAACGCGATAAATCGAAGGTTTCGTCTATGCAATCACGCTCTCCTTTTTGTCGATCCGGGAGTCAAGTAGACTACTGGCTGCGCCCGCAGGAAGCGTAAACTCCCTCCCTTCGAATGCGCAGCAGCCCATCGCGGTCGGCGATTGAGCCGGTGCCCCAGTTAGTTGATCAGAATCCCTTTGAACTCTTCCACAATCAACGGGCGTTCGTCAGGCCCGGTGCGGGCGTAGAGCCTCAACAACCCCTTGACAATCTCGTTCACAACGGCCGCGAGCCGTAAAGCCGTCGCGTTTGGTATTCGCGGATTGCAAGCAAGATACACTTTGGCGATCCGCTCGCGGATATGTTCCCGCCTGCGCGACGAATTGGCTGTGGGTGGCGCTTCAAAAAGAGCACAAAGGGAAGGATGGCTTTCGGCAAATTCGATCAGCGATTTGATCAGGCGAGAAACGAGTCCCGCAACCGTCAGACTGGCCGCCTGAGCGGCGAACGCTGCCCACAGCTTCCCAATCTCTTTAGTGTATTGGACGCGCAGTGCGTCAACTACGGCTTCCTTGTTGGGAAAGAATTGGTAGAGCGAGCCAATCGAAGAGTCCGCGCGTTTGCCGATGGCGCACATGGTCGCCGGCGCGTATCCCTTTTCGGCAATTACGCAAGCTGCTGCCCGTAATAAACCCGCCACCCGGCGCTGTCCCCGCTCCTTTTGGGGTACACGACGCGCCGTGATGGAAGAACGTGAGGACAAACTCGCATTCTAACAGCGTATAATTCTTCACTCCCACCTATTTTCTCTTGGGCCCGGTTGTTGGCGATGTAAGCTTCAGGCTTGGCCCCCTGAATGAGCGGACAGGTGATCGCGGGGCCCTGACCGCGATGCGCTTTGACTGCGGACGAGACTTCTACCGGCCCGGAATTAGTAACGAATGGTCACCAAGGGTTTAGTAATCCGAGGTCGCGGCCGATGCCGGACATCAGCCAGGACATGCGTCTACACTGCGCCGTTAGAACGAAGTGAAGAGTTTCAGGGTGCGGTTCCAGGCATGCTCGCCATCAGACGAAAGCTGTTTTTCAGTAGGCTGCTGTTCTATCGAACGGCCATCGCTTGCCAAATTTGCCGCTCGGCATGCCCAGGTAATTTCTGCACGTTCGCTTACGTGCTGCTGAGGGTGGTTCGAGGTGTGCGCTCGGCATAAGAACGGACAAGATGTCAATTACGGGGTTGCGTCGGCTGTCCCGCCTCTTGGTTTCGCTGCGCCGCAGCTTCCGCAGCCTGTCGAAGCCGCAACGCTTGGGTTTGCGCTTCTGTCTTGCGCAGTTGCTCCGATGTGACAAGCGCCTCCTGTGCCATGTCCGTCTTTCCCTGCTTGCTGTACAGGCGGAATAATTCGTAATGGATATCTCCGGATTGGTCCACCCGTTCGGCCTTGGTCAGTTCGGCAATGGCTTCGCCAACGGCACCACTGTTTGCGAGGGACTTGCCCAAATCTGCATGGGCCATCAACAAGTCGGGGTCTTGCGCCAGGGCCTTCCGCAGATAGGGAATGGCTTGGTCAAAATGGTGAAGACGCACATCAATATCGCCGAGTTCAAAGTTGGCCTGGGCATTCTCGGGGTCCGCTCTGAGTACCTTTTGCAGATCGGTTGCGGCCTGCTCGAAATCGCCCATCTGCCAGTGGACGGTAGCTAGACCCAAGTAGGGAGCAGGACTGGAAGGATTCAGTTCCGCTGCTGTCTGGTAGTGTCGCAGTGACTCGTCCCATTTCTTTCGTTGCCGATAGATGTCGCCGATCAGAATATTGCCTTGCCACGAATCAGCCCTTAGCTGCACGGCCTTCTGGAACGCCGTTTGCGCGAGGTGACGAGAGGCCTCGGCTTGCCAATAGAGACCTGGTCCACTGGAAGATTGCCGACCCAGAAGAAGTTGGGCGGCGCGGAAGCTAATGAGATAGCGTCCGGAGAGGAAGCTGCATTGGGCAAGCTCCGATGCTTCTCGTGCACTTAACCAAGGGAATTTATCGATGAGCAATACGCACGGCGTGGATGCCGCTGCGGCGCGCGGCGAGGTCGGGGGTTCTGAGCCGGGCGCTTTCGTGCTTGTTCTGGAGGTTTTTTCGGCCGGAGGCGCCTCGAAGGCGTCCCCTGACACACCATTCCTGCCGGGAGAGGCGATCTCGGTCAGCAGCAGCGCCCGCACATCCGGGCAAGAGCTGGGAGAGTTGTCAGCAAGGTAAGTGCTCACCCGGCTTTGGGTGTTGACACTGAGGGACGCTACCAGAAACCCCAGATGGCTCAGGAAGAAATCCGAACTCGCTTGATAGGCGGCGCATAAGGTGTTCAATGCGGCGGAATAATCAGCTCTTTCCAAGGCAACCGCACCTCGCCCAAGTTGGCCCTCCAAAGTGTCCGGGTGAAGCTGAAGCTCCGTCACGAAATCTTGTTCGGCTTGGTTCGTCAATCCCAAACGAAGGTGCGCGAAACCCAAGGCCGCATGAAGCCCCTCATCTTTCCCCCCCGCGGATTTTAGGGCCAGACGGAGAGCCTCTTCAGCGTCAATCTCCTGATCCTGCTCGGTGAGAAACTCCCCCATCAATCGGTGATAATAACTGGATGCGGCGTCAAGCTTTGCCATCTGCCGGGTGGTGGCTTCAGCAAGATGCTCAAAGCAGAGGCCGAGGCCATACCAGGCATCGGCGTCATCGGGGCGACTGGTAACTTCCGTCTGGTAGACGCGTGTCGCCCTGGCAAAATCGTGCAAAGCAAAATAGGCACTGGCTTCCGCAAGTAAGGCGTCGCGATGATGAGGATCAAGTCGGAGAACCTGATCGAGGGGAGGGAGCGCCTCTTCCGGCTTTCCCAAGCGAACTAAATCGATACCCAGAATCAAGTTCGCCGGCAAACTTTGGGGATTCAGCTTCTGCGCTTTCCTCAGAGTCTCGACCGCCTCAGCAAATCGGCCCGCGAAATGATACGCGACCCCCAGGTTGCTCAATGTTTCCGGAGAGTTCGTCCGGATTGCCAAAGCTGATTTGTAGTTGTCGATGGCGGCTGAGTATTCGCCACGATTGATATCCTGCGCCGCCTGCGCGAAAAGTCGATCGATTCTTTCCTGATCCCCGTTATTTGAGGACATAGGGTTTTGTGCATTCCCTCTGCTTACGCAAAGCAACGCCGCCAGCAGGAGCATCGACCGCAACCTTCGGTTCATCTGATACCACCCTAACTCTCTACTGGGTTAAACTCAGTTTCACGGATGCGCTGGCTTCCTGCCGCTTGCGGAGCAAGTCAGACTGGCGTAAGGCCTCCGTCGCTGAACTTGTGTCTCCCGCCTTCTTGCAAGCAAGATACAGTTGGTAATGAATACCGCCGTCTCGGTCCGCCGGCAAGGCCTGCCGCAGTTCCTTGATGGCGTCCCGGGTTCGGCCCGTGTTGAGGTACGCCTTGCCGAGAGCCTCGCGCGCGAACAGTCCGGCCTCACCAGCAGCATGGGTCCCTGTTTGGAGGAAAGGCTCTGCCTTTTCGAATTGATGACGCGTCACCAGAATGTTACCCATCATATAGCTGCACTGCGCGTCGGAGGGGTTGGCGGCGAGCACCAACAAAAGTTCCGGTTCAGCCGCTTCGAACTTCATTTGCCGCCAGTAAACGGTTCCCAGGCCAAGATGAGCAGCCAAGTCTTCCGGGCGCAGCTCGATTGCCTTCCGGTATTCGGCCTCCGCGTTTTCATACTGTTTCATGACGCCGTAGGTTTCCGCCCGCAGGACGTGCATGCGATACCCATTCGGATCGATCAAACCGGCTTGGGTCAGAGCCGCCGAGGCGAGCTTGAGGGCTGCCTTGGACAACCAAAAAAGGGCCAGCGGGCTCCCGGTGTCGTGAGCCAGTATACCGCTCGATGAGGCGAGGGTATCCCGGTAGTCGCCGGCGTAGTAGCTGCAAGGCATCATTAATAGGAGATCGCTGCTGTCCGCGAGCCCCGGCGTCCCTCTGATCCGCTCGGCGCAGGCAGTATAGTGACCTGCGGCGTAAAGCTGCGCGGCCAACGCGGAGGGCTGCGGGCCGGGTCTTTCGATTTTTCTCGGTTTCTCCAGTGTCCTAGTCACGTCCGGCGAGTTGATGTTTTGCAACAGATCGTTGGCGATGGCGGCTTCCGGCGAAAGGGCGGGAACATTCTTGAGTTCACCCTGGAGGCGGGAAAGTTGATCGGGAGTGAGCGCCGCCCAGAGTTCGCCAGCCTGAGAATCGAGAAAGTTGCGATCCGTCTTCTGAATCTCTTCCAGTTTTTTCAATCCTTCTTCCACCGATCCTTGCAGGAGGTCGAGGCCAGCCGATCCAAGCCGGGCGGAAAGATAACTCGGACGCTTCTTCAACTCGCTGCCGAAGGCATCCCCCGCGGACTGCCAGCGGCCCAGCTGAAGATCGGCAAACCCGAGAACGGTCGAAAGTCCCTCGAAGCCCGAATAGACCGTCAGCAGTTTTTCACCGAGGTGTGCCGCGTCTGCCGCTCGCTGCTGCTGAATGAACGCCTCGGCGAGCAGGATTTCGGCGTAAGGAGAGTTGTTCCGCAGGTTTGCCAGCCGCTCGGCCGCCTCTTCCTGAAGAGCCAGGCTGGTGGTCCCCAGGCCATAAAGTGCTTCCAGGTTCTGGGGATGATCGCGCAGGACCTTGGCATAAATCGCAGCGGCGTTTCCCAACTGCCGAGAGCCGGCATAGGCGTCGCCGAGCGCCACCATCGTGGTGGGGTTGCCGGGCTGGCTTTTGTCGGCAATCTCGATATACCTGAGAGCCCGCTCCGGCCGATGCAGCTTTAAGAGGTCCAAGCCCAGAAACAGGTTGGCGGACAGCAGTTGGGGCTTGGCGCGCAGTGAGGATTCAAAGCTCGCCTCGGCGTTCTGGTACTCACCCGCCATAAATTGCATCATGCCCAGGTTTGCCAAAACCTCCGGCACGCCCGGGTGCAGCTTGAGGAATGCACTATAATTTGCGGCCGCGGTCTGGTAGTCCCCCCGTTTCTCGGCTTGCTGGCCACGCCCGAGGAAGTCCTGGTCGCTTGAACCGACCGCCGATTGCAAACCCCGAGCGCTCGTGGCACAAGTGACGATTCCGAGCATTGCCAGCAAAGCTGGAATAACCGAGAGCAAAAAAGAGAAGCGACGGAGTACCCTGATCCCTAGGTATTTCATGCAGCGTTGGCCCCAGCCACAAACCCCAAACTCATCGAGTCACAGGTCAAGAATACTCGCTCGCAAATCTGCGCAAGAAAGTAAATGCTACCCAGGGACCGGGTAGTCCCTGGGCAGCGTGGTTATGGGCTCGAATCGAGCCTTTACCAGAATAGCTTGAGCGCCATCTGAATATCACGAGGAGGATTGGCGCCAGTAATCGTTCCGAACCCCGGACTCCCGAAGCTGACGTTCGGTTCGTAGAAGTTCGCATGGTTAACCATGTTGAACATTTCCGCACGATACTGCAGTCGGAATCTTTCCCCCCATTTCCAAAACTTCTGGATACCGATATCCCAATTGTTAAGCCCGGGCGCGCGCAGGTTCGGCATCGTCCGTGGCACGTTGCCAAACGTGAACGCGGCGGGTTGCGCAAATGCATTAACATTGAACCATTCTTGCACATTGGGGTTCGAGACATGAGGATCCCCTACCAGATTGGGCCTCTGCGCCCCGCCAGAGTTGTTAAGGTTGTCGGAAGCCGCGGTGATTCCAATCGGGAACCCTGCCTTGAAGGTGGTGATTCCGGTGACTTGCCACCCACCCAAAACAGCATTGGTTGTCTTGTTGATCGACGTCCCAAAGTGTTTTCCCTTTCCGTAAGGAAGTTCATAAATGTAACTGGCGACGAAGCTCTGGGGAATGTCGTCGATGTCGGGCGAGTATTCGTTGTGCATGTTGTAGATGTTCTCGTAATTTGAACTGGATCCCGACGTCCATCCCTCCGAGCCGGAGCTATCGTCCAAATACTTCGACCACGTATACGACAGATTCGCCTGCAGGCCGCCCGCCCATCGGTGGGTGAGAGTAACTTGCAGCGCGCTATAGTTGGAGTGTCCACCCGGGATTTGAGTACCGTTTAATCCACAGTATTCCGGGTACGGGAGCAGCAATTGCTCCTGCTCAACTGTTGAATTATTCAGCCCGCACCCGCTGGAAGTTATGGCGCTGGCGAAAGGATTGGCGACGGACGCCAGAAGTTGCGAACCCATGGAGAGATCCGCCGTAGGCAACATGTCCTGCGGCGTGGTTTCCGCGTAGGGCAGCTTGACACCGTGGTTGCCCACATAGGTGACATCAAGCATGTTGTTTCGGCCGAGTTCGTACTGGAAGCCCAGCATCCACTGCTCAACATACGGTGTGGGACGATAATGTTCGGTCGCATTCGTGTTAAACCCCACGTTTGTCAATGGCCCGGCGGAGTTGCCGGGGGGCTGGATCAGGCCAGTGGGGAAAGGGTTGCTCAGCAGATCCACCGGGGTGTACCCGTCGATGGTTCCGACATAGGGAGTGGTTTGGGTGAAGCCGTTGAGCGCTAGGCCTTGATAGTCGCCAATTTCCATAGCCGGAATGTAAAACATCCCAAATCCGCCCCGCATGACCAATTTGGGCGCTAATTCGTAGGCAAAGCCGAGACGAGGTGCGAAATTGGTGTATTGGGGATTGTAAATTCTCCGGCTGCTGGGAGTCGTGTAAACCAACTCCCCGGGAACATTGAAACCGATCGTCGAGCTGATCGGGTTGGTAGCGTTAAAGTTAAACCAGGTGAACCGATTGAAGCGATCCTCCGGGGCGGTTTGGATGTCGTAGCGAAGGCCAAGATTGACTGTCAACTTGCGCGTAGCCTTCCAGTCATCCTGCACATACCAGCCATAGAAGGTCTTGGAAAAAGCGGCCTGGGCATTCAAGGTGATGCCCCCGGTATTTCCCGTCCCCAGGAGGAACGAAGCGAATCCGAAACCGGTGGCGGGATTCGCCACGGTCGGATCGGGTCCTTGCGTCATGCTGAGAGGGAAGTTGAAACTGGCCTGGCTGGAATTGTAGTCCTCCTGCACGAAGTCAACTCCCATGAACCCCATCTGAAAGGTGTGCGCTCCTTGGATTTTGTTGAAATCCACTGCAACGGTTTTGGCCTCGCGGGGACTGTAATTCAGAACTCCCGACCCAAGCGAACCCTGTCCGGTGATGGTGATGGAGGGAAACGCGGGCGGGCCCCCGAAGGAATCCAAGTAGGTGGGTAAGCCCAAACTGGAAACCTGAAAAGGCACGCCTTGCGGGACGCGGCCTTCGTCCCATCGGTTCCACCCCAACGTGACGTTCATAACAAAAGTCGGGCTGAACACGTGGGTGTAACCGAATCCCGTGTCCCACCGGTTGTCGGGAGCTTTGGTTTCCGGCCCCCCGACATCATTGACTCCGTAAGCGGGAGAAGCGAGCTGCTTAAACTCCCATTTCTGCGACCATCGCGCAAAAAGCCGCGATTTGTCACTGATGTTGACGTCGATTTTCCCAGTGTAGGAGTTCTGCTCCGTGGGGGCTCCCTGGGAAGAGGTGAAGTTGTTAACGATGCCGGATCCAGTGGGTGCCGGCCAGTACTGCAAAAGGTTGTTGGCGACCGGGTTGATCATCCCTGAAACGATATTGCCGGGAATCGGGTCACGGATAATTCCACTCTGCGTCGCCACCAGGCCGGTCGTCGGGTCAGTTACCCCCGCCGTGACCGATCGGGTTGTGAGGGGATTGTAAAGCTGGCCAGACAGCACCGGCCGTCCCAGGTAATCCGTGCCAATTTGCGCCCCCAGCAGGCCGGAGAAATCGCCGGAGCGCATCGCAGAGGTGGGAACCGTGGTGGTCAAAGTAAGCGGCGTGGCCTCGCGCAGCCCCTCGTAATCACCGAAGAAAAACACTTTGTCCTTACGTTCATAAAGCTTGGGAATAAATAGGGGGCCACCGATGGTGAAGCCGAACTGGTTACGCGCAAACCGAGTTTCCGGAATGCCGGCGGCGTTATTGAACCAGTCGTTCGCGTCCCAGGCATTGTTGCGATTGAACTCGTAGGCGTCACCGTGAAGGCCGCTAGTGCCTGACTTGGTCACGGCGTTGACCACGTTCCCCATGCTCCAGCCGTATTGCGCGGTGAAGGCGTTGGTTTGGATCTTGAATTCCTGAGTCTCATCAACGCCCGGAACATATTCAATGCCCTCCCAGTCGCCGGCGGCATCCCAAGCTCCATCCAACAAGAATGCCGTGGTTCCAAATCGTCCGCCGCCAAAATTGAAGAAGGCGATGTCCTGGTCGGCAACTCCTTGCGAGCCGGGAGGATTCAAGGCCTGGTTCTGTTGGCTGTTGTTGACGCTGGAATTCAAGGATACCAGTCCGTAGACATTGCGGAGGTTCAATGGCAGTTCCACCGTCTCCTGGTTGGTAACCGTTGATTCCACGTTGGCATTGGTAGTATTAAGAATCTGAGCCGAGGCACTCACCGTGACCTCTTGGGTTACGGCTCCGAGTTCCAGGGTCACATCCTGAGTGGCCGATTGGCCCAAGTCGAGAGCAATCCCATTCTGCTCATAGGTCTTGAATCCTGTAAGTTGTGCCGTCAGGGAGTACATCCCGGCAGGGATGGAAAGGAACGCGTACCGCCCATCCGCGCCGGTTTCGAATGTTCTTGTGAACCCTCGCGCGGCGTTGGAGAGGGTGACCGTTGCCTTCGGGACAATAGCACCAGTGTTGTCGTAGACTGTGCCGCTCAGCGAGGCGCTAACCGCCTGTGCCTGAGCTTTCAGGTGGGGAAGACCGTGTAAGGCCAAGAAGAGAACACACGCAATCGGCAAACATGCACGCACATATGCATGTTGCCGCTTTCGGGGGCCCAATTCTTTCATAGGAATTCCTCCTTTTGGACCCGACCCGGCGCAACACTTCTGGAAAAGGCGGGAAATAATACTTCCGCCACAGCCTAGCTAAGAGAGCTCATCAAGAAACGAGGACCCCAGAATCACATGCCCTCTAATCTGAAGAAAGGCTTTGCCCACACCTCCTGCACTTCTTGCTTCTATAAGTGATCTTCGCCAATATCCTATGGATACTTGAGAAGTCTGTCAATGCCCAATCTGAGGTTAGTGATGGTCAATCTGCGCCACAATCGGAATTACGGTTGCACGTGTTGTGGTTGCTTTATATTACTCTCGCCCAAATTGGTTGGAGCAGTCCGACGGACGATCTCGGACGGATAGCGGATCGCGGGCACTGGGTATGATCCCGCGCGCGAGGAAAGCATTTCCCGGAGCGAGTTGCCAAACCTATAATAGTACGGTTCGTCCGTTAGTCAGTTCTTTTCTGGCATGACAATTGCCATTTTGTGATCTGCTGACTTGTCAGTTGCAACAGTTTTTCGAGGAGCCCACACATGATACTCCAAAAGACTCTCCCCTTTTTCTATGCACTTCTGTTGTTCGGCGTGTCTTTCTCTGCCGTTGGCTCTGCTGTCGACACTCCGACCATCACCGCTGAGCAGGGCCAGAACGGTGTCGTCGTTCATAACGGAAGCGAGATGCTGCGTCTCACCGTTTGCGGACCGAGCGTGATTCACGTTGTTGCGGGACCCGGTAACCCCCAAGCCTCGTCCCCGGCATCCCCCTGGATTGTGAACGGCTGCCAGCCTGACCACTTTGATTTTCAGCGTTCCGAAAAGGAAGTCACCGTCAGCGCTCAGGCGATTAAGGTCAGAATCTCGCTCGAGAACAGTCGGTTGATTTTCCAGGATGCCGCTGGCCAGACACTGGTCAGCGAAAACCCGATTCAACCCCGCCGCTACATCCCGGAGGAGATTAGCGGCGAAAGGGTATACGCTGTCAGTGACCGCTTCTTGCCGGAACTTCGGGAAGGGTTCTACGGCCTTGGCCAGCACCAGAGCGGCGCGTTCAATTACCGCGGCTCGGTGGTGGAACTGGGTCAGGCGAACACCGACGTCGCTGTGCCGCTGCTGGTCTCGACGAACGGATACGGCATCTTCTGGAATACGGCTTCCCGCTCATGGTTTGACAACCGCTTTCCCCGGGAACTCAAGCTGTCGACTGACGCCGCCGACGCTCTCGACTACTACTTCTTCTACGGCCCCGAGATCGACCAGATTCTCCACCACTACCGCGAGCTCACGGGACACGCACCGCTCCTGGGGAAGTGGGCTTACGGTTTTGTTCAATCGAAGGATCGCTACAAGTCGGCGCAGCAACTTCTCGAGATTGGAGGCGAGTACCGCTCCAAGCATGTTCCCCTCGATCTCATCGTTCAAGACTGGTATTGGTGGAAGTTTCAGGGTGATCCCGAGTTCAACCAGGACTACCTGCAGCCCGCTCCCGACGTCCCCGGAGCTCTCAAGCAACTGCACGACGAACGCTTCCACGCGATGATCTCGGTGTGGGCGATGCTCGACCCGAGATCCAACACCTTTCAGGAGATGAAGCGAAGGGACTTGCTGATTCAGGGCACGCCGGATTATGACCCAACCAACCCCGACGCGCGCGAACTCTACTGGCAACTTCTGGTCGGCAAAATCTTTCAGGAAGGCTGGGATGGCTTCTGGCTTGACAGTTCCGAGCCGGAAACTTGGGGCGGCGAGAGCGATACGACGCTCTATGACAAGCACCTCTTCATTGGGAGTGGCGCGCGTTATACCAATATCTTCCCGCTCATGCACACGGGCAACGTCTACGATCACTGGCGGCAGACCACTGACCAGAAGCGAGTGTTTATTCTTACGCGATCGGCATTTGCGGGCCAGCAGCGCAACTCGGCCATTACCTGGTCGGGCGACATCTCCAGTACCTTCCTGGCCTTCACGCGCCAAATACCCGCCGGGCTGAATTTTGCGGTGTCGGGGATTCCCTACTGGACCACGGACATTGGTGGTTATATCCCAGCCTACGAAAACGACACGAATAATCCGGCATTTCAGGAACTTTATGCCCGCTGGTATGAATACGGAGCCTTCTGTCCTATCTTCCGCACGCACGGGCACCGCGCCACCGACACCAACGAAGTATTTTCCTACGGCGCCGTGACACCCATCCTGATCAACGCCGACAAGCTGCGATACCGATTGATGCCGTACATCTACTCTCTGGCCTGGCGCGTGACCCATGAAGACTACACGATCCAGCGGCCACTCATCATGGACTGGCGCACCAACGAGAACGTCCGCAACCTCGGCGATCAGTTTATGTTCGGTCCATCAATTCTGGTGAATCCCGTCACGCTCGCCGGGGCCACCAGCCGCTGGCTCTATCTGCCCCCGGCGCCTGCTTGGTATGATTTTTGGACGGGTGAAAAGCTCAAGGGGGACCAGCGTGTGGAAGCGCCCGCGCCACTCGATCGCATT
This sequence comes from Terriglobia bacterium, assembly GCA_052139985.1. Lineage (GTDB taxonomy): Bacteria > Acidobacteriota > Terriglobia > UBA7540 > UBA7540 > Bog-366. The sequence goes on from JBKQVI010000297.1 coordinate 17,578, forward strand.
CCGCTGTACGTCCGTGCTGGCGCCATTCTGCCGATGGGACCCGAAATTGAGTACGCAAACCAGAAGCCCGATACACCTATCGAACTACGTATCTATCGCGGTGCTGACGGCAGTTTTGACCTCTACCAGGACGAGGGCGACACTTACGCATATGAGAAGGGCGCCTACGCATCGATCCCGATTCTCTGGAGTGACGCGAACCAGACACTTACGATCGAGCCCGAAGAGGGAAGTTATCCGGGCATGGAAAGGGAGATCACATTCCGCATCGTGCTGGTGGATCGGAATCACGGAGTCGGCGAGCAGCCGCCGGTGACTGCCGACAAGGAGATCCAATACACCGGCAAGCACCTCAGAGTTGAGTTTCGGGAGTAAGCCCTGCTTGCCCTTCCGAAGAGCGTAACGCACGATGGCCTGGGACGCATGAATCTGGCGAACACTGGCCGCCAAGCACTCTCGATCGCTGGCGAGATCTCCATCCAGCCGAAGCCCTTGGCCTTCCGGATAAGGATTCTCAGTTATTTGGTTCGGGAACGGATTGAGTTGCGTTTGAGTTTCCGTGCCCTTAAGTGCGCCTGCTAGCCGGCTTTGACGTCGATGAGTCCGCTAAGAGATATCTTGGCCAGCGGCGCCGCTGTAGACAGGAGTTCCTGCTGGCGCGCCTTCAGCCAACGGTCGCATCCGGCTTCTGTCGCTGTCCGGGCAGCCGGGACGCGAAATATCGGCAGGCAAATGGATCAAGCTTACATCCATGGCCCAGCGGTCGATGGAAAGGCGCTCTTCGCAACCGGCTGGGCTTCAAAGAACCCTCCTTTGTTGCACGTCTCGCTCGGTGGCAAAACTCAGGAGCTGTATAGCGGGCGCTACTACCTTGAGGGGCCTGTGCCATCTCCCAACGGACGGTACCTCGCCTTTGGAGATGTGTCAGAGGACAGCAGCACTTGGGTCGTCGAGAACCTCCCGGACCGCTAGCCGTTCAATCCTTTTGGACGATTTTCTTCGCGTCAGGGGTTCATTGAACGGGGTTCTGGGAAATAGATCCTCCCTTGTCGCCAAGGGGCGACCTATCCGGCCCCTTGTTGCCAGCAGCCCTCGTGAGATCAGCAAACCCCCTCGGGTTCAATTCCCATCTTGTCGTTGACGGCGCTTTCAAGCCTCTGTATGCAACGCAGGTATCTTTCAGTGGTCTGAATCGAAACGTGCCCTAGCAAGAATTGGATCTGATCCAGTTCGCCGCCCGCCAGATGGCAGAGCCTGGCGCAGGTGCGCCTCAGGTCGTGGGGGGCGAGCTTTTCCATCCCTGCTTGAGATGCCGCATTTTTAACGATCTCCCAAAGCACTTTCGCTGTCATTCCGTCTCCCCAGATTTTGCCGGCCTTGTTGATGGCCCGAAAGACCCGTCCCTCTGTGACTTCGCTAGCCTCCGTCCAGGCATCGACGGCTGTTTTCACCCACTCCGGCACCGGCACCGTACGGATGTGACCGCCCTTACCGATCAAGTCCGCAATGACCCAGTGCTCCTCTCGGAGTTGAATCGAGTTCAGACGCAAACTTAACAGCTCGCCGCGACGGAGACCACATCCGACAAGAATCGCCAGCATCGCGTAATTCCGCTTCCCACGGAGGTTATCACGGATCGAACTCTGTAGTAACCGCTTACTCTGTTCAGCGCTAAGCCAGTTTCCAACCCGGACACCGATCCGCCGAACGCCTTTGACTCGGCGTATGCCCGCGGCCAGCTCTGGGCTTAGGAGACCCGAATCGGCGGCCTCATTGGCAACGCGCCGCACTGCAGCGAGACGCAGATTGATTGTCGACGGAGCGTACAGCTTCTGTTCCAGATGGATCCGGTAACGGAGTACGACAGTGCGGTTGAGGGCAAGCCGCAGCTCGGAGCAATACCAGTCGACGAACTCGTCGATGGCATGTTCATAGGTGCGCTGTCCACTTTTGGATGTGAGGGTGTTTAGAACAGCCGACTTCGACTGTTCCAGATCGGGCAATGCCAGAACCCGCCTCGGCGGTTGCTTCTTCCGTTTTGATTTGGGCATCGGCGACGGCCTCCTCGACCGTTGCCGATAAGAATCTCGCTGAACCTCTGCCCTTCGCCGTTGATCGGGTGCTATCGCGAATCCCGTTCATTAAAACTGGGCTACCGCGGCACAGGCTTTCGGGAGCGGGGAGGGACGTAGTGAAAACGGATCAGATAAACGTTGTCGCCGGGGCCATGCTTCGCCACCTTGAGAAGGTCGATCCCGCCCAGGAAACCTGATTCAATTGCAAGCTGATGAGTGATGTCTTGAATGGCGATCTGCTCAATCGAATCAATCTCGACTTCACCCTCCTCCATCCCGTAACGCCCGCGCACCTTGACGTGGGGGCCCTTCCAGATGCGGACGCTGCAGGTAATGACGCCGCGCCGTACACCCTCCCGGAGACGCTTCGTGAAAACCATACCTGTCCCGGAGCAGTGTAACATGGACGAGCGGAAGGATCGCAGGCTCCGATCCGCAAGCATCGACGCCTCCGCACCGCGGTTCACCTTCCTCCTGCCTTGTGGTCAAGAGTTTACCGATAGTTGGCGAACCCGCTGTTTGTCCGAGTTTGCTCGTACCCTGAAGCCGTTTGTCCAACGACAGGGCCACACAAGCCTGGCGACTACTGAATCATTGGGTGACCTCGCAGATGCCTAGTCGGGTCCTCTTCCGAGAATGTGACGCCGAGGTAGGAAGGCAGGTTTGTTCCAGAGATCACAGTATAGGTGGGTTTCGGTTTATAGCTGCTCACAGAGTCGACTGTCCAGGCACACTTCTGCGCCTTTGCGCGTCTGCCCGATCTGTTTGGTTCTTCACTGGGGGCTGGCGGCAGCAGTAGGGGGAACCACGCCTTCCATGCGCAGCACGGAGTCAACAATGCTGATTTCCACGCGGCGATTCTTGGCACGAGCTTGGGCGCTCTCGCCGTTTTCGAGCGGATCGGATTGGCCGTACCCCTTGGTGGCGATGATTTTGGGGTCCACACCCGATTGAACCAGGTAATCACGCACTGCGGCCGCGCGCCTTTCTGACAGCTTCTGGTTGTATCCCTCCGTACCGATGTTGTCCGTGCAGCCGTACACGTAGATCTGATATCCCTGAAGTGTCATGAGCACTCCCGCCATGCGGTTCAGCACTTCGCGGTTGCCGGGCCGAATCGTCGACTTATCGAAATCGAAGCGGATCGCGTTATTGTCCAACGCGACGATCAGCCCCGATGCGGTCTTGCGTGTGCTGGCGATCTGGGAAAGTACGCTCTGCAATCGATCGAGTTCCGCCTGGCGCTCGGAGCGCAGGGCTTCCGCCTCCTTCTGGGACTGGCTGGCCTGCTGAGCGGCGAGGGATGCCTGGTGCTGAGCCTGCACGGCTACTTCCTCGGATCGGGCTCGCGCCTGCAGCGCTTGGTCCCGTTGCTGCGCCGTGCGTGCAGCACTTCCCTGCGCCTGGGAGGCCTGTGCGACGGCGGCATCAGACTGCGCCCGCGCCAGCGTCACGGCGCGACGCAATTCCTACTCTTGGCCGCTGAGTGTCGATAGCTTATCCTCCAAGCGCCGCGTGCGATTCCAGAGCAGGTACTCCGGAACCTCGAGGCAGACGCATCCAGCTAGTATCAGGATGATCAGGCCGGCAGGCCCTCTAGTTTTCTCGGGCGGGGGTTCAATTACGGGCGGCAGGGTTTCGTTCGCCCCAAACATCTATCAATTTTGCTCCGGAATCGCTGGACGTGGAAAGAGTTCCCAATCCGTTCCCACCATCTCCAAAACAGCCGCAGAAAGTCGCTGCGGAACAACTTTGTAAGTGAATAAGGCCCTCGCTGAAAGGCAGAGGGCTGCTCGGGTGGAGGTCTTGGCTTACGGTATGGGCCCAACGTCTGCGATCCTGTCGTGGATGCCGAAATTCGATCATGTTTACCATCTACTGTTGACCCTAGGTGATCTATGGCTGGATGGCTTGAGGTTCATCCGACTTGGCCGTCGGCCCCGGCGTGCTCTGGCCGCCGCGAACCTTTTCCTGCGCAAGCAATTGGCTCTCTATCTGGAGCGCAAGGTCAAACCTTGTTGAGCGAAGGCTGCTACCAAGTTGATTCTGGTGCGGCTTTCCAAGCCGTTTGTGTGGCGAGAGGCACTGGCCGTCGTTAAGCCCGACACCTTCAACGGCTGGCATCGGCAAGGCTTTCGGCTCTTTTGAAAGCGGAAATCGCAGCCCCGACTGCGGCCGTGCCTTCCTGCCGCGCTCCAGAAACTGATTGTGACGATGGCGGACGACAACCCGACCTGGGTTCAGGAGCGGATTGCCGCTGAACTGCTGTTGAAGCTGGAGATACGGATCTCACCTCTGACCATTAGAGGCTATATGCCCGATGACACAGAACTCCGACGGCCGCCGATGAAGGCAGACTGCGACTACCTCTCCGCGTCAAGGCCGTGTATGATCGATGGGCTCGCCAGAACCTCCTGAACGCTGCTCTTACAAGGACCGCACTAATGGGAAATACCTGCGCCAGCGTCCACATCGGATGCAGAGGCAATCTTGACCGTGTCACCCAAGCCATCATCCGCGCCTACGGCAAGATCGGCTATGAGCGGGTGAAGAAGGCGCCGCCCGAAGGCAGCAAGCACGTCATCTTGCGGGCGGGTGCCGGACAATCCTACGTCTCCGTCTATGACAGCGACAACGCCAAGCTGGACAACGGCGAGTTGAAGGATCTTGCGCTGGCAGTCTCTAAGGCATTGAAAACGGTGGCGGTATTCACCAGCCTCTACGACAGCGATACCTATGAGTTTATTGTTTTCGCGAGCGGCCGGCAGGTCGATCTGCTGATGACGGACGCAGAAAGCTATGCGGGCCCTGGCAAGCGATTGAGCGATAAATCGCGCGCCGCGAAATGGAGCACGCTCTTCCGGCGAACGATAACGGCTGACCAGATCGCGCGGGCGTCTACAGCGCAAACCGTCTTTGCCGACCACGTCATCGCCAGATTATCGGACCTGATCGGTCTATCCCACGGTCAGCCGCAGATCAATTATGAAGATTTGATAGGCGGAGGGGAGGAGATAACCGCCCAGCTTTATTTCAATAGAAAGCCGATGGCGGTGCCCGACATTCCAGTGGGGGAGATCCGCCTGGCCAATGCGTTCGACCCCGATGATACCCGAATGTTTCTCGTCTATCCCGCCAGTTGGCCCATTCCTGTTGGCAAACCCACAAATGTGAGATGGATGTTTTTGAGTCAAGGCGCGGGCTTCAATGGCGGAACGGCAACGGTTCGCCTCTCCGGACCCGAGGGACCGGTTTTTTCGAAGGGCGCCATGCGAGGCTTTAAATTCCATAATGGCCAGTTTCTGAATCACTTGACGCCCGGAAAAGAATATGCCAAGCAAATGGCCAAAACGCCGACAGTCATGCGCGGCCGCCCGTTTGCCGAAGAAGCCTACCGCAACACCTTGCATGTCTTCAAATGGATTACCAACCATGCCGATTGCTACGAATATCTAAAGACTTCGGCGGGCGACATGGCGCAGCAGATCGACAGGTTTGCCGCTGAAAACGCTCCCTTGCAGGCTTGGAATGGTCAGTGCACGTGGGTACCCCTGTTCGACCAGGCGGCAAGCGGTCGATTTACCCTCTATGAGAATATGAGCGTTTTCAACTGGTTTAGAGGCGCCGTTGAAGGCGGTGGCTTGCACCGCAAAATGATGTCTGCACAATGGTGCAGCAATGTACTGCGCATGCTGATGCCGCAGATGTGGCTATGTCGGAATTTGATGGATCAGGTGAACAGAACCGCCCTCGAACACGTGGCGCAGGTTACGGAAACCAACGGCACTTATAGAATCGCGCTGCGCTCCGGTCGCGGGCTTGACGAGCTGGCGCTGGCCCTCTTGCCCATCCTTCCCATCGAAAGCGCCAGGATAGCAATGAGGTGATTGCCGGTTGATGGCTTGGTTCATTCAACAAGTGGGTGGCGCGGACGTGGCCTTTCCCGCACTACCCTGAGACTCGAAAAGGCAACCCGTGGGCGTTGCCTTAACCTCATGGCGCGAATCA
>JBKQVI010000298.1:0-12131 GCA_052139985.1 Terriglobia bacterium
CGATCCAGGGGTCTCCCAAAGCGAGCGGAGTGCTCATTTTGGGCGACGACCCGGTGGCCGTTGATGCGACCTGCGCGCGTGTGATGGGCCTCAATCCGGGGCGCATCGATTACCTGGCTAAAGCCGGTGTGCTGCTGGGGCATCTGCAGCCGGAAAATATCCGCCAACTCGGCGAAACCGTGGCGAGCGTTACCGCACCCTTCGCCGTTCTTCCCAATTTCCAGAAGCTGGTCGCAACAAGCGGGAAGTAAGCGCAGGTCGGCCGGGCTTTCTTATTGCCGCTTCCAACCCCTGGGGCCACGGGCTAGAATGAAACGTCTTTTGAACGTGCGCCGGTGCGCTTGGGGAGATTGACTTCGGGAATGGTGGTACAGTTTGATGCAGACGCGGGTTTAAGTCGCCAGGCGGTTCGGGAGTTGACGGGCCCCTACAACATCAAGCTGTACCGCTGCCGCTTCGGGAGCCTGAATGTGAATTCTGACACGTTGGCTGTATCATCCAGTTTGGAACCCATTACCTCTCCGTTCTCGTGGAAGAAAATGGTTTCTTTCCCCGCGGCCCTGGCGGCTTTGCTGGCGGGGGGTATGTTCGTGCCCCTGCTCAAGTTCTGGGTGGATCCTGACGTTTGGTGGCACATCAAAGTGGGCGCTACGATTCTTTCCACCCATCGCTGGCCCACCGTGGACCCGTACTCTTTTACCGCTCACGGCACTCCTTGGATTGCCTATGAGTGGCTTGGCGATGTGCTGCTTGCGGTGGTCGAGCACGCGGGGGGGCTCCGGGGATTGTGGGCGCTCAACTACATTCTTGCCGTTGCCATCCTGTGGGCTCTCTACGTTTTGACCACTCAGCGCTGCGGGAATTCGAAAGCGGCCTTCGTAACCTGCGCCGTGATGATGCCGATGGTCTACCCTTCCTGTAGCTTGCGGCCTCAGATGGTGGGATATGTATTTTTGGTGATGACCCTCATACTTCTCGAGCGCTTTCGCCGGGGCCACAGCGGAGGGCTGTGGCTGCTTCCGCCAATATTTCTGGTTTGGGTCAACACGCACGGCAGTTTCGCCCTGGGTTTTTTTGCCTTGGGAGTTTACTGGGCCAGTGGTCTGATGGACATTCACTCGGGGGGACTTTTGTCCAAGGTGTGGACCCCCGCTGAGCGGATCCGCCTGGAGCTGATCGCCCTCCTGAGTCTGATTGCCCTTACGATTACGCCTTACGGAAGCGAAGTAGCCCTTTACCCCCTGAATATGGCCTTCTCCCAACCCGTCAACGTGGCCAATATCCAGGAGTGGCAGCCCATGACTTTTGGCGACATCTTTGGGAAGCTCTTCCTGGCCTTGATCCTCGGTTTTTTGCTGGCGCAGGTCGCCGTGGCGCCCACCTGGCGGCTGGAGGAGTTCGTATTGTTCATCGTCGGGGTCGCGGGCGCTTGCATCCACCTGCGCCTGGTGCTGATCTTCGTGCCCTTCTGCGCGACGTTCCTGGCCGTGGTGGCGGCCCGCTGGATTCCGCCCTACGATGCTTCCAACGATAAATATGTGCTGAACGCTACCCTGATGACTCTCGTCGTCGCCGGCGTCATTGGCTATTTCCCCTCGCGGAGGGATCTCGAGAAGATCATGGAAAAGGATTGGCCGGTGCGAGCGGTGGCCTACATGCGGCAGCATCCGGTTCCCCAGCCCATGTTCAACAGCTACTTATACGGCGGGTATTTGATCTGGCAAATGGCGGATGCGAACAAGGTGTTTATCGACGGACGGGGCGACCTCTACGAACACTCGGGAGCGTTTAGCGATTACCTCACCATTGCCCGGCTGGGAATCGCGGCTCCCTTCCTGCTGGACGCTTACGGCATCCGCTCTTGTCTGCTCGAACATAATGAAGTACTGCGGACCTTGCTCGCGAACTCGCCGGAGTGGGAAACCGTGTACCGCGATAATGTGAGCGTGCTGTTTGTGCGCCGGGACAAGACGGCCAAAGCACAGCAAAGCGAGAGTCATGGCCACCCTTGAGGTAACTCCCAACCCGTCCTCGATCGCCAGGGTGGATCGCCGTGCGCTACTCCGAAGAGTTTCTTCCTTCCCGGTGTTGCAAGGTGGTTTCCTGGTTTTTGCGGCGCTCATGGTGGCGCGGACGTTTAACGTGGACCCCGACACTTGGTGGCATCTGGTGGTGGGCCAGAAGATTCTCGACACCCATTCCTGGCCAATCGCCGAAGCTTACTCGTTCACCGCGCGCGGCACCCATTGGGTGGCCCATGAATGGCTCGCCGAGGTAATCCTGGCGCGTGCGGCGCGAGGTGGGGGGCTTTTGGGGTTGATGCTGCTGCTTTTCGCGCTGACCGGCACGATTGTGCTGCTGACTTACTATTACGCGTATCTCCGCTGCCGTAATTCCAAGTCAGCGTTCATGGCCACGTTGTTGGTTCTACCGTTGCTCGGCGTCTGGTTCACTCTGCACCCCCAGCTTTTGGGTTATGTCTTCCTGTTAATCACGCTGATTTGCCTGGAGCATTTCCGCCAGGGCCGAAAATGGGCACTGTGGTGTCTGCCACTCGTTTTTCTGCTTTGGGTAAATACCCACGGTACCTTTTCCCTCGGTTTTTTCATCTTGGGTATCTATTGGCTCTCCGGGCTGGTTAGTTTTCGCAGCGGAGGCCTGGTCGCCGACCGCTGGCCGGTGGCGGAACGAGTCCAGTTCTTGGCGGTTGCGCTTGCGTCCCTGCTGGCCGCGTGCGTCACCCCTTACGGTTCGCGCCTGCTGGCCAACCCCGCGCAGATGATTGTTATGCAACAAGGAATAACTCCCGACCTGAAGAGTTGGCAGCCAATTCCGCTGAACATCTGGCATGGCGAACTATTCCTTGCCTTCGTGGTGCTTTTCATCGTTGCAACGGTGACTTTGCGGCCCGCGATCAAGATCGAGGAATTGGCGCTCTTTCTGTTTGCGGTAGTGATGACCGCTCTCCACACCCGCGCCCTTCCCTTGTTCGCGATAGTTTTTGCACCGCTGCTGGCCGATATGCTCGGACGGTGGGTTCCCAACTATGAGCCGGCCACCGACCGGCCCGTCCTTAATTTTCTCCTGATTGCCGCGATCGCTCTGGGCATCGCCAAGTCCGTCCCCACAACGCCCGAACTTGACGCAGATGTGGCCGGCAGCTTCCCGACCGGAGCTGTCGAGTACCTGCAACAGCATCCGCAGCCGGAGCCAATGTTTAACGAATTGGTGTTCGGCGGCTATTTGCTCTACGCGCGCGGCCCGAGCCACCGCCTCTTCATCGACGGCCGTCTTGAAACCTATATCCCCGCGGGCGTCTGGACGGATTATCTCCGCATCACCCAACTCGATCCGGAAGCGCCCTCGCTGCTCGAAAAATATCACTTGCGATCCTGCCTGATTCCATCGGGTGCCGGGCTCGCAACCTTTTTGCAGGCCTTGCCGGAATGGAAGAAAGTATATAGCGACAAGGCGTCCGTGCTACTTGTTCGTAGTTCGGGATTGGCTTGGACCGGCAAGTGAACGGTCCTGCGAGGGACCATCTAAGCTTCCAGACCGGCGGCGTAAAGGTCTGCGCCGGCGGATACGATTCCGTAGTTGAGGTGACGGGTGCAAGCAACAGAAATCCCGCCTGAGCGGCAGATGCAGATCGCCGTGGGAATTTCCGCGGCGATACTCTTCGGTTTGGTGCTCGTAAATGCGCTCGTGCTTCATACGCTCACCCACGACTTCACCAATGTTTACGCTGCTGCTCGAATCGTGGCCCAGGGGCAGGGAGCCAAGCTGTACGACCTCCAGACGCAAGCCCAGGTAGAGGAGGGACTCTATCATTGGGGAGGCTTGTTTGTTTTCCTGCACCCTCCCTTTGAGGCCTGTCTGTTCGCTCCGCTCGCCCTCATGCCTTACGCGGTTGCCTACACGACCTGGGGGACTCTCAATATCCTGCTATGGGTCTTCTTTGTTTACCTCCTGCGTCCGTTCGTGCTAATTCCCCGCAACCCACTGCAATATCTCCTGCTATGTTTCGCCTTCTTTCCGGTATGGGCCGCGCTGATGCAGGGACAGACGTCGATTCTGCTCTTGGTTTTACTGTCGTTAGCCTTTGTCGGTATGAAGCGTCGCAACGACGGCCGGGCGGGTGTCTTTCTTGGACTGGGATTATTCAAATTTCCCATCGTGCTGCCTTTGGTTTTGATTCTCTTGCTGAAGGGCAAGTGGAGGCTCGCCGCCGGGTTTGCCTGGACAGCGATCATTCTGGGAGTCGTGTCGCTCATCGCCGTGGGACGAGCGGGAATTATGGGTTATGTGAACTTGCTCCTCGATACGATAAGGCGCCCAAACTATTCCCTGTATGGTATTCATGTTTCTTTGATGCCTAACTTGCGGGGATTCCTCCACGCTATTTTAGGGCCGGCGCTTTCTGGATCTGCCATAAACGGCGTGGTTGCGCTGGCTTCAGTGCTTCTGATCGGGTACGTGGCTTGGCGATGGCGGCGCGAAGACCCCGGGGAGGGGCGATCGTTTGACCTGATGTTCGCCGCGGCGCTGATGGTCTCGCAAGTTACGGCATACTACGTCTTGATTCATGACCTGAGCCCGGCATTGCTGGCGGTGCTGCTGACCACCGGTTCCGCGCGGTACGCGGAGGGATCATGCTGGGTTCACGCGCGCACCGCTATCATCGCCGCACTGTATGTGATTCCTGTGTGCCTTCTGAGGTTTGATTCTCCGCCGATGTATCTTCTTGCGCCAGTCCCCCTCCTGCTGGCCGGCGCAGCGATGGCGGGGTGTGCTTCGTCTTCCGAAGTCGGGGCTCCGGCCTTCGTTCCCGGCCGGTAGCGGAGGCCGGTGGGCGGCAACAGTAACCATTCGCCGGTAGTGGTGTCATTTGAAAGTGGCACGGGCGTCCCGCCCGTGAACGGTCACGGCCAAGATGGCCGTGCCACAGCAAATGACACCACTACCCATTCGCTCCTAGGCTTGGATACCGCTCTCACGCTGTTTGTGTTGCGATTTACGCCTATGATCATGTGGATTGAAGCCGCGCTTGCTTTGCTTTTGGTCGCCATGGCATTTACATGTCCGCGCTGGGGCGCGAGCTGGTTTGATTCGGTCGAGCGCCGCTTCATGGCGCTGGCCCATCGGCAGAGGTTTTCCGTTGTCGTGGTGGCTCTAATGGCACTGGCCGCGCGCGCGGCGGCGCTGCCGTCTCTCCCTGAACCCCGCCCTTTCGTGAATGATGAGTTCAGTTTTCTTCTTGCGGCGGACACTTTCGCGCACGGTCGCTTGGCCAATCCTCCTCACCCTATGTGGATTCACTTCGAAACATTTCACGTGATCCAGCAACCGACCTACGCGTCCATGTACCCTCCGGCTCAGGGCTTGATGCTGGCCCTCGGTCAGGTGACAACGGGCCACCCGTTTGTGGGGGTGTGGTTGAGTGTAGCCATCATGTGCGCTGCCCTCTGCTGGATGTTGCAAGGGTGGTTTTCTCCTCCTTGGGCGCTGCTGGGCGGGCTATTGGCAGTCTTGCACTTCGGCATCTTTAGCTATTGGGCAAGCAGCTACTGGGGTGGGGCTGTGGCGGCCACCGGCGGCGCCTTGGTTTTGGGCGCGCTCCCGCGCATCAAAAGGTCGCAACGGGTGTGCGATGCCTTGCTGGTGGGTTTGGGCGTAGCCGTTCTCGCCAACAGCCGACCATACGAGGGCATGATCTTCTGCTTGCCGGTCGCAGCGGCGTTGATGGTGTGGAGCGTGCGCGGGCCGCGCCCTCCCCTGCGCGTGTTGGCGGGACGTGTTGTGGGGCCCATTAGCTTCGTGCTGGTCCTGGGGGCACTCGCTATGTGCTACTACTTTTGGCGTGTCACCGGTAGCCCGTTCCGCATGCCCTACCAAGTGGACCGCAGCACTTACGCGGTTGCCCCCTACTTCATGTGGCAGTCGCCCCGGCCTGAGCCCGCTTATCGCCACCCGGCAATGCGCGATTTTTATATGCACAATGAGCTGCGTACGTACAAACTAACACGCCAGCCCCTGGGGATGGCAGAGGTCATCGCAGTCAAATTCGTTCACCTCTGGCTCTTCTTCCTTGGACCCTTCCTCACGCTCCCCTTCGCTATGGTCGTAGCTACCTTGCCCATTAATTTCCCGTGGCGCACGCTTTCCGGTCGAACGCGTTACCTGTTGGCGGTGGCTGGTACATTTCTTTGCGGACTGGCCGTTGAAGTATTTTTCTTCCCCCACTACGCCGCGCCGCTTACAGGCGTCATCCTGGCTCTGCTGCTGGTGGCGCTGCGGCGCACGCGGCAATGGCAGTGGCACGGCAGGCCGGCCGGACGATTTTTGATCCGCGCTCTGCCGCTCGGTCTAGCCGTGCTCTTGATCGTGCGTTGGGGCATGGGTGTGCGGCGCTTGTACATCAGCCCGGATTGGCCGCCCACGTGGTACAACGCGACGGTGGTCAACACAGACCGCGACAGGATGTTGACCCAGTTGCAAGCTCTGCCCCAAAAGCAACTGGTGTTCGTACGATTCGCGCCGCGGTCCAAATTGCTGTATAACTGGACGTACAACTCCGCCGATATTGACCGCGACAAGGTGGTTTGGGCCATGGACATGGGCTTCGCCCGCAATCAAGAACTCATCGACTACTACAAGGACCGCCAGGTCTGGCTGGTGGAGCCCGATAAAGCTACGGCTAAGTGGGGGCCCTATACTACGGCAAACGGGCCCTAATCATTTCAGTGAATGTGGGCGTATGCTCGAGATCGAGTGTTGCCTCAGAAGCGAACGACAATCCCCCAACTCATTACCTGCGAACCGGGTGATTGAACGAATGACGAAACCTCCGCACTTCCTGCAACCCCAGAACGCTCCCATGTGGCAAGAAATCCGGGCTCATTGCTTGCCGGACACTCAATCCGCGGGGTAGGCGGAAAGACAGGGCGGCGTAGAATCTGCTTCGACCAGCCAAATTCGGCGGCCATGAAAATACGTTAGTAGTTCTGCGTTTTGTTGGCGGCCCATGTCGCGTGCCCAAACGACTTTTGAGGCATCGATATCAGCGCCGTTGTATACCCATTCCAGGCGGGAATTGTGCGCGGGCGAGTATCTTACGATGACCAAATGGTCCCCCGGTTCGCGCTGAAGCTGGGCGCAGATGAGGGCCCGGTCCGGCATTTGCCATCCCGGATACTTCCAAATCGCAGGCCAAGCTTGGCGAAGCCGCAGATTCGAAGCTGTCGCAGCACAAAACACCAGGAGCGTACAAGCGATCAAGGGGATAGCTCGGGTAATCGCCAACCCTACGGGCTTTTCATGCCACCTCCAGCTCCGCAGGTATCGCATCGCTCCCAGAACGAGCGCATAGACGAGGCAAGTGCCTGGCGACGGGTAGTGAGGGTTGTAATAAACTTCTGCGGCGTAGCCAGCAAGGCCAAATCCCAACGCCATCAGCAGGAAACGCGTGCCCGGACTGATCTCGCGCCAGGAAAAACCTCGGGGAAGGAGAACTAAGGCCATGATCAGAGGCAGCGTGTACAAGGGTTGCACGTAAAAGAGCCACACTTGAACTGCCTTCGCGCTTTCCCGCAGGATCAAGCCGCGCAGGGTCCGGCTGGCTACATACTGCGGAAGTTCGACATTCAGATAAAAATCCTTCAACACCTCGTGGTGATAAGTGGGAATAGGCCGGGGGGACTGCCAGGGGAAATACGGCGCCTCGGCATAGATTTCGCGGTTGACCTGTTGGGGCATGCGCCATGGGCTGCCGGTGACCCTCCAAAAGTAGTAGCCCATCAGCATTGCCACGAGGCCGAGCAGTAGGCCGGTAGGCAAAACAATGCGGCCAACTGACGTAGTGAAAGAAGGTCGACCCTTTCCACGCATCATCCAGGCCAGTAGTGCGACCCCAATCGGCAGGCTGAATACCAAGCCCTCGTAGGGGCGGCTGTTGGCGAGAACGGCTAGGCCCAGGCCTAGCAGCAGGGCGTCCGGCACGCGCGGCGATCGCTTCAGCCGCGGAAATGCGCCAAACACCAATGCTCCCCCGGTTGCCGCCACCGCGCCTCCAAAATAGCTGTTGGCCCAGTAGCCGAACGTCGCGAGGCGTATGGCGGCCAGCACCCCTCCCAGCAGAGCCCATCTGGGAGGCAGCCAACCCTGCAACATCCAGCAGAGAGCTCCGCACATCAGACCGAGACTAAGCCAGACGCCCCAGAAGGGGTGGCCGAGTACGACTTGGCCGAACGCTAGGAGCAGGCCCTGAGCCGGGGGGTACATGGACGAGTAAGTCGGGTGCCAGAGTACATGGAATGTCTCGAAGTGGACCCACAGGGGATGGGTGGGGTTGGCGAGTCGTCCGTGAGCAAACGTGTCAGCGGCCAACAGGTTGCTAAACTCATCGTGAACCGCAGGATCGGGGATGGGGAGGACCGGCAACAACGCCGCTCGCGCGGCCAATGCCGTGAGTCCCGCCACTACGACGCTCAGGCGCGGCCGTGCGGCCAGCTTACCGATGACGCGTTCGCCAATCTCAAACCAGCGCGACCCCAGGTAGGGGAAAGCGAATGCCAGCGCCAAGGCCGCCATAACCAAGCCGAATTCGACCCAGGAGATCATAGCGTGTTGGGATGCTACTTGCCCTCGCCCTCTGAAGCGGCCCCACTGACCTCCTGGTAGCACCCATCCGCCAACTTGTGTCCCTGCGGATTCAGCATTCGGAAGTTTCCCCGTCTCTTCTTTGCAGCCAGAATTTCCCGAGAGCGCCGGCGCCGCAGCCCGTACTTGCCGCTGCGCGAGAAACCCAACGACGACCCGCCAGTCGGTCAGCGGCATCAGAACCGCGGTCCTTTGCCGTCGTTAGCTAGCCTCGTTTAGCACCCTCAGTCAGCGGGGTAAGGAGATAGCCGGGGCGGCGTCAAGTCCGGCTCCACCAGCCAGATCCGGCGGCGCTGAAAATACCTCAGTAGTTCTACGTTCTGTTCGCGGCCCATGTCGCGCGCCCAGATTACCTTGGCACCGTCAATATTGGCGCGGTTGTACACCCACTCCGCGCGGAAGTTGTGCGCGGCCGAGTATCTCACAATGACCAACTGGGGCCCGGGCTCACCTTGGAGCTTTGCAAGCAGCTTGGCGCGGTCTAACATCGACGTGGGGCGCCCTGGAATGCACCAAGTCGGAGGCCAAGGCTCTTGAGGCCGGAGCGATGGACCCCACACGGCACAGAGTGCCAGGAGCGTGCCACCAATCGGGAGGATGGCCCGAGTGATGGCGAGCCCCACAGGTTTTTGGCGCCACCTACAACTCCGCACGCTCCGCATCGCTCCTAAGACGAGGGCGAAGACCAGGCAAGTTCCGGGCGCAATGTAGTGCGGACTGAAAAAGACTTCCAGGCAGTAGCCGGCGAGGCCAAAACCCGTAGCCACCAACAGGAAACGCGTGTCAGGGCTAATCTCCCGCCAGGAGAAACCGTACGGCAGGACGGCGACGGCCATGAGCAGAGGAAGTGTGAAGAGGGGCTGCAAGTAGAATGCCCACAATTCGACCGCCCTCGAACACTCCTGCCACAGCAGGCTACCCAGCGAGCGGGTTTGCTCCCAAACGGGAAGTTCGTAACTCAGATAGAAATCCTTCATCACGGAGTGATGATAAGTGGGGATATGCCGCAGATCTTGGGCCAGGAAGTAAGGAGCAACGGCGTAGGTTTCGCGGTTGACTTGCTGGGGCATGCGCCAGGGGTTGCCAGTGACCCTCCAGAAATAGTATCCCATTAGCATTGCCACAAGTCCGAGCAACAGACCCGTGGGCAGCACCAGGCGGCAGACGGAGGCGCGGAAAGGCGGCCGGTTCTTCCCTAACATCCAACCAATCAGTGCCGCCCCGACCGGCAGGCTGAAAACCAAACCCTCGTAGGGGCGACTGTTGGCAAGGATGGCCAAGCCCAGCCCTAGCAATAGGGCATCCCGCGTGCGGAGCGATTGCTTCAAGCGCGGCAACGCCCCAAACACCAAGGCGCCTCCGGTGGCCGCGACCGCACCCCCCCAGTAGCTGTTGGCCCAGTAGCTGAAAGTAGCGAGGCGGATGACGGCCAGGAGTCCGCCCAGCAGAGCCCACTTGGGGGAGAGCCAGCCCTGTAGCATCCAGCAGATAGAGGCGCACATCAGACCGAGGCTCAGCCAGACGCCCCAGAAGGGGTGGCCGAGTACGACCTGCCCGAATGCCAGGATCAGTCCTTGAGCCGGGGGGTACATGGATGCGTAAGTCGGGCGCCAGATCTCGTGAAAGGTTTCGAAATGGATCCACAGCGGGTGTGTGGGGTTGGTCAGCCGCCCCTGAGCAAATGTGTCTGCGGCCAACAGGTAGCTAAACTCATCGTGAACTGCCGGTGTGGGGATGGGGAGGACGGGTAACAAGGCCGCCCGCGCGGTCAGCGCCGTAAGGCCAACCACCGCGACAGCCAATCGAGGCCTTTCGGCCAGCTTACCTAATGTGCGCTCGCCAACCTCAAACCAGCGCGATCCCAGGGAGGGGAAGGCAAAGGCCAGCGCCAACGCCCCCATAACCATGCCGAATTCGATCCACAATATCATTGCCCACCGCGGAGGTCAGCGCCGCCCCCACCAAAGGTTCCGACTGCCATAATGAACGCCGCTAATGTGAGAATCCTAACAATCAGCGGGCCGGCACGCCAGTCTTGGCATTCAGGCCTCTTCCACCGCACACGTGGATGAGGAAGATCCACCCTTGTCGCGCGGGTCTTTACACGCTAGGGAAAAACCGGTCGGGACTATCATTCTACGGAGTGCCTGGAAGCGCTTTTCCGCAGGCTGCCCTCAGCGCCGCGCGGCTCAACGCAGTTTCTGCCAGTAGATGCCTTCCGTGTCAATCGGCCTGATCTCTTCGGTGATGTTGTGGGTCTTTCTGTATTCATCAATGGCGCGCCTGCAGCCTGCAATTTCGAGGTAATCGTCGATAATCACGTAGCCTCCGACCGAGAGTTCGGGATAGAGATTGTTCAAAACGTCCATCTGGGAGTCATAGAGATCTGCGTCGGCCCTCAGCACCGATAGTTTTGTTATTGGAGCTGTGGGGAGAGTCTTGTTGAAGAAGCCTTTGAGGAACCGGACCCTCTTGTCGAGCAGCCCGTATCGGGCGAAGTTCTCCTGCACTTCCTCCAGGGAAACGGCCATCTCACCGCGCTGCAATCCGAAATCGAATCGAGACCTGGGGCTAGGCAAGCCTTCGAAGGAATCGGCCACCCAAACGGATTTTTCGTCGTCGCCGTACGCTCGCAATACCGCACGCATGAGGATCGTCGCGCCACCCCTCCACGCACCACATTCGATGAGGTCGCCGGGAACTTTGCGCTTCAGGACATCCGTCACGCAGAACTGAATATTGTCCAGTTGTCTCGTCCCAATCATCGTTTCGGCGTCATCTTGCCGCAGTTCCAGATTGACGCCGCCAGCTTCGAGAAACCCTTGTGGATCGGAGGGCACAAGCTCGACGATCTGAAGCCGTGCCGGGCTCAGCATGTGTCCGACTAGTGAGAAAAAGGCGCGCTCCACCATTCCTTTCGGCTGAGGAGTGCGGCGGATGTAGCGACCTGCGGTCTGTGCGCGCGTGAGGGTCTTTTTCAGTAGGTCCAGATACAGTTCCTCGGGAGAAGAGGGTGCGGGGTTGGTCTTCACAGCGACCGCAATTGGGACCGGAGACACCGGTAGGCGGTCAACCTGATCCCGATGGTCTGACAGCAGTGCGATTGACATTCCGACCAGAGCCGCGATTACCAAGCCTGCCGATGCAAACACGAATTTCAAGACTGCATCGAAATATTTCATGAGCAGCTCAACTGAGGATTTACGTTTCGACGTCGCGGCTCCCGACGATCATACGTCGCACCGCTTGCATTGGAGCCGTTCTGCTTATTCTGTTTGAAATTCCGTTTCTTGTTCCCGCTCTCGGGCCAGTATACACCTGTTTGCCTATCCTCTGGCCTTCCTGGCACACCGTAATCCGTCCGTAGGGATTTGGCAGCGGTGGGTGCGGAGGCCGGATTGCGGGGTGGGAGTGAGGAAGAGACTGGTGGGGGGATTTCACCCCAAGGGTGGTAGATTACGGAGATGATGAAA
>JBKQVI010000299.1:0-6891 GCA_052139985.1 Terriglobia bacterium
GGTTGTTTTTCGAGCGCATCCTCGACAATCCAAAGTCCGTTCGCATGGATCGGAAAGAGGAACCAATGGAGCAAGTCGAAAAAGCATTCCTAAAGGACGTCTCGCTCGATGAAGTCGGCCCCAAGCCGCGTGAGCCAAAGGACCCGGTCGACCATTGGACGCCGCCCCTCCTGCTCGAACGGGCCGCATATCTGCGCAAATTGGCGAAGCACGGCGACGGCTCCGCGTCGGAAACACTCAAGGAGTATCCTCAGCACTTCGCCATGCTCTCCTTCCGCAGCCGCAGCGGCGAGGTCGAGGTGCACGAGCGTTTTGCGGATCTGTTCATCGTACTTGCCGGAGCGGCCACACTGGTCACGGGCGGCACGGTCACCGGCGCGCGCATCGTCGCCCCCGGAGAAACGCGCGGCGAGTCCATCGCCAGCGGCACGCCCAAGAATCTGCGGCCGGGTGACGTGGCCCATGTGCCCGCAGGCACGCCACATCAAATGCTGCTCAAAGGCGATGAAACCATTACCAGCCTGGTGATGAAGGTGCAAGAAGCTGTCTAGCAACGCCGCGAAGAGGAATGCGGCCAAGGGAAGCGCGGCGAGCCGGAGCGCCGCGGTGAGAATTGGAGCGGGAGACCGGGATCGAACCGGCGACATTCAGCTTGGGAAGCTGACGTTCTGCCACTGAACTACTCCCGCAACATATTTAAAATCAGCTAATTACGCTGATGTATTCGGAATCACAGCACCATGAAACACCATCGCTGATAATTGACCCATCTTGAACACTTGGAGAGTGGAGAGATGAGAGTCAGTCGTGAGCGTTATCAACATGGCAGTGTCCGAAAGGTTCCCCGCGCCCAAGGGTTCGCTTGGGAATTCAGGTTCTATATTACGGCCCTGGACGGCAAACGTAAACTCAAGGTCCAGACATTCGACTCCGCGAAGTACCCAACGGAGCGTGATGTCCGCAAGGCAGTGGAAGGGCAGCTCTCCGCGCTCAATGCCGGGACTCTCGGGGGCAAGGTTGCTGCCACGTTCGGGACCATCATTGACCGCTACATGGTGGAAGAGTTCCCCGCCTTGCGTCATTCCACACAGACTACAAATAAGAGCCTCCTAGACCTCCACCTCCGCCCGAAGTGGCAGGACGTGAGGCTGGCAGATGTCACCGCGATGGCCGTCAAGCAGTGGATGGAAAAGTTGCCGTTCGGTGCCGCTTCAAAAGTGAGGGCGCGGAACATGGTGTCCAAACTGCTTGACCTCGCAATGCTGTGGGAGTACATCCCGGTAAATCGCAATCCAATGGAACTCATCCGGGTCAAGGGCAGCACGAAACGTCAAAAGCAAATCACCATCATCACCCCGGCGCAATTCAAGGCGTTGGTGGACGCCCTACCGGAGCCATATAACCTCATGGTGCTTGTGACGGGGTGCCTTGGCCTCCGTGTCAGTGAGACGCTTGGCTTGAAGTGGGACGGCTTCAATTTGGATGAATGCACCCTGTCCATCGGCCAAGTGTTCACTCATGGGCAAGTGCAGAATGTTCCCAAGACAGACGCATCTGGCAGCGAGATTCCCGTGCCTCCAAGACTCTGCGAGATTCTCAAGGAATGGAAGGGCAAACAAGAGCATGACCACTCATGGGTGTTTGCCGGTCACAAGACGGGGAGCCCGTACAGTGACGCAACGATCCTCAACAACTACCTCAAGCCCGCCGCTGCGAAACTTGGCATCCAAGGGCTGGGCTGGCACACGCTCCGGCACTCCTACAAATCTTGGATGGCCGCCGCGAAAATCAACCCGGCACAGATGAAGGACTTGATGAGGCACTCGGACATTGAAACCACTATGAACGTGTACGGGAAGACGCTGACACCGGAGATGCGGGCCGCTAACATGCTTGTGGCTGCACAGCTTCTTTAGGCCGCGTCCCGATGTTGCATCCAGCTGGTGAGTACCATCCGGGAAAACCGCCATTCAGACCCGAGCCGCCGATGTGGTACACCCCACGCGGCAGCTCTTTTGCGCAGTGTCTCGGGGTGAACCCTCAAGAGCGCGGCGGCTTCTTTGATTGTCAAAACGTCATTCATAGCCGCGCGCCCTTCTCCCGACCTTAGAAGTCAATGCTGTCTGCTCTTCACGTTTTCCACGAATCGGGCCTGGGTGGTGTCCCTGCGCAAACCGGGCCAGTTCAGCGTGGGGGATCAGCGTCTTTGAGCCGATGCGCCGGAAGCGAATCTCCCCGCGTGAGAGCGGGTAAGCTAAGCTACGAAGGCTGATGCTCAACATCCGGGCAGCGGTTTTGCGGTCGTAGAGGAGGCGGGTTTCCATCATTGCGCCTCCCTTGGGAGATTCAACCTGGCAACTGGTCCATATGCTACGGGTGGTGATTCGGGGTTGCGCAGCTAGTCCCAAGCTGTTGTTGACGATTCGCGTGTCAGCTTGTTGATAACTGTGCGACGAAACCGCTTAATCCACTTCGTTTCTGCAAGTGTTGACGCCGTGATTGTGCCGAATGTCGAGCCGGGACGGGGGATGCGACGCTCTTCGCCGGTTTCTAACAAGACAAAAAACGGAGGGGCCGGAAGGCTCTTAACCCACTCAGTGGTGGGTGAGCTCGTTCCCTGAATGTGCTGACTACGGCGAGTGCCCGGCACGCCCTGCGTTTTGCCCACATACCGAACGATGCCGGTTTCTGGGTCCGCCAATGCGTAGATGTGATATGTCCTCATGGTGTAAGCCCCTTTCTTTGCAACTACATATCCGAGAATGTTGCTGAAAATCCAGAAATGTAAAGCAACCTTGACATTTTTGTGAATTGTTTGTCTGTGTAAAGAAAGGTGATGGCGGCGCTCTCCTAGCGACCCCTTGGCAAGATTTGACCCACCCCCACCCTGTTCATTCCGTGGAGGTTAGATCCGTCCAGCTCGTCTGCTAAAGGTCAATCTGCTAAGTGTAAGTAGCAAGAGCGGTTGTCCATCGTGGATTGCACCTTCCTTTCTCCTTCCGCCGCGGCGGGATATAGCTCTTGCGGCCAATGCGCCCACTCCGTAACCCTCAACATTTTGAATCGCAATGCCTTAGCTCATTCTGGCAACCCGTGGCAACCGATTTGCCGACCTTTTTCTCTACACCGTTTATCAACCAATTTCTCTTTCTATAAAAAAAGGTCAGGGAATAGGGCTGTCACGGTTGCCAACCACGGCCGTCGGCTCGGTGGGCACCAACCGAACGCCGCGCCGACCTTCCTTGCGCTGCCCGTTCCGGACCAACCGGGATGTCGGTGTACAGTGGCTCCCTTGCAGTATGGCCGCCATCTTGCCCATATCAAACGAGCGCGCGTCGCGCCCATTTTCACGAAAGAAGGATTCTCCGAGTACCAATATTTCGCCTTTGGTGATGTCGAATGCCTCACCAAACTCCAACCGGTCCGCCACGCGCCCGTGTAAGTCGGCTTCGTGGAACATGACCGCTGTCGCGTCCCGGACGGAAGACGGGATATTGCCCAGCTCTTCGCCGTTGGCGACAAACCTCTGCGCGGCCTGTATCCATTTGTAGAGAATCCCCGGCCGCTCTTCCGCCAGCAGCGTGGACAACCGATGGGGGGAATTCCCGGAGTTGTCCTGGCGCGTTCTTCCGCTCCATAGCCAGCCCGATACACCCCGGATATGCCAGCTCGTCGAACCGAGCGCGGAACGTACTTGGATAGCATGACGATCTCCTTTCCAGATCCAAGGGGGAGAACGCCATTTTTATGCGGACAGCTATCGCCGCGCTAGTGCCCGGAACCCAGCGAAAACCGCAACCACTCTCTTCAATACTGGGGCTCGACTCTGCATAAGGATATCCATCGCATTAAATCTGCCCTTCGACGAGTGGACCGAAATCTTCGGCTCCGAACGGCTCACCGGCGCACTGCTCGATCGCATCACCCACCACGTCCACATCCTGGAGATGAACGCCGACTCCTACCGCCTCAAGCAAAGCCGCCGTAAGCGAGCCTGACTAGCCTCTCCCAAATGCGTCTCGGGGGAGAAGGGGCCGCTTCCGCTACGCTCCAGCGCCCCCTTCTCCCCCGAAATACCCCTTCACGATCCTCTACTGGCTCCCTTTTACTCCGTCTTAGTGGTTCCCTTTTACTCCGCCCTTGACATTTGCCGCGGGACGCGAAGAGGAATTGAACCAGAAGACCATCAACAGGCGTGTAATCGTCATGCTCAATGCCATGCGAGGAGCCGGCGCAAGCATCGAACTGCGCAAGGGTGATTGGCCGAAAACCATCGAGAAAAAGATCGAGATCTACCAGCCTGAAGAACTGAAGAAGTTCTTTGGAGCATGTAGCAACGACGAACGGCTACTTTTCCGGACGTTCTTGTTCACAGGGTTTAGATTTCAGGAGGTCATGACGCTAACCTGGCCCGACATCAACTTCAAGGACGGAACGGCATCGGTCACCCCTAAGAGCCATCCGAAATTTACGCCGAAGTCCTATGAAGAGCGAAGCGTTCCGCTGCCGCGCAAGCTGATTGCATCCCTCGCGGCCCGTCAAAAGAAGAGCAAGTCGTTGCTGGTCTTCCCCGCCCCTCCGCATCCCAAACGGCCTGGCTATGGAGGGAAGGGTCCTGACAGTCATATGCTTGAGCGTTGCAAGAAGATTGCATTTCGGGCTGGATTAAACTGCGGTCGCTGCACTGGAAGATACACCATCAAGAAGAGCATTGCGAAAAAGCAAACGCGGGCCTACAACTGCAAGACATCGCCGCGCTGCCACAACTGGACTCTTCATCGCTGGCGCCATTCGTTCGCCACGCAGATGCTTCAATCGGGCCTTGACATCCGCAGCCTGCAACTGCTGCTCGGCCATAAGAATCTCTCGACCACGGAGAAGTACCTCAAATCACTCCGTCTCGACGATCTCCGCGACAAAGTCGAAAAGTCACTCTTAACGGCGTTCGCGTAGCTTTCGGAAAGGGACACGAAACAGGCCGGGAGCAATCCCGGCCTGTTCGTTTATACGCTTACGCGGCCTTCTTGAGTTGCTTCCGGGCGGCCACCGCGAGCTGCGGCTCCTTTTTAGTGAGCCACATGATGAGCGTCGATGGATCGAATTTCCATGAACCACCGATCAGCATCCCGGGTATCTGCTTCTTTTGAGCCATCCTGTAGATAGTGGATGTCGACTTTCCCAGGAGTTCAGCAACCTCATCAAGTGTGATTAGCCTCCTCACAGCTGATAGAGCGTTGATTATGTTGAAGGGTTCGTCTTCCGGAACTTCTGGCATGTCTACCAACATGCCACGCCGTTCGATGGATTGGCATCCCTCAAACCTCTTAGTTGTTGGGCTTGCGGCTCTTCGCACACGCCCCTTTCCGCCCAATTCTGGGCTCGAGCCTTTCGGCTTAAAAGGGGTTCGGGTGCCGATCTCCCGTCCGGCGTCACAGTGCGCAGCCCCTCCGAAGTTGGGTCCAAAGACCCGGAGAGAACAGGCCGACCATTGCGGCGTCCTCAACTCTACCCCATATGCTGGATTATTTCAATGCCGAGGCAAAACTGTTGGCCAATCTGTTCCAATTTGAAAACGTCGTCATTACCGACCCGCGTACGGACCTGTTGCGCTTGCCAGCTCGATCAATCCTCATGACCGGTCGATCTTATTTAAGGCCCAAATACTGCGTAGAGCCTTTTGTCACGCGCCTGCGGGTGCTTGTCGGTTTCCGTATCGCTTGGAATTCAGATAGATTTTGTAATAGTCCCGAAAAGCCAATAGAGCTTCGATTTCGTAGCGGACGGCCCCACCTTCCCCATATTGGATGTAGTCCGGGCCCTGCCTGCGTTGCCGCCACTTCTTTAACAGATCGGCAGAAACACCAAGAATGAAGGCCGCTCCCTGTTCGTTTAAGACCGGATTGTTGTCGCATTCTGACAGCGGCTTTGTTTTAATTAGCTGAGTCGGAGCCGACACCTCCGTGCGGTTAGCGGCGCGTAGTTCAGCGGGCTTGGAAATCTTGACAGGGACGGCGCGAGCGGAAGCGGTAGCTGCCCTTTCGGGATGAACTGTAGTCATGGCGTTGGGTTCAGTTCGCGGATCTTCATTCCAAGTAATCGTGTGGTGATACATGTGGCGTTAGCTTCGGTGCGCCCAAAGTAAACGATCCCTTCGTTGGCGTTCGCCGATAACGCAATCATTTTTCGTCACAAATTCGTGCAATCCCGTCCGGATGGCCGCGGGCATGGGGCAGTTGACTCTGCGGGAACTTCAGCTGCAAAAAACGCTGCGCTGAGACGCGACCGTCGACTCAAATCTTGTTATACCCGCATATCAAGGTTGGCCTGGGTAAATGCGGTAGGCAACGGCTGATGCTGTAATTGGGGTGCCCCTCACCTGTGAAGTCTTGAGCAGTACTTCAAAATAAGGCATTCCACTTGCATGAAGAGTCTTTTCAAAACCTGAAAATTCATCTTCCGATAGCAGAAAATCTCCGCCTGCCTCTGTGGCCTCTGAGGAAGTTCCTTCGATGAGAAGCGCCTTGGTGCCGCGATCCGGATTCGGCAAATAAGCCACCACGCAGTAGCCCACGGATTCGGTAGGTGCGTAGATCGCGTTCTCTCCCGCCTTCGGCGAACTGTTAATCACCGAGCCGGGACCGACATCGGGCGGATTCTCCTTGAAATTCAATCGCGCTTCGAATAGCTGTTGCCAGGGATTTGAGTATTGCGAGCCAATCAGGATCAAATTGTCTTGACCTGCAAGCGTGGAAGAGTAATCGCGCGCATTGTAGATGTGCATCCGGTTCCCGATACGCTCGAACGCCACAATTCGTTGCGCCAGTCTGAATTCGCTTGAGTTCCCAAAGTTTTTCGAGGCAATCAAGGTCATAAAAGGCTGTAAATTCGAGT
>JBKQVI010000300.1:0-2948 GCA_052139985.1 Terriglobia bacterium
GGATCAGCGCTGCCTTGAGGGCGCGTGAATGCGACCCCAGCGTTGCAATAACCGTTGTCCTCGCCGACGGCTACCCGAACTTTAGCATCTGTGGGCTGCCGTTCTTCCTGAGTGGAGAGACGCCGGACTGGCCTCAACTTGCCCACCGAACGGAGTTTGAAGGGATTGACCTGTTGCCCTGGCATACGGCCACGGCCATTGATCCAGCCCAGAGAACTGTTGACGTAGTCGATCGGGAAAATCTACGGAAGAGTCTCTCTTACGATCGCCTGCTCATCGCGACCGGCGCAGTGCCCCTGATTCCGGAGATCCCTGGAATGGGTTTCCCGGGTGTCCATACCCTGCACACGATGGATGATTCCTTTGCAGTTCAGCACCGACTGCTGGAGGCCAACCCTCGCTCTGCCATCATCGCCGGCGCCGGGTACATCGGCGTGGAAATGGCGGATGCGCTGGTCCATCGAGGCTTACAAGTCACTCTGGTTGGTAGAACCAGGTCGGTGCTTGCCACGGTTGATCCCGAGTTGGGTGACTTAGTCGGCGACGAGTTGCACCGGCACAAAGTCGAAGTGAAAACAAACGTTGAAATAACAGCAATTGAGTCTTCGAACTGCCTGCGCGTTACGGGAACGAATGGATTCGAACAGTCGGCGGATTTGGTCCTCGTCGCGACGGGCGTAAAGCCAGCCTCGCAGCTCGCGGTGCAAGCCGGAATCTCGACGGGACAGAAAGGGGCCATCCACGTGGACCCCTCCATGCGGACCAGCATCCCCGATATCTACGCCGCTGGGGACTGCGTAGAGACATGGCATCGGGTATTGCAGCAGTACAAGTATTTGCCGCTGGGGACGACATCGCACAAACAAGGACGAATCGCGGGAGAGAATGCCGTGGGCGGAAGCAGGAATTTTGCCGGCTGTGTCGGCACCCAGGTTGTGAAGGTTTTCGACTTGGCTGCCGCCCGGACCGGCCTTCGCGAACAGGAGGCCAGAGCAGCAGGATTCAAATCCTTAACGGTAGAAACCGTCGCTTGGGACCACAAAGCTTACTACCCGGGCGCTCAACACATGCGAATACGGGTAACCGGGGACATTGTCAGCGGAAGGCTATTGGGTGCCCAGATTGTTGGACACTGGCGTTCGGAGGTGGCCAAGCGCATCGACATTTTCGCCACCGCGCTGTTCCACGGAATGTCAGTAGAAGATTTCAACGATCTTGATCTTAGTTACACGCCTCCATTGAGCAGCCCGTGGGACCCGGCGCAACTCGCTGTTCAGGCTTGGTGCCGCAAAGCTTCAAGCCGATAGGTCACAAACCTCTTTCGCTACTGGCCCAATCGACGGTGAACGCTCGACATAGAAATAAAGATGAAGAATTTGCGAGCTTCTTACGCTTATACGCTCCTCGATCTAGGCACACAGGCGCACCGGCGCGTACATGCTTTGATGCAGAGGCAACTCTTCAGGAAAAGTTTGCGGCGTACACCGTTCTTGTTGGCAGATGGAGGCAGAATATGCGTACTAAGAGGGTTCGTTCGGTGGCTGTGAGTGTGTTGCCTGCCCTGACGGCGGTCCTGCTTGGGAGCCTTCTGACAGGTTGTTCTTTCTCGACCCGCAGAACCCCGGAGAACAAAATTCCTGCCGGGGCGGTCGCTTTAGCCGGTGCTGGCTCCACGTTTGATTCAATACTGTTCAAGAGTTGGTTTACGATCTTTATGCATGACAACCCAAACGCGTACATCACCTACGACGTAGTTGGCAGCGGCGAGGGTGTGCGGCGTTTCATCGGAAAGAACGTTACAGACGAGGACAAGGTCTATTTTGGCGCTAGTGATTCCGCCATGTCAGATGCCGAGATCGC
The DNA here is from genome assembly GCA_052139985.1 of Terriglobia bacterium. Taxonomy (GTDB): domain Bacteria; phylum Acidobacteriota; class Terriglobia; order UBA7540; family UBA7540; genus Bog-366. The sequence goes on from JBKQVI010000300.1 coordinate 1,861, forward strand.
CCTTGTCGGCCAGGACGTCCTAATGGTGCCGATCACCGCGGGTGGCGAGGTGCTCGCCTACAATCTTCCCGGTTTCGAGGGGGACTTGAAACTTTCTCGAAGGGCCTACGCCGGCATTTTCCTTGGGGAGATCACCAAATGGAAAGACAAGCTGATCGCCGAATCAAATCCTGGCATCAAGCTTCCCGACCTTACCATTACGACCGTTGTACGCCAGGACGCGAGTGGCACGACCTTCGCATTCACGAATCACCTAGCCGCGATCAGCGACAAATGGCGCGACCGGTACGGCGCTGAAACCGTGGTCGATTGGCCAGGGATGGCCATGCGTGCTCCTGGCAATGAGGGAGTCGCCGGCAGGATCCAGCAATCGATGGGTTCCATTGGTTACATCGAATATGGATTTGCTCAAGAGCTACAACTCAAGACGGCGATCCTCGAGAACAAAGAAGGCAAGTTCGTGAGGGCGTCGGGACTGAGCATCATCGCAGGATTAGCGGGAGTTCAACTGCCCGACAACTTGCGCGCTTTTGTTCCTGACCCGTCGGGGCCGGATTCGTACCCCATCGTGACCTACAGTTGGATACTCCTCCGTAAAAGCAACCCAAACGCGGCCAAAGCCAAGCTGATTCATGACCTCTTCAGTTGGTGTTTGCAGGACGGGCAACGATACGCTCCCATCGCTGGGTACGTACCGCTACCCGCTACCGTGGCGGTGAAGGGATTGGCCGCCCTCGATAACATAACGCCAGGAAAATGAAGTTGTTGGAGAACAGATTGCGCCTCGCCAATAGCAGGGGCGATGCAGGTAGGGTGGGCAAGGAAGCGTCGCCACAAGGGCAGCCATGAACATGCTCCAAAAAACCGTGGTCGCTGTCTTCATGTTATTGGCTTGGGGAACGCTAACGAGTTGCACTTCGGAAACCAGCCCGGACACACACTTGCAGCAAGAAGTTGACCACCTGCAAAAGCGAACCATTCCCCCCAACTCGCGCTTGATGGATCAACATTTGCCTGCAATTCACGGGTGGGTTGCACGCGCGGATTGGGAATTTCAGACAAATTACGCGGCCGACACGTACAATGAG
>JBKQVI010000301.1:0-18556 GCA_052139985.1 Terriglobia bacterium
ACGCTGCCAGAGGGCACTTCTCGCCACTGCCTGAACCGACTCTCGAACCGACTCACCAAGATCGTTACAGAAACGCGTAAACTCCGCACACCCTGAGAACGGGCAGAGATTGGCCGGTTAAGCCGACCAACCGGACAGAATCTACGCTGTAAGTGATGGACTCCCCCCCGCTGGCGAATCCGCTGCGACCGGTTCCCAGGCCGAGCCATGCCGGGAAGGCGCTCATCGGCCGCCACGGCGCAGCCGGGCAACCAAGCTTCGGCTCGCAGCCAAATCCCTTTGCCAAGTGACATTGCTCCGATCAAGCGTAGCCAAGCGCTCGTCGATGCTAAGGCTCTCTTCGGCATACGGCAGGGCTGCTGTCCGGTCGCCCATCTGTTCGTGGATCTCAGCCAGGCGCGTGAGGCTGAACGAGAGGTCCCGCTGCCAACCCGCGTTGGACGGGTCGGCCTCGGCCAGGCGTCGCCTCACCGCCAGAGACTCGCGGTAGGCCGCCAGCGCCCCGGCCAGATCGCCTTGGTCACCCAGCACGTTGCCCACCCTGTCCTGGCTTGCGCTGAGGTCCCGCTGCCAACCCGCGTTGGACGGGTCGGCCTCGGCCAGGCGTCGCCTCACCGCCAGAGACTCGCGGTAGGCCGCCAGCGCCCCGGCCAGATCGCCTTGGTCACCCAGCACGTCGGCCTGGTCGACGATGAGGACACAATGCTGCCCACGCCAGAACGATTCTTCCGCCTTGGTTTTGGGGAATCGCTCCCACCAGTCTCCTACCGCGCCCAAAGCGCGGTTGACCAGGTCGAGGCGGCCTGTCTCCTCCAGGCGATCGGAGACCTCGTAGAGGAGCGCGCGCGCCAGAGGCTCCCAAAGCCGCTGATCGGTGTCGGCGCGGAGCAAGGTGGCGGCGTGTTGCAGCAAGCTCCCCACCGTCGTGGCCGTGCCTCCGCCCACACTGGCCGTCAACGCCGCTTTGAGTTCTTCGTGCAGCCAGTCTCCCAGCCGTTGCCGCAGCACCGGGTCAGAGCCCTCCTCGTCACGCGCGAAGCGATAGCCCAGCACGTGCGTAAACTGCCAGTGTCCTGTTTCGGCGCGCCGCAGCAGGCCGCGCTGGACTAGGCTCCTCAACGCCTCCCGCGCCTGTTCCCCGTCAGCGTGGCCGGTGTCCGCCCCGCCCACCGCGGCGGCGATAGCCTTGAGCGGGAACGAGGCGCGCGCCAGCAGTCCCGCAGCGGCGAGAGCCCGCTGCGCCGTGTCGTCGAGTCCGCGCACGCTGCGCCCGAACAGCCACTTCAGGGTGTGCTCGGTTTGTTTGGGATCGCTAAGTTCCGGGAGTGCTTCCAACTTCCAGTCGTCGGCTAAGGCGGCAGGGTCCTCCTCGTCGCTCGCCAGCAGGTTGCCCGCCCAGTTGAGGGCCAACGGATGGCCTTCGACCAGCTCGAGCACGGCCTGGCGAACCTCTGCAGCCAACGGGCGGCTTCTCGTGAGCCAATCCAGCAAGGCCATCGCATCGTCCGGTTGAAGGGCCTCCCTGATGTACACGCTCTCGGCCGCCACGGACTGGGTGCTGAGACGGGTGAGCAACAGCCAGCGGTTCTCCGGAGAAAGAACGCTCAACAACTCCCGGATGGTGCTGCGGCCGGGGCCGCCGTCGGCTTCTTCGCCGCCCTCGACGATCACCAAAATTCGCCGGGCGCGGCAGGCCTCCGTGGCCCGCTCGCGGGCACTCCGGCGCTCCATGAATTCAGCGCCGCAGAGCCGGTTGGTGAAAGTGCTCCACGCTACCTCGACTTGGCCGTGGAAAGTGTAGAGATCGATGTACACGAGGCCATCCGGAAACGGGCTGCCGGCCAGTTTGTCCGCGTTTGAGCCCACGACGTCCGCCAGCGCAGCGGCCGCCAAGGCAGTCTTGCCCAGACCCGCGGGCCCCACGACCGCAGTGTTCAGCCCAGCGCGCAGCCGCTCGGTAAGCTGTTTCCGTTCAGCTTCGCGGCCAAAGAACTTATAGGCCGGCGGCGGCAGCTCGCGCGGAGTGCGGGGAATCACACCGCTGGCAGGTCCGCCAGGAACGACCTTGATGATTACTTCCGTCGGCTCGGTAGACGCGGCGGGCGGCCCGCCGGGCAGAGTGGCCGGGCCGATTGGTGACAGGGTAAGCACATAGTTGCGAAGCAAGCCGCGCGCCGCACCGCAAACCTGGGCGTCGCGCTCGCGTGGTTTGGCAATAGAGAGGTGGTCTTCGTCGAGGCCCACAGGATCGGCGCCCACCCCGGGGTGTGCAGAGGTGGGATTGACGATGGACAATAACCCTCGGACGGGACGCAACTCGAAGTAGGTCACGGTCTGCATTCCAGGCTGCGAGGCGTAGTTGCGGTACCAGTCGAACAGGTCGCGCAGGTGTGTATCGTGCTCGTGAAGGTCCTCAATGCTGACCGTGGCGCCAAACACGCTGTGGAAGGCGTCTAGGAGCGACGCCAGCGCGGCTCCCGCATGGGGAGTGGCCAGGAACAAAACGGCGCGTGTCTCGCGAGCCACCTGTTGTTTACGCAGGTCGGCGGAGTCATGCGATTTTCGAAGAATCTGTTTCGCGAGCAGTCCGCCGAGACTATGGCAGATAAACAGCAAGGGATGCTCGCCGAGGCCCCTCTGGACCATAAGGTCCAGCACCTGTAGGGCTCGGTCGGGCAGGGCCATGGTGTGACCGGAATCGCGCGAGCCGAGCCCAATCGCGGGTAAGACCCGGGTCCATCGAGTCGGGCTGGCGGCGTAGCCGAGCGACCAGACGCCGACCTGTGGGAACTCCTTGCCAAGCCAATGCGGCCAGGAACTGGACTCGTCCTTTCCGTGGCGCCAGGTGGTGATCGCATCGCCGCCGAGGCCATGGATGAAGACGACGTCCGCCTTGCGCGCGGCATCGTCACAGCCAGAAATCTGATGCAATTGGCTCAGAGTTCAACCTCCTTCCATTCGCGCGGGGGGCGCGTCAACTCACTGCGTTTCCCTCCCGTGAGGCGACCTACGTTCTGTTTAGGCTGACCAGGAAATACTCCGGGTGGTGAAAGGCGATTGGCGGCGGGGTGGCTCATGAGACTCCGGCTCCCGTTGAAGTGATTCGATGCGACAGCATACCATGTACGAAGCTCGCACGCATCGGGCTGGCGTGTCGATTCGTGGAGGGAAGCGTACAGGACTCGTCCCCGACCCTCGTCCTCTGATCCGTCTTGCCGCTCCCACAGTGTCGGCCGCGGGTTGAAATGGTCATCGCGGCACGCGAAGATTTTGTGGCACGGGTTTCCAGCCCGTGACCGGACACGGCCAAGATGGCCGTCGCACAGTTTGGTTGCGGCTCTACCGCGCTGTGTATCGCGAGCGGTTGACGGGGTACTCGGAAGTTGTCGCTTGCCTGGGCTTCTCCGTCTCCTCACATAGGCGAGTTGCGTTACGATGAATGCCGAGGAGAGAAACATGGGCACAACTGTCATCGTTCGCGATCCGGAGATTCTGGGAGGAACTCCCTGTTTTCGCGGCACGCGTATTCCCTTTCAAAACCTGCTGGATTACCTTGAGGCGGGCGACACCCTCGACCAGTTCCTCGAGCAATTCCCGACCTTTACGCGTCAAATGGCCATCGAGGCGCTAGGGACTGCCAAGGACTCGCGTTTGACGAGGATTGGGTGAAAATTCTGCCGGCGTTACACCTAGTGGTTTCCAAGCCGAGACAGGTGAATTGCGGCCATTCACCCAGGCCCCGTTACTGTCTCCGTGTCCTCTGTGTGGCGGCAAAGACCCAACACAGAGGACACTGAGATCCTCAGCGTGCTCTGTGTTAAGGCTTGAGAATCACAGAGGGCGCTGAGGGCCAGGTTTTGATTGCGGTGAGCCCCGCTTCAATGCTCTAGGTCTGAAATAGAATTGGTATGGCAAAGAGTTCAAACCGACCGGCCATTCGAGGCAGGTGAGGGCGAGGCTGCCGCGCCCCATGCGTCTGCAGATTCGGGATGAGACCCCGGAATGTTTCTCAGCCTGTGGTCACGGCTTCACGAATGTGACCGCGCCTTCAGAAGCCGAAGAGACTAGCGCCGCGTACTTCGCGAACACGCCGCGCTTGTAGCGTGGCTCGGGGGCCTTCCACTTCGCCAGGCGCGCTTGGATGTCAGCGTCGGAGACTTCCATATCGATCCGGCGTTTTACGACGTCAATTACGACGGTATCGCCATCGGCCACTGCGGCGATAGGTCCTCCACGCGCCGCTTCCGGCGCCACGTGACCCGCCATCAGGCCGTGGGTTGCGCCGCTGAAGCGGCCATCGGTCAGCAGCGCCACGGAATCGCCCAGGCCTTCGCCCACTAGCGCTCCCGTGACGCCCAGCATTTCACGCATTCCGGGCCCGCCGCGCGGTCCTTCGTAGCGAATCACCACTACATCCCCGGCCTTGATGCTCTTACTCATCACCGCGGTCATGGCGTCTTCTTCACAATCGAAGACGCGCGCTGGCCCGCGATGCTGGGTGCGTTCGTATCCCGCCACCTTGATGACACAACCCTCCGGCGCGAGATTCCCTTTCAGTATCACCAATCCGCCGGTCTTCTTGATGGGATTGGAGACGGGCCGCACGACTTCCTGCCCGGGAGTTTCGGTGACGCGAGCGGCTTCCTCCGCGATTGTCTTGCCGGTGGGCGTCATCTGTGACCCATCGAGCAACCCAGCCTCCAGCAGCTTCTTGGCGATCAGCGGAATCCCGCCGGCGCGATGCACATCCACGGCCACGAAACGCCCGCCGGGCTTCAGGTCCGCGATGATGGGTGTGCGCGAACTCACCACATCAAAATCCTCGATCGCCAGGGGGACATTGGCTTCGCGCGCCATGGCCAGCAGGTGCAGCACGGCGTTGGTGGAGCCGCCGGTGGCCGCCACGCTGGCGATGGCGTTCTCGAAAGCCTGACGCGTCAGGATGTCGAGCGGTTTCACTCCGCGCCTCAGCAGATCCATGACGATCTGGCCGCACTGGAAGGCGGCTTCGTCCTTCTTCGGGTCGAGAGCAGGGATGCTGTTGAGTCCCATGGGAGAGAGGCCGATGAATTCCATTACCGTTGACATGGTGTTGGCGGTGAACTGCCCGCCGCACGCACCCGCGCCCGGACACGCGTGGTCTTCCAGTTGTTTCAACTCCGCGTCCGTCATCAGCCCGGCGGCATTCGCGCCCACGGCCTCGAAAACATCGCCCACCGTTACGTCACGACCCTGAAAGCGGCCGGCGGCGATGGAGCCGCCATATAGAAGAACGCTGGGCACGTTCAGCCGGATCAGCGCCATGGCGCCGCCGGGAATGGTCTTGTCGCAGCCCACAAGAGCCACCATGGCGTCAAACATGTGGCCGCGCCCCACAAGTTCAATGGAATCCGCCACGACCTCACGGCTGATCAGGGAAGCCTTCATCCCCTCGGTTCCCATCGTTACACCGTCGGAAATGGCGATGGTGTTGAGCTCCATCGGAGTGCCGCCTGCCGCGCGAACGCCGGCCTTCACCTTTTCCGCGAGCGCCCGCAGGTGGAAATTGCACGGCATGGTTTCAATCCAAGTATTGGCAATGCCGACAATCGGCTTGGCCAGGTCCTCGTCCGTGAACCCGATGGATTTCAGCATCGCGCGCGCCGGGGCACGGTCGCGACCATCCGTGATGATGTGACTGTGCTGCTTCAAATTACTCGACATAGTAGCCTCCCCTGTATGATGAATGCTCTTTGGGGCAAGCGTGTTATGTTCTCAGATTTAGGGGATTGGAGCAAGCAGCTTGCGTAAATTGATTTACCGCATTTTCTGTATCTGTTTCTTTGATTTGTGTCATTATATCACCAGTGCTGACTTGCCAATTGACCGCCTCCTTACGGGGGTCGGTCCGTACCAGGCAGGGAGAGCCGAGGCAAGACCTACCTAAAAGACACCTCGGCTCCTCCCGATTAGTGCATCAAGTAACGAGTTGGTTCTGATAGCGCACCAGCCGGCTGCGATATAAGGGATGTCGGCGGGACTTTGCATCTTGAGCCGGATTGTCCGCGCCGTAGGAGCAGCGCTTTCGAGCATAGCTTGAGCGGTATTGTCAGCGGAGTGCCGCTGTGTTATATACGTTGGAAGATGAAGATCGCCAACAGGTCAGAAGACCCGGACCGGTGACCGGCATCGGTCAGACCTTCGAATTCTGATATTGGTAAGCTTCGATCCTTCGGGAAGGGAATCCTGCCGCGTGAGCTTCATCAACTTCGCAGCCCGGGAGATCAACTGCAAGATCGTCTACTACGGGGCCGGCCTGGGCGGCAAGACCACCAACCTCCAGTGGATCTTTGACCAGACCCTGCGGAAAACCGGGGGGAAGATGATCTCCTTGGCGACCGAAACCGACCGCACCCTTTTCTTCGATTTTCTTCCCCTCGACCTTGGCACCGTTCGCGGGTTCAAGACCCGCTTCCACCTGTACACTGTCCCCGGGCAGGTTTTCTACGACGCCAGCCGCAAACTGATTCTGCGGGGAGTGGACGGCGTGGTCTTCGTGGCGGACTCGCAGGAAGAAAGAATGGACGCCAATATTGAAGCATTGGATAACTTGAAAGAGAATCTGAGCGAGCACCATTACGACTTCATGAAGATTCCCTACGTGCTCCAGCTCAACAAACGCGACCTGCCCAATGTGCTTCCAGTCGAGGAACTGAAAAAGACCCTGTGGAAAAAGGGTGAGCCGGTTCTTGAGGCAATAGCCTATCAGGGAGTGGGAGTTTTTGAAACCCTGCGGGAGTGCGGCCGACAGGTGCTGGCCGAATTGAAAAAGGGGTAATGGCAGGGTGAATTAATGGTGGTTCTAAATAGCGCTTCTTCCCGCGTCCTGCCCACTCCTCGCCCCGAGCCAGGGACTTCCACGCGCTAATCACTGCGCCTGGAAAGAAGAGAGACGCCTACCACTTAGTCCAAATCAAAATCCCGGATCGGCGGACCCGTAGGCTGGTCCTTGGTTTTCTCGAACGCTTCTTTGAATTTGCGGTCAAGTAACTCCGATTTGATCTTCTCGTCGTCCGAGCTTTGACGGAACAGCGCTTCGCGACGATCGGCTTCCTTCTTTAAGAGTCGCGCGGCGTCGTCCAGATCGGGACCTTTATCTTCCTTCGGCGGCGCCTGGTGGAATAGGACTTTACCGAGTTCGGCGTCCACGGTAAGCGTCGCGCCACAGCAGGGGCAGACCACTTCGAGTTTTCTCGCCTCATTGTTCCTTCGCGACATGACGATTGGATGCTACCCCAGGCGGACGGGCCTGTCAATTCGCGAGTCTGCTCGCATGTCTGCTCGGGCGCCCGATACCATAGGCGTGGAATCTAGAACTTCAATCGGCCTCCCTTCCGGGCTGCGGTTGCAATCGCTTCCAACGCTGGGCGAAGAGGAAGAACACTCCCGGTCCAAATGAGAAGAGCATCACGCTCACACCGAAGGCGATGCCCAGGAATGTCCAGAAACCCGCGCAGCAGTAATCCCGCGCTCGGGCCACGATGTGGGTCGGCACCGCGACCAGCAACTCCAATATGCTTCCCCTCAAGAGATAGCGACACTGCCGGGTGATGACGTCCAGCGGCGCGACATCGCGACTGGTCCGATAGAAGATGAGGGTCCATACTGCCCACACGACCAGGACCACCGGGAGCAGCATCGTCAAGCTACTTGTGGCTTTATCCTTTCTGATAAACTCGTTCACCGATATCACCACACCTACCGCCAGCAGGCCCACCATGAGCCCGGAAGCGAGCGTCGGCCAGAGTACGGACCGCCGGGTCGTGGGTCGTTGCAGCACCAGGTCAACCGGCACCAGCAGCATGACCGCCTGCCCCGCGATCATCACTGCCAACCCAGCCCAGTAGATCCACTCGGAAAAAACCGAAAGCGCGGTGAGGACGGTCATGGCCGGATAAAAGGCTACGAGCAAGAACGGCGAAGTCAAAACCACGAGGACGAGGAAGTAAATGAAAACGACTAAGACAGCCCAGCGCTTCATGGCGAACCTCCTTGCTGGGAAAATAGAGGATTCGGGCTGCCGGCATTATGCCACCTCCTCGACCTGATCGCCATGGCGAATGCCGTGGCGAGTAGCTCGTCGCCGGTCAAAGGCACGCGGCCTTCATGTTTGACTTTCAACTTTTGACTACTATCATTGTTCCTTGGGGCTACCCACGTTAATTTCTTCCGGCTACGCCGAGTGAGGGCTGAACATGCATCGACTTGTGAAAATGCTTTTGGCACTGGCGCTTCTGCCGATTCTTGCGGGCGCACAAACAAATTCCGAGAAGGTGGCACTGGTAGGGGCGCGCATTATCGACGGAACCGGCCGTCCGCCGCTTGAAAACGCAACACTGATCATTGCCGAGGGTAAAGTCCAGGCGGTGGGGAAAAAAGAAGCAATCGAGATTCCTCCCGACGCACGAAAGGTTGATTTGACGGGCAAGACTCTGATGCCCGCGCTCGTCGATTTGCACACGCACCTGGCACAGACCATTAACGGCCTCGACCCCGCCGCTGACGCCTACACCGAGCAGAACATCCGGTCGCAACTGGAGCATCTGCTGGCGTACGGCGTGGGAACCATCGCAGTGATGGGCACAGACCGCGACCTGATCTACAAATTGCGCGAAGAGCAGCAGGCGGGGAAATTGCCGGGCGCACGTTTCTACACAGGGGGTCAGGGCTTTGGCGCGAAGGGCGGGGCTCCGGGAGGCGCGGGTGCAGCGTGGGACGTTAATCGCCCCGACACTCCTGAGGAGGCGCGCGCCGAGGTGCGGAAATTGGCCGCGCATCATCCTTCTTACGTAAAGATCTGGGTGGATGATAACTACGGCCGCGCTCCCAAGATGAAGCCGGAGATTTACCGCGCCATCATCGATGAGGCTCATCGCCACCAACTGCGCGTGCTGGCGCATGTCTACTACCTCGCGGACGCCAAGAGTCTGCTGGCTGCGGGGGTGGACGGCCTCGCCCACAGCGTGCGCGACCAGCCGGTGGACCAGGAGCTGATCGCCGCGCTCAAGGCTCGAAACGTAATCTATCTGGCCACGCTCGTCCGCGATGAATCCACGTTCGCCTATGCCGACCGCCCCGCGTGGTTCGACGAAGCATTCTTCCAAGTAGGACTTTTGCCCGGCGTGCTGGATAGGCTTCAAAGCGCGGCATTTCAGAAGCATGCTGCCGCTGACCCGGACTTGGCAAAGAATCGGGCGAGCCTTGCGATGGCGGAAAGGAATCTGAAGGCGCTTTACGACGCGGGGGTTCGCGTGGGCTTTGGTACCGACGCGGGTGTGCCGGGCCGCTTCCTTGGCTACTTCGAACACCGCGAGTTGCAATTGATGGTGGAAGCAGGGCTTACCCCGATGCAGGCCATCGTCTGCGCGACGCACAACGCGGCGAGTTTCCTCGCCAAAGATTTCGGAACGCTGCGCCCCGGCCAACGCGCGGATTTCCTGGTGCTTGACGCGAATCCTCTCGATGATATCCACAACACCGAGAAGCTCGACGCCGTCTGGCAGGCGGGGAAATCCGTCCACCCGATCACGATGAAGTGAGCCGCCCTGCGCCGGTTGAGCATGTTGGACAAGGGGCCATTCGGGGCGATTCGGGGCCGTTCCGCGCGGGATTCGGCCGGTGGGAGGCCGCGTTATCCCGGACTTTATGTCCACCATTTGACTTGCTTCGCCGATTTTGCCTGTGCTAGGCTCATTGTAAACCACGTCAATGCCATGAAAGATGTGAACGGACTGGGGACGGGCAGTGGCTGAAAGGCGAACTGACAATGGATTCCACACTCCAATTCCGTATCTTAGTAGTTGATGACGACTCAAGAATATGCGACCTTTTGACGACTAAGCTCAGCCACTCTGGTTTTATTTCGCAATTCTGCACCAGTGGCGAAGAGGCTCTCGATCTTCTTTCGAAAGAACACTTTGACGCGATCATCTCCGATTTGAACATGGGTGGCATATCCGGTTTGGAGCTTCTCGAGAAAAGCCGCAGCCTTGTCCCGCACACGGCTTTTCTAATGGCCACGGGCGTCAGCGACGTCTCCGTGGGGGTCACGGCGATGAAGCAGGGGGCAGCCGATTACATTCTGAAGCCTTTTCAAATGGATTCCGTCATCCTGAGTCTGCGGCGGGCGCTGGACATGAAACGCATGGAGGCGGAACTGGCGGAGTACCGGCTGCACTTGGAAAACATGGTGGACGAGCGGACAAAACAGCTCACGGCCGCGATGCAAAGAATTGAAATGACCTACGACGAGACGCTGGAGGCTCTGGCGGCGGCGCTGGACCTTCGCGACAATGACACTGCGGGGCACTCCCGGCGGGTCACGCTCTACTCTTTGGAAATGGCCCAGAGGCTCGGTTTTTCCGCCGATGAGCTCAAACAATTGGAAAGGGGCGCCTATCTGCACGATATTGGTAAGATCGGCATTCCGGATTCGATCCTGCTGAAGCCCAACAAGCTGACGCCGGAGGAAGCGGCCGTCATGCAGACTCACGTGCGGATCGGGTATGAGTTGATGAGCCGCGTAGCCTTTTTGTCCGATGCGGCCCTCATCGTTCTCACCCATCAGGAGAGTTTTGACGGCACGGGGTACCCGCAAGGCCTGGCAGGAGAAGACATTCCCTTGGGCGCGAGAATCTTCTCCATTTCCGACACCCTTGATGCCATGATGTCCGACCGGCCTTACCGGCGAGGACGGCCTTATGCGGTTGCCCGCGCCGAGATCGAGCGAGAGTCGGGGAAGCAATTCGACCCTAAAGTCGTTGACCTGTTCCTTTCGGTCCCGGAAGAAATTTGGGCGAAATTCCGCACGGAAGCAACCCGCGAACGACTAAGACAAAGGCGCGCGTCCCAAGAGGGCGCCGTCTTAAAAGCCGACACCGCTACAATGGATCCCCCCGCCCGGCATCGCCACTCAAGCCGGACCAAGGAAGATGCAGCCCGAAAAACCGTTTAGCGAAGAAGAATCGAGCGTCGCGAGGCATTACAGTGAGACGGCTTTCGAGGCGGAACAGGTACGCCTGCCGCAAGACTGTCCCATCGAGTTGGCGGTGACGCTCCGTTGGCTCGCCCGCGCGGCAAAGGCCGGGAACACGGTCGCGGAGATCGGCGTCGGGGGCGGCCACTACTCGGAATTCCTGGCGCGCCTGGGTTGCCGTCTGCACCTTGTCGACATCTCCGCCCGCCTCCTGGACGCGGTCGTAGAAAAACTGCGTCAGGCCGGCTACGAAGATTGCATGGTGGGCCGCCATCATGTATCCGGCGCGAGGCTGAAAGGATTACCCTCCGAGAGCGCTGACCTGGTGCTTCTGATGGGACCGCTCTATCACTTACAATCACTTGCCGAACGCCAACGTAGCGTGCAGGAGTCAGCCCGAATTCTGAAGCCGGGCGGCGTCCTGTTCGCCGCGGGCATCAATCGCCTGGCGTATCTGCGCGACCTGCTGCGCCTGAACTTCGGATCGGTCTCGGAGCGCGTGGCCTTTCACCAGCAATATCTGCTCGATGGAAATCTGGACCCTGAGCACGCGCCTCCCATTGGCTACGCCCACTTAACCACCGCCGCGGAATTTCTGGCGCTGTTCGCGGACGAATTCGAACCGGTGGCGTTCCTGGGCGTGGAGTCCTTTGCCGCGGCGTGGCAGAATTTCTTCGACGAACTTCCCGCCGCGGAAAAGGAACTGTGGCTGGACCTCGTGGAAACGACCGGCCAAACGGCCGAAGGCATCGGCCAGTCGGACCATTTTCTTTTGGTGGGAAAGAAGTTGTTGATGTAGCGCCGACCTCTTCTGTAGGGCCGACCGGCCTTCGGCCCCTGGAGTTTCGACATTTCGCTCCCCCCCAACGACCACCTCTTCCCTCGCTCCCTTGGGGGAGCAAGCCCGTAGCGCTGACCTGCTTTCCAAGGTCAGCGGCTCTTAAGCTCCGGTGTTTTCACGGGCGGCGTAGGCATTGCCTTCCATGTATGTCCCTCGGCCAGGTTCGGTAAACTGCGCCTGCCTGTGAGCAAGAAGTGAAATCGGGGCGACGGATTTGTCGTCTTTCCTGGAGGACGCCTCCTTTTTGTCCGTCGCCCCACCCCGCCACATTGTTCCTCCGCCGCGCCGATGGTAAGACTCTGTCATCACTGCTTTAGTCAATTTGGTCAAAAGCAAAAGTATTTTTTGATCTATTAACTATTTCTTGACATATCTCATTGAATCATGGCCTTTTCAGGTGTATTACACCGCAGATAGAAGCCGTATGTAATTTTCGTACTAAATGTCGTCATCCCTCTAATTAGGAGGCCTGCCGTGACGAACCGGTTCAAATCCCCGAGCACTCTGGTGAGTTTTGTCTGCATTGCGCTATTGCTCTTCCTACCTCGTATTGTGCTCGGACAAGTCAGCAATGTGGCTGACGACACCTCGACCCCGATTCCCGGCGCCGGCCACGACTACATCAAGATGATTAATGAAACTGTGAACCCGGCCAATGGCTCGGTGAGCGTCCGGATCAGCGTGCCCGTGCCCCAAAGCCGGGGCTTCACCTTGCCCTTTGCTTTCGCCTACGATTCCGACGGCGTGCTGCACCTCGATGGCTATGGTGCCGGAGCCGGCTGGGACAGCAGCGGTAGCTACTTCAGCAGCAATGGTTGGGCATATACCCTTCCACTCCTTGCGTCGCAGCAAGGGTCGAACAGTGTAACGATCGGCCAGCCCCCCGAAACTACGACCTCCACATGCTGGTTCGAAACTGGATATGTTTTCCAGGACCCCGGGGGCGGGAGACATGCGCTCCACCTCGCTGTCTCTGAACCCATAGGTGGTACCTGTGGCCGGGACAATATACCCACTCCGACGCCGGGCAACTACCTTTCCGGCGGTGACGATCAGTATCAGGCCGTTACGACGGCGTGGACCAATCCAGGACAGTACGGGCCTATCCCGGCAGTAACGGTGAGCACGGCCGACGGGACCGTTTTCAACTTCCCCAGCTCAACTACAATCGACCAAGCCTACCTTCCCACCTCAATTGTGGACCGCAACAACAACCAAGCTCAGATTACGGGGCAGCCCACCGGCGCGTTCACCGTTCAGGACACCGCGGGCCGGGAAATCACCGGGACGGGTTTTGGGCACACAGGAGATCAGATTACTCCTTCCGGACTCGGCGCCTATACCTTGACGTGGGAGACGCTAACGCCTTCTTGGCTCACAGCGGGCCAGGACTTCGTCGGCCCGCAGGACCCCTACGGTAACCTCTGCGGGTTTCCCGCCCCAATCGAGCCGGCCACCGGAACGGCCTGGACGGTCGTCAAGAGCATTCAGTTGCCCAACGGCCAGTCCTACTCGTTCTCGTACGACCCGGTCTCCGGATACCTTAGCCAGATTACGTATCCCACCGGCGGTTCGGTGCGGTATGCCTGGGGGCTCAACACGAGGTCGGAGTGGGCGGGGTTTGCAGACAGCAGCGGCCACCCGGGTTTCTGCAATTATCATTACGATACTCCGGCCATAACCGACCGCTGGGTAAACGACGGGACCAAAGATGTTCTTCACCAGCACTTTACCTACTCGACGACGTGGGATCCCGACCCCACCAAGTACGCCGCCTGGGACCAGAAGACTACCCAGGTAACTACCTACGATCTGCAAACAGGAAGCACCTACGACACGTATTATACCTATGGCCCCGCGTGGCAACTAACGCAACCCAGCATAGCCGGGATGAGCTATTCAACGGAGATCCCAGTCGAAAGTGAGATCGACTACTACCCTGGCGCCATGGCTCAGGGCAACCCACTCCAGATCGTGAAGAAGACCTGGTTCACGCCTTACTCGATACAATCCGAGACGAAAACGCTCGGTCAAGGCGGGCCTACGGCTGAGACGGACTATAACTACAACTGGACGACAGCCTTTAATCTGCTCAGCGACGTATTCGACCACGACTATGGTGGGGCGTTATTACGGCAGACGCACACTGATTATGATACCTCCGTGAGCAACGGAATCTACGACCGGCCGTTGGACATCATCATTTCCGCCGGAGGAGGCGAGGTGGCGGAGACGGATTACACGAATGACACGACGAACGGCAACGCCCGCTCCAAGAAACAAAGGTGTCTGAACAACTGCACCGGGGAGGCGGACGCGATCACTGGGTATGTCTACGACTCGAAGGGGCAGGTCACTTCCATGACCGACCCGAGACAGAATATCACCTATTACTATTATGATAGCAACGATCTCTATGTGACCCAGATCAAATATCCTCCCACCAACAGCGTGGCGCATAATGTGGAGTTCCAACACAACTCTGAGACCGGTTTGATGACTCAGTCCACCGACCAGAACGGACAAACCACCAACTACTATTACACCGCAAACGGGCAGTCAGGGGGGCCGCCCGAGCCGCTCGACCGCCTCACCGGGATTTCCTACCCCGATGGCGGCAACACCACTTACGGGTACGGAGGCAATGCTTGCGGCCAACCCTCCAGCACAATTACCTTGATTCAGGGCGCTTCGACCTACAATGAGTCTGCCACCCTGGATGGTCTTTGTCAGGTCACGCAAACGACCGTTATTTCAGACCCCGATGGGCCGCACATTACGGACACGACCTACGATGGCTCGGGCCGGGTGTGGAAGAAGTCTAACCCTCACCGTGGGGGAGGGTCTTCGACGGACGGAACCACCACCTACACATATGACGCCCTGGGCCGAGTTACGTTAACCGTGCCTCCCGATGGAACAGCGCAATTGAATCACGTGGCGACCGTCTATGCGGGCAACCGGACCACGGTCACCGATCAAACGGGCCGGCAGCGCGGTTATGTTCACGACGCGCTCGGCCGGATCATTGAGGCGGACGAACCCGGCACGGCCCAGATTGCCCCCACCGCGATCAGTTCTGAGGATCCGTCCAACTCCGGCGCGCTCGCGCAGGCTGTGGCGGAGAGCCAAACTTGGCTGGCGTCCCAGCAGGCGCCCGGCGCCAGCACCTGGGAGGGCAATGCACTAGCGACACAAAGTTCGCCGCAATTCCAGGAATCTGGGATTTACTCCGCCACGGACCTGTCCACGCTCCCGCAGACCCCTATCGAAAATATCGTGATCGATCCTCCGGCGGGGGTGACGCCTGACAACTCCACCGGACTCGACGGCTTCCCGATCAACTACTCGCCTAGCGCACTGCCGCAAGGAAATGTGTTCTTGAACGTGTACCCGAACCCTTCAACCGCACCCCAGACTCTCACCGGCCACTGTTTTAGCCTCCTCAACCCGGCGCCGGCGTATCGAGTTGACCTCTACACACGCGCCGACGTGTTTTACTATCAGGGACCGGCCTCCCTAGTTAGTACGGGCGCGAGCACTGCGACTTGGACCTTTAACGGGTGGATTGGGGCGGGCCCGGTTCTGGCGGTGCTCTACCCCACCTCGGTTCCGCAGCCAGCGCCGGGATCGGCCTTCAGCGCGATTCCGGCGGGGTGGATTGTGCATTCGAACTCCGGGGTCGGCAAGAAGCTCACGGGCTATAAGGCCATGCTGTTTGTCGATACCGATATGGAATACCTCCAGGAAGATAATGTACCGATTATCGTGCAGGATGGGCATCATGCTCGCGCCGGATCAAGCGTCATCCCGCCAGAAGGCGCCGGGAAGCTGACTGTCCAGGTTGCTTACAATGATCCGGTTGCCGGTTATGTCACCGTGTACGACTCACTGGAAACCCTTGCCGGTTTACAGGGTCTTCCGCTCTCTTTTGACATTCCGACGAACGATCCCCTTTACGTGCCTCCGCCGGGGTTCTTGGGTGAGGCAGCGATGCAGAACCGCAGTTTCATTTATGACGACGCGCTGACCATCATCGCCTACTCTGCCGCCGGTGACTACGGGTCCGCCAGCGACATCATCCAGCAATTGAACTACCGGGTGGACAATCCGGATTATATGTCCACGCGCATGCTGGAAAACGCCGAGGACGGCTTGACGTCAAACTGGTCTGCCACCAACGGCACCGTAACGAACATCTACGACCCCACAGAGCCTCCTTACGGCAGTCAGGTACTCGACTTTCACGCCAACGCCTCGGGCGCCACTTTTACTTATGTCGGCAGCCAGCTCCCCGACCTAAGTGACACGATGATCAGCTTCGAGCACAAAGAGCCGTCGACCACGGGGAGTAATTACGTTTACGACATTGGGGTGACGAGCTCGGCGGGCATGGTTACCGACGTATTGGTGACCTCGGACACGCCAACTCTTCCCACGTACAATTCGGCAAGCCAGACCATAACGATACCGATTGGCCTGGGGAGCGGCGCCTACGGCACAACGCTGGAAAACCTCCCGGCGCTTATCTCCTCCCTCACGGGTGATAGTCTTACGTCCATTACCGGGTTCAAGGTAACGCTCGGCTTTACCGGCGACACGTACTTCAACAACCTGAGCGTGGGGAACCTGCAACCGGCGGGGTCGCTTAGTTTTTCCTATGATGTTTACAACGGCAACGTGGACCAAGCCTACATTCGGGCGGGCGCCATGGCCTGGGTGGTATACGCCTATTGCATGTACATGCAGCAATCCCAGGATTACACGCCGGCCCTTTACGTGCAGCAAATGATCAACTTTTTGGAGACGCTCAAGAGTTCGGCGAGCGATTTGACGAATTCGCTCTACTACATGGGTTGGGGCATGTACCAGAATCCTGGATACCAATACGTTCCAGGACTGCAACAGACCGTGTCAACCGAGCATCAAGGCGACCTTTATTTTGCTTACAAGCTGGCCTCCGGCGTGCTTCCCACGGCCGCAACCCAGCTTTTGCAGCAGAACCAGATCACCGCGGCGCAGGCAACCTCCCTCAATACCACGGCCAGCACCGTTAGCAGTGAAGCGGACACCATTTGGGCTAATGTCTCGGGCGTTCTTTACATTGCTCCCAATGGCGGCGTGCCCGGCCACTTCGCGCAAGGCGTGACCGGGACAACCCTCGACACCTCCCAAGCCCTTGATGCCTCGGGCACCTGGAGCGCCCTCCTGGCCCACGCCGCGGGGGATGACTCGAAAGCCGCACAGTGCTTGGAATTCGTCTATCAGAATTTCTATCTGACGCAGCAACAGATTCTGGAATCGAGCGCCAGCGCGTCGTATAACGAGACGTACCAGCAGCTCACGCCGTTTTCAGGCTTGAAGCCCTACAACGATTCACCGGGCGGCTATTCGGGTTCGCCGGCGACGGTTTGGCAGGAGGGGACGTGGGGGATGGTGGACGCGCTGGTGCAGCTCCAGAACGTGCCGGACGTGCAGACCTACTTCAATGCTCTGTTCGGCGGGACCGGAACGCAAGGAGTGGATTCCTTCCTAAGCACCCTGGTGAACGACCAGCTCACGGTGTGGAACGCCACCCAGAACGCCACAGTAGGTCAGGACTCGCTTCTGGGTTATTCGCTGGCGGCGCGGGGGTTGCCGTGGGAATTTGAGGTGTGGCCCATGCTGGCCAGTACCTCCTGGTTCTGGATCACCGCCACCAATCCCACCATGCTTTTTGATCCGCCCGGCAAGCCGTCGGGAGCGTCCCCCGCGCTCATTCCTCAAGCCCGCCGGCAACGCTTGATGGCGCGCCTGCAAGACCACCGGTTGCGCGGCCGGCGCCTGGCGGACCGCAGGCACGGCGTGCTGAGCCGCGATCACCTGAAGCGGCTGCCGGCGGGGAAGCTGGGGCCGGACGATCCCCCCACTTACTACACCTACGACGCGCTGGACAACCTTCTGAGCGTAAACCAGCAAGGCGGCACCTCGGATTCCACTCAGTGGCGCACGCGCACGTTCACCTACGATTCTCTTTCGCGGCTGAGAAACGCCAGCAATCCCGAGTCCGGGACGGTGGCGTATAGTTACGATGCGAACGGCAACCTGACGTCGAAAACCGACGCGCGCGGCATAACGACTTGCTATGGAACCTGGAGCGGCTCCTCCTGCAACGGCGCGGCGGGTTACGACGCGGACAACCGGCTGCTGATGAAGACCTACTCGAACGGCGACCCGGCGGTAACTTACGCGTACGACCAGGGGGGAACGGGGGCGAATGCCGTAGGGCGTCGCTCCGGCATGGCCGATGCCGCGGGGACGGAATCTTGGACCTACGACCCGATGGGCCGGGTGGGCTTCGACCAGCGCACGACCAACGGGGTCACGAAAACCACGGCTTACAGTTATTACCTGGATGGGAGCCTGAACACCCTGACTTATCCCAGCGGCCGGGTGATGACCTATCAAGTGGGAGGAGCGGAGCTTCCCCTGTCGGCCAACGACAGCACCACCACCTACGCGGCCAATGCGACCTATACGCCGGCAGGAGCGCTGGCGGGGTTGACGATGGCGGGAGGCAACATCACTCTGAGCCAAGCGTACAACTCGCGCCTGCAGCCGGGAAGACTGCAAGCCGTGTCGGCCGGCGGGGCGGACCTGCTGGACTTGGCCTATGATTTTGGGCTGGGGACGGCGGATAATGGCAACGTGACGGCCATCAT
>JBKQVI010000302.1:0-16170 GCA_052139985.1 Terriglobia bacterium
TTTCATCATCTCCGTAATCTACCACCCTTGGGGTGAAATCCCCCCACCAGTCTCTTCCTCACTCCCACCCCGCAATCCGGCCTCCGCACCCACCGCTGCCAAATCCCTACGGACGGATTACGGTGTGAGTCGCTTTCACTTTAGGCGGTCTCGAAGGTGTATAATCAGATTATGAAAGCACTGTTGGTGTACGCTGGGTTTTTGATTCTCTGGTTCTTCGTCCTGCCGCGCATCCCCGGAGTCAAACGCTTCACGTGATCGTCGCGAACCACTTCCCCGTCGGGGAAAGAGAAACAAACGAGTTGCGAGATCAAACCCAAGTCGTAGCTCCCTTTATATCGTGTGTTCCCTGATGTCCTGGTGGTGATCAACCTTTTTCGCTTTGTATTCCCAGCTCGCGGAGCTTCTCTTGAAGGCTCTGGCGGTGCAGGCCGATCGCCGCTGCCGTTCGCGTAATGTTCCCGCCGTGCTTATGAAGCTTGGCCTTGATAAAGGAGAATTCAAACTGCCGCCGCGCCTCGCGATAATCGTCCACGTCCAGATATGCAACGTCGGCCGTAGGCCCATCACGCTCCGTGCCGGTTCCTAGAGCGTCCGTGGAGAAATCCTCGGGGCGCAAAATATCACTGCGGCTCATCACGATCGCACTTTCGAGCACATTCTTGAGCTCCCGGACGTTTCCCTTCCATTCCGATTTCTGCAATAGCTCCATCGCTTCCTTGGAAACCACGGGCGTCGGCCTTCCATGCCTTTCCCCCAGCATCCGGCAGAACTCCTGGACCATGATTGGCAGATCTTCCAGGTGCTCGCGCAGAGGCGGTACCCGCAACAGCACGACTCGCAACCGGTAATACAGATCTTCACGAAATGTCTGCTTCGCAATCTCGGCAGCCAAGTCCTTGTTGGTGGCGCTCACGATTCGCACGTCCACCTCCTGCGACGTTGTGCCACCCAGTCTTTCCACTCTGCGTGATTCCAGGACCCGCAGCAATTTGGCTTGCGTGGGGAGCGACATGTCCCCTACTTCGTCGAGAAAAAGCACCCCGCCGTTCGCTAGTTCGAACTTGCCGCGCTTCATCGCGCTGGCGCCGGTGAACGCGCCCTTTTCATACCCGAAGAGTTCACTTTCGATCAGGTGCTCGGGAAGCGCTGCGCAATTCAAGGCTATAAACGGGCCCCTGCCGCGATTGCTGCGCCGATGGATCTCCGTGGCAAGCAAGTCCTTTCCCGTTCCGCTCTCGCCTTGGATCAACACCGTCACTTCTGCCTGCGCGATCCGGTCAGCCAAATCGAACAGCTCGCGCATGACCTTGCTCGACCCAATCATGGCGCCAAACTGGCCCTCCGAAACTAGTTGCCGCTTAAGACGGATGTTCTCCTCCGCCAGCGCGAGGTGATCGATAGCGCGCTCCACCATCATGCGCAACTCGTCCACTTCAAAAGGTTTCGAAGGTAATCGTACGCGCCACTTTTCATGGCTTCAACAGCGACCTTTTCCGAACCATAGGCGGTGATCATAATCACAACCGGGCTGCTCGCCTGGGCCTTCAGCTCACGGAGATAATCCAGTCCGCTTTCCTCAGGCATTTCAATATCCAGCAGTAAGAGGTGGGGATTTTCCTGGGTCATGATCTGCCGCGCGTCAGAAACACGCTCCGCTTCCAAGACGCGGAAGCGGCCTTCGAGTGCGCGGCGCATGCCGTAGCGGGCGGTGCTATCATCATCGACAATCAGTACGGTCGGAGATGCATGTTTCGGAGTAGATGACATCGAATGGCTCATATTCTTTGCTTTTGTTACGGTCGATCACAGGGCCGGGATTGCGGACTGGAAAGCCGGGTTGGAGGTAAGTCCCGAATCCCTAACCCCGAGAACCGAGTCCCGGTTCTACCTAGGATTTGGCCACGCGAAAGCGTACAACAAATCGGGTACCAGGGTGAGCGGAAGTTGCGTCCCCATTCGCGATCGGACTTTGGCACTCCACGGAGCCGCCAACTTCGTCCAATCGGCGCCTTACGATGGCAAGCCCCAGACCGGTTCCCCCTGCCCGTGTGGTAAAGAACGGCTGAAAGATTTTGTCCAGTTTGTCTTTGGGAACACCACACCCCTGATCCTCAACTGAAAGTTTGATACACTCCGGTCGTTCCTGCGGTCGCTCCAGGCGAAGCCGAATCGTACCCCCTTCGCCGCTCGCCTCCAAGGCGTTCACAAGGAGGTTCGACACGACATCAGTGGCGGCCTCCTCTCCCCCTTCGACCGGACAGGGCCCTGGATCATTCATCTCCAAGGTTACATGGAGCTTCTCCGCTTCCATCCGCGAGATGGCGAGAATCCTCTTCGCCACAACCTCCAGATCCGCCGGCCGGTCCGTATCGCGCGCGGGCTTGGCGTATCGCAGGACCTGCGAGATGTTACGGTTCAAGCGGTCGATTTCATCCACTAACATCCGGCAATCGCGCTGCGCATTCTCCGGAAGCGACGGATTCTCTTCCATAAGCTGCACAATAGTTTTCATACCGCTGAGCGGGTTTTTGACATTGTGCGCGATGCGTGCCGCCATCTCGCCGAGAAAAGCCATTTTCTCCTTCGCCGCCAGCTCGCGCTCGAGGCTAATCTTGTCAGCGATCAGCCGGCAAAGCTCCAGAGCCGCTGCCAGCCGGTCGGCGAGAATCTCCAGGGCGGCGATTTGCTCGCCCGAAACCTCTTCACCCGCCGGCACGACTTCCAGAAAGCCCATCGCCTCTCCGCCACGAGAAATGTGCACAAGGTGGGTTTTGGTCGGGACACCGTCAGGACGAATGTGACCCAGAGTCGGACCGGTTAGGAGCCTCGCCCCCTCCAAACCCAGCACCTGGGGAACACGCTTTTCCACCAGCGCCTGGAGGGAATCCCTATCGCCCGTCCGCTTGGCATGCTCCTCAATTTCCGTCGCGAGCTTCTGGACCGTTTCGAATTCGGAAACAAACTGCTGATGCAGGGCCCGGCTGATGAGCCGCTTCAGCGGTTCGACCAGCACGACGAGAATAAAAATCATCACGCCTTCGGTGACCGCCACCGGCAAGATATCGTGAACCTCCAGCCACCCACTCAATCGGCGCATGAAATTGAGGTAGATTAGAAACCCAAAAATGGCTGCGACGGAGTACCCAACATTCCGCTGCACGCGCAGGTCGAGAAAGTTGTGGCGAAAAATCAAGTAGCCCACAAGGCCGCTGGGGAGAATGCCCGCAAACATCAGTCCGGTGGGAAAATACCCTCCCAATCCGCCCACGGGCGGCAGGACGTGCGGCAAATAGGCAATGGCCCATCCCACAGCGAGTAGTCCTTGCATTCCCGCAAGGTAACCGTGATATATCGCCAGTACTGGGTCAACTGTTCGACGACGAGTATTCAAGTGCAAGTTGATGCCGGCGGCAAAAAGCAGGGCGGCTACGGCCCAAACGACCAGCAGCCGCACCTGAGGTCCGAGTGCCACCAACGGTTCCACGCCGGGATGGCTCAGCAGTCTGCCTACAATCCACGGGCAGAACATCACGGGAAGATAGAAACACGCCACCAGCAGCCGTTGCCAAAGCCGGATCGCGACGAAGCCCGCGTAATATTCGGCCTGCACGTTGACCAGCAATGGCACCGCGGCAAAGAACCCCACAATGGAAACGGTCTGTGAAAACCCCGACAGAACCACCGGACCAGCCCCGTAGTATAGGCTGATGTTAAGGGCCAGTAGATTGCCCGAGTACCACATGAATAATGCCGCCATCAGTCCGAACAGTAGCCATTCCAATCGGCGCAGGCGCCGGTTCCCCAGAATCAAAACCATCAAGAAAAGGTGGATTAGCGATCCAAAGGTGTAAACAACGAGCTTGGCAGCAACAAGAGGCGTAATACCGTAAGCAATATCCACACGGAACCCTCAGATCGAAGGATGGTCCCACCACGCGCAAGGCGCCGTGACGATGCGCGGCGATCATTGTAAGTCAGTCGCTTGACGTAAGTAAAACGTTCAATCCATTTGCAGGAGTTGAACTGTTGTGAGATGATCTCTGCTATTGTTTGACGGGTGCTAACTGCGCCCATTACCCAAGATGGAGAGTAATTCAACAGAAAAGACCACGCCTCGCCCGAGCACTCCTGCCCTTCCCCGAGTCCTGGTAGCAACTACCGCGATGCTCACCTTCATTACCTTTTGGCGAGCCGCGGCGATCGTCTTGAACGATCTTGCTTCGTCCGCCTACTACGCGGGTGGAATCGCGGAGCAAGCCGTGGGCAAGTCCGCCCCCTGGTTCATTCTCGCCGTCATGATGTTCTCCTACGCCGTTCGCGCGATCTATGTCGAGAGCTGCAGCATGTTCGTTCGCGGCGGCGTCTACCGGGTCGTAAAAGAAGCCATGGGCGGCACACTTGCCAAGGTCTCCGTTTCCGCCCTGATGTTCGATTATGTTTTGACCGGCCCCATCAGCGGTGTATCGGCAGGCCAATACCTGGTGGGTTTCTTGAACGAACTGCTGAGCTACCTTCACTTCGGCATCGTGCTTCCCGTGAATGGTACAGCCGCCGCTTTCGCAATCCTGGTGACACTCTATTTCTGGTGGGAGAACATCAAGGGAATACCCGAATCAAGTGAGAAGGCGCTCCGCATCATGCAACTCACCACGGTGATGGTGGTGCTTTTGATCGGATGGTGCGGGTACACACTTTGGGTACGCGGAGCCCACCTTCCGCCCCCACCAACGCTGGGACATCTGCATTTTTCTCCGGATGCCTTGGGATGGCTAAGCCTCAGCCGACTTCCGCGAACGATTGGTCTCCTGGGGATCTTCATCGGCCTCGGGCACTCAATCCTCGCCATGAGCGGGGAGGAATCGCTCGCGCAGGTTTATCGCGAAATCCAGCACCCCAAGCTGCCCAACTTGAAGAAGACCGGGCTGGTCATTTTCATCTACAGCATGGTCTTCACTTCGCTCGTTTCTTTCTTCGCGGTAATGATCATCCCAGACGCTGTACGCAAGAACTTCTTCGAGAACCTCATCGGTGGTCTGGCGATGAACATGGCCGGCCCATTGATGCTTCGCTTGGTGTTCCATGGGTTCGTGGTTCTAGTGGGAACGCTGATCCTCGCCGGCGCGGTGAACACCGCCATCGTCGGTTCGAACGGTGTTCTTAATCGCGTTTCGGAGGATGGTGTTCTTTCGGACTGGTTCCGTCTCCCGCATCCCCGGTTCGGCACGTCGTATCGAATTATCGATATGGTGGTCGGCCTTCAGATACTGACGATTCTCCTAAGCCGAGGCAACGTGCTTCTGCTCGGCGAAGCCTACGCCTTCGGTGTGATTTGGAGTTTCGTCATGAAAGGCCTGGCGGTCCTCGTGCTGCGGTACAAGGAACCCGCTGCGCGCGAGTACCGAGTCCCTCTGAATATCCACATTGCGGGGCGAGAAATTCCCATTGGACTCGGTCTCATTACGCTGGTGCTGCTCGGTATTGCTCTGGTCAATCTGTTTACCAAACAGGTTGCCACCGTCGCCGGCGTCGCCTTCACCATCGTACTGTTCGCTGTCTTCACAATTTCCGAAAAGATCACCTCCGCGCGCCAGGGTGCTCACCAGGAGCTCGACCAATTTCATCTCGTTCCGGGGGAAGAACTCACACCCAAAGCGGTGGGAGTGCGGCCGAACAATGTCCTGGTTTTGGTACGCGACTATCACACCCTTTACCATTTGGCCGCCGTCCTTCGGCGTGTGAATATTGCCAGGCAGGATGTAGTGGTCTTGCACATTCGGATTCTGCAACGCGCCGCCTCCGGCGAGAGCGCTTTGGCGGCAGAGCAGCTTTTTAGCACCACGGAACAGTTCCTCTTTACGCGGGCGCTCGCTCTCGCCGAACACGAGGGCAAGAGCGTCCACCTAGCTGTCGCCGCCGCTAATGAAATCTGGGAAGGCATTCTCCGCTCCGCCTATTCGCTCCAGTCCTCAACTATCGTTCTCGCGCCTTCCGCGAAGATGCCGGAGGCCGAGGAAGCGCGATACGCCGGGCTCGCTTGGGAAAAGCTTTCCGATCCCAAGCCTCGCTTAACGCTTGAAATCTTTACGCCTGACGGACATGAAGAAATCTTCTACCTCGGCCCGCACTCTCCTCACCTGACACCCAAGGAGATTGATTTGCTGCACAGCCTGTGGCTACGCTTTAGTTCTGAGCTTGCCCCGGAGGAAGTCCACCACCACGATGTCGTCCATTTCGCTCTCAACGAACTTCGCAAGGAGCTCGCGGAGGGTAAGGACCGCGAGGTTGCTAGCCGATTGAAGGAACATCTTATTCAAATCAAGCCGCGCCGCGTTTCACATCTTTAAACAGATAGAAAGCCTTGCTCTCACATTTCGTATCTGTGCCGTTTACTCACTTCCCTTCCGGACAATCACGGCGGCGTTGAATCCATCCATCGCATGTTGATCGGGTCGGGTCCAAAAATATCCTCCGGAATCGAAGAGAGGGATTAGGCGGGGGTGTATGAAAGCAAGCTCACGCGAGCTAAGAACGCGATAGGCGGGTTGTTCACTCAGGACCTTCTCCACCACGCCTTCGTTTTCCTCCGGTTCGAGCGAGCAGGTGGCGTAAACCAATTGCCCGCCCTTCGCCAGGAGCGGGAGCGCATTCCGCAGCATCATGGCCTGCAACGCTGCCAAGCGGGTTATATCCTCCGGACGGAGGCGCCATTTGATTTCCGGATTGCGCGCCAGGGTGCCTGTGCCCGAACAGGGCGCGTCCAGTAAAATCCGATCGAACTCTGTGCCGAAAGGAAGCGCGCGCGCCGCGTCCAATCGCACCATCGACAGGCGGACCGCTGGCGGAACCCAGCCCGGCAGAAGTTTGGCCAGGGTGCGAAGTCGCGCGGCGCTGCGGTCGCATGCCACCAGCGTGCCCGCTACCAACATTTGCGCCAGTTGCCCCGCCTTCATTCCTGGTGCAGCACAGAGGTCCAGCACCCGCTGGCCGGGCTCAGGCGACACAAGTTCAGCCACAAGTTGCGAAGCTTCGTCCTGGATGACCACACGCCCTTCCCGGTACGCCCGAGTATTTTGAATCTGCCCGGATTCGACCGTGAGTGCACGGTCTTGGGCGTACTCGCAAAATGTTGTGAGGACGCCCTCGGCTTTCAACTCATCGTGGTTACTCTGCAGTTGCCCACGATTGCCCGCGACTCGCAGGGTAGTCCGCGGGGTCTCCAGGCTTGAGTAGGCTAGTTTAAGCGCCGCCACTTCGCCGGATTCGCACGTGGTGGCGGTCAGCGCCTCCCACCGCTTCAGCAACCAGGCGGGAAAGGCGCGCCGCACACTCTCACGATTTTCGGCAGAGAGGTGGTTAAAGTCGCACCCTGGCAGACGGTCGTTGGGAGGCTCGCACTTTCTCAGGACGGCATTAACAAAACCCGCCGCGGAGCGTTTGCGCGCGGCCTTCGTCAATTCCACGGCCTCATCCACTGCGGAATGCTTCGGCACTCTTTCCAGAAACCGAATCTGGTACGCGCCCATGCGGAGGATGGTCAGCACCTCTGCATCAAACCGCGTTACGCTCTTCCCTGAAAGGCGTTCGATTTGGAAGTCCAGTTCGCCTCGCCAACGCAGTACTCCCATCACGAGTTCGGTCGCGAGCCGCCGGTCGGCCTCCTTCAAAGCAGAAACCTCCGGGCTTTGGAGCAGGTCCACGGCGAACCCGCGGCCGGATTCCAGATGTAGCAGGATTTGGTAGGCGATTTTTCGGGCGGGGGAAGGCATAGAGAAGATCAATTCTGAATTGTGAATTCTGAATTATGAAACCGAAAGGCCGACGGCTATGTCCCGGAATTCGGTCAGCCCTCCGCTTTCAGAATTCAGAATTGACCACTTAGTTCACTCTTTCGCCGGGGGCTATTTTCACTCCGTTGAGAAAATCCCGTGCCGCCAGGCGCTTGCGGCCTTCCAGTTGGAGTTCCGCCGCCTCGAGCAGCGTTCCCTGGCCGCACGCCACTCGGAGTCTCGTACGTTCGGCAACGATCGTCCCGGGATCAAGTTGCGTTGTCTCGCTCGTCGCGGGGCGGGACGCAGCCCAGATGTGCAGGTTCTTGCCACGAAAGCTCGTGTAAGCTCCCGGCCACGGCCGCAGGCCGCGAATGCGATTCCAAATCTCCAGCGCCGGGAGATTCCAGTCAATTCGTCCGTCTCCCTTTTTCAAAATCGGCGCCAGTGTGGCCTGCGTATGATCTTGCGGTTGGGCTTCGAGGTCACCCCGTTCCAGCCGCCGCAAAGTCTCAATCATCAACTCCGCGCCGAGCAAGCTCAGCCGCTCGCCAAGAGTCTCCGACGTGTCTTCATCCCGAATTTCCACTTCCCTTTTCAGCAGAATATCACCGGTATCCAATCCCGCATCGATTCGCATGGTGGTGATGCCGGTTACCGCCTCGCCGCGAATCAGCGACCACTGAATGGGCGCGGCCCCACGATACTTGGGCAGAAGCGAGGCGTGCAGATTGATGCACCCGAGACGCGGCAAGTCGATCATCCACTGTGGAAGGATGTGCCCGTAAGCCACCACCACGATCGCGTCCGGCCGATAACGCACAAGGAATTCCACCGCTGCGGGATCTTTCAACTTAGCTGGCTGGTAGACTTCTAAACCCGCGCGCAGAGCCGCTTGCTTCACCGGCGGCGCCTTCACTTCATATCCACGCCCGCTGGGCTCATCCAAATTGGTTACCACGAGGTCGATCGCGAACTTCTCCGCGATAAGCTTCTCCAAGGTGGGAACGGCGAAATCGGGAGTGCCGCAGAAAATCAGATGCATGAGTTGTCGGTTGTCGGTTGCCGGTTTTGGGTGGGCGGGCTAGAAGCCGGATTCTTTCCTCGTAAGAACCGCAACAAACCGTTAAGCAGGCGGCCCACTTCGCCTGTTCTATCCAGAAGTCGTCGCTCGTCATCATCATTCAAGTAATTCAATCGGCGCGCAATCTGAATGTGAGTCTCCACTTCGGTGAGCGACCCGTAGGCGATAGACAAATGTTGGATGAACTCGGGCCGATGCTGCCTTCCTTGTCCCTCCGCCACATTAGCGGGGATGGATACCGCGGCACGCTCAATTTGGCTAATCAGGCCATACAACTCGCAGTCAGGCAGCTTCTTAGTGGCGCCATAACACTCTACGACAGGGTCCATAGCCTTCTGCCACAGTTCGAGATCTCGATAGCTTCTACCCTGCATAGGCTCTTTACCTGAACCATCGTGCGACGAATGGGTTCCGACGACCGACGTCCGGCAACCGTTCTAACCGGAACCGCAGTGTCACTGCCGCCTTCCGACAACCGGCCACCGGCAACCGTTCTACCACTCTCCCGCTTTCGCCATTTTGCGCACTTTGCGCTTGATGGACTCCCGCTTCAGGCGGCCGACGTGTTGGATAAAGAGTTTGCCGTCCAGGTGATCGATTTCATGGCAGAAAGCGCGCGCCAGCAGACCCTCGCCGGTCATGGTGAATTCCTTGCCGTGAACATCCTGAGCCCGCACCGTGGCGCGCTCCGGGCGCGGAGTCTTGGCGCGGAAATCCGGCAAGCTCAGGCAGCCTTCCTCCTGCACTAGTTCGCCTTCCGTGGAAATAATCACGGGATTGGCCAGCACTACCTTGGCCTTGGGATCTGCGCCCGATGTGGTGTCAATCACCGACAAGCGTAGCGGCAGGCCGATTTGCGGCGCCGCCAAGCCCACGCCATTTGCCGCGTACATGGTTTCAAACATATCGGCTACGAGCTTTTCCAAATTGCCGTCGAATTCGACAATAGGATTGCCGGGTTTTTCCAGAACTTCTCGACCGTATTTAACGATAGGATAGATCATAGAGATAGCATTCAGGAGTCAGGATTCAGGAGCATCCGTCAGAAGTTGCGCACCTGCTCATTGTACGCATGAAAATTGCGGAGCGTTTCGTCCATCGAGTCTCCGCCAAACTTTTCCAAAAGCGCGCGCGCCAGGGTGAGCGCCACCATTGATTCACCCACCACGCCGCCCGCCGGCAGCACACAAACGTCGGAGCGCTCGTATGCTGCTTTCACCGTTTCCTTGCTTTCAAAATCCACCGATTCCAGCGGACGCCGCAGAGTGGAAATAGGCTTCAGATAGCCGCGCACGACAAGGTCTTCCCCGTTGGTGATTCCACCTTCCAAGCCGCCGGCGCGATTGGTTTTGCGCGTAAAACGCGCCTGGGCACGGTCATAGCCAATTTCGTCATGCACGTTTGAACCCATCGCCGCGGCGCTGGCGATGCCACTACCAATCTCTACGGCTTTAACGGCTTGAATCGACATCACCGCCTGAGCCAACTGGCCGTCGAGCCGCTCGTCCCACTGCGCGCATGAACCCAAGCCGGGGGGAAGGCCGCGCGCGATCACTTCGAACGCTCCGCCCACGGTATCGCGGTTTTCCGTGGCGCGGTCCACCTCGTCTTTCATGCGAGCTTCGGTAGCGGGGTCTACGCAGGCCAGCATCAAATCTTCCCGATCCCGCAACGCCATCACCGCCTCAAACGGCACCGGGTCGTCAGGCAGAGTCACCGCTCCGAGCGCCACAACGTGGCTGGCCACTTCCACAGAGAAGTTCTTCAAAAGGAGCTTCGCCACCGCCCCTACCGCTACCCGCGCGGTGGTCTCGCGAGCGCTCGCCCGCTCCAGCACATAGCGCGCCTCGCGAAAATTGTACTTCAGGCATCCCGCCAAATCTGCGTGGCCGGGCCGCGGCGGAGAAAGCGGCTTGTACTTGGCACGCGATTCCGGCCGGTCTTCCACCGCCATGGCCTCTTTCCAGTTTTCCCAATCCCGATTCACAATCAGCACGGCGATGGGCGAACCGATGGTCTGGCCATGTCTCACGCCCGACAGGAATTGCGCGGTGTCGGATTCGATCTTCATCCGCCCGCCACGCCCATAGCCGCCCTGACGGCGCTTCAACTCGCGATTCACGTAATCGAAGTCGATTCGCAACCCCGCGGGCAATCCTGAGAGCATGGCCACCAAGCCCTGGCCATGCGACTCCCCGGCGGTTTGGAAACGAAGCATAACGCTCACTCTGACGCCACTGCGAGCGGCGTCCAAAACCTTCTATCTTATCGAATTCCACGCGAACGGTCAAAAAACTGCGCTTGGGTTTGCGACACAAAAGTCAAAGCTGAGCTCCCCAGGATATGGCACGGGCATCTTGCCCGTGTGAAGTCATGGCCAGGATGGCCATGCCACGAGAGGTAGCGTGGGCGTCCCGCCCGCTGTCGCCGGAGCATCCCGCTCCCGCCAGGAAGGCGCGGGCAGGATGCCCACGCCCCGATGTCCGGTTTCGATCTTCGGTTTGAGCCAATCCCCTTTCCTTTCATACACATCGTGGCTATATAAAAATAAGGCTTTTGTTTTCATAGGCATCGTGGGATGCCGTCACACCGACATCTTTTCTGCATTTGTTTTCAATAACATTGCGGGTTCATTCGTAATTTCTTATTTCCTCTTTTTTCCGGAGCCGAACTCGCCGCCTTGATATAAGATATTTAGTATCAGCCACATACAATTTTTAGCAGGTCCCTCAAATTTCCCATAAGTTCTTTTGTTTTCATACACATCGTGGCAGACACCGGCATTTTTCGGGGAAGAAGGCATGCAGTCAGGAGCGCCAAAACAAAGGCTCCCTTCCTGATTCAGAGCCTGCCCTGAGCTTGCCGAAGGGAGGGGCGGCGCGTTAGCCGGAGTGGTTACGAGCCACCGGCCGACGGGAAGCGTCCGAAAATGTGCCGCCGCCATCTTGACGGCCCAGTGCCGGCTGGGAGCTGGCGCTACAACCGAAATTGGTTCCGGCCGACGGCGCGCTCGTCACCCTCTAAGCCTAGCGCGGAGGCAAGATACGTTGTCAATAAGAAAATCGCCCAATTTCCTACGGGTACGAAGAGATTTTACAATTCCCGCCCGATATTTCCTACTCGTAGGAAAGGGGCTGCGGAGTTCGTCGGCGAGACTGACAAAACGTCAGCGTAGCCGGGGACGCCGGACACAACCGTGGTATGGGCGTTATACGACCAAGTGATTTCCTGGGAGGCGTTGCCTCGGACAATGCCGCTCTGCCTGTGGGTCCTTCGCTAGATGCCAAGCCGTGCGGGGCGGCCATCGGTCCTGTACGGTGGGGCGGAGCGGACCGCTGGATGGTTGACGGTCTCGGAACGAATAGAAAGTCACGCAATCGGGAAAGCGCGGATTATCCTTTCCCATCTGGGGCACACGACCTCAAAGCCTCTCGTTGAAGGGTGGATTATACTTTCTGATCAGATCTATCTCTTCGTCTCTCCGTGCCAGGGCATTTGCCGAAAGATGAGCAAGTATATGGGTCGCCCCGCCGCGACTGATGATCGATTTCTCCTTTTCGTGGCTCGCAAGGCGTTGGCTTAGGCTGGACGTTTGACCGACGTAGACCACACGCCACTTTGTGGGAAAATTGCGCTTGGCGTAAATATAGTTGCCGGGTTCGTCTTTGAAGGTAGTATTGATAGGATATACCCAGTAATCGTACTGCTTGCCGGATTCTCCTTGCACCTTAATCGGTTTATCCATAGCGCACTCCAGCGATGCTACGCCTAATATCCCGTAACGGAAAGGCGCATGTTGCAAAATCCCGCCGACCCGGAGACGTCAGGGAAGAGCGAGCGGTGGTTGATATTCATCCTGTTTAGAGCCCGTAGTATCTCAAACCGATCGCCGTTCCCTTCAGGGACGACGATTTTCACTAAGGCCGCACTCCCGTTGCTGCCTGCGAAGTACTTTCCGACCCATTCCTCGATGTCGACGCCAAATGTGCCCCTTGTGAAGAGGCCACTCTGACTCACTAGCCTTGCGTTTTCGTCTGTCATCGGTCTGATGATCTGCAAAATGTCAGACCTCGCCGGGCTGCCCACTTGTTGTTTCTGGGCGATTCTCGCAGACATTTTCTCAACAATTGGCAGAGAAAGGGCGAAAACTGCCCTCGCGCCCTTCTGCATCGGGTTGGGTTCCTCGAAGGCAAAGTAGAGTGCCACAAATGGCGATTGTGTCCAGTCCAGTAGTGGCGTCCAAAGGCCGTAATGCTGGCCTAGTGCCCACAGCTCTGCCTCCCTTCCCTCCCCTTCCTCTTCCCCAAGCTCCTTCGGGTTTACGCCGCGACGTCCCCTTATCGCAAGATGAAACTCTGCAAGGTGGTGGGACGCCTCCCGCGCAGCGTTAGCTAGCGTTCCCACATCCCTCAAGGCTCTATCAAGCGAGCTTTCCAACTTCCAAGAAGACATTCGCTGGCCACGGAAGATGTAATCCTGTGGATTAGGCAGCTTTTCGTTGAAAAAAGGGTAGACCTCGCGCCACGAGGCAAGTTCTACCTCTTGCACGCCCTTTACTGCTAGCGGAAGCCGCCCTTTGAGTTTCTTTCCCATCCCACCATCGCT
The DNA here is from genome assembly GCA_052139985.1 of Terriglobia bacterium. Classification (GTDB taxonomy): domain Bacteria; phylum Acidobacteriota; class Terriglobia; order UBA7540; family UBA7540; genus Bog-366. The sequence continues at coordinate 13,459 of JBKQVI010000302.1, forward strand.
CCACACACTGAGCGAATGCGCGATTGTAGCAGGATTTGTAAAGCCGTACTAGCGCGGGCTGGCGGCGACGGTTAGTTTTTAGCCTCTACAATCCCGCGCATTTATACAATATGAACAAGGGGCCACCGCAGCATGGCGATCCGAAACAAACGGGCACTCAGGCGCCGGGTGGTGGCAGATATTCGCAGCAGTGAACGGAGAGCCTGACTCACCGCCGCGGAGCTTCGGAACACCTTGGCGACGTCCGGCCCCAGGTAGATGGGGTGCAAAAAGCAAACCGACAAGAGTATCAACTCAAGCGTGAGGCATCGACCGAGCAGGTCACTCCGCATCATGAGCGATCACCAGCGACACATCCCATCATGAGCGGCGTGCCGCGCCTCCATGACTTTCGTCCTAAGGCCTCGAAGACTCGCCCTGCGGCAGTTTTTCAGACGACGGTTTCTCAGACGCCCCGCAGGACCGAATTTCCCCGCCACGCGAGATTGATGCGGTTCCTTCAGGACCGACGTTCAGTTTGACGGTTCGTCGCCAAACGGTGGATCTGATCTGTGCGCTTGGGTTGAGGGCTTGCGGCTACTTGCCTAGGACCGTGTCAATCCCGGCAAGCAACAATTGTATATTGGAGGGTGGCAGCTTACCCACGCGCTCGGTGAGGAGGTCCTTATCGACGCTGACGATCAAGGAAACGTTGGCCACGGAAGCCTTGGGCAGACCGGTGAGACGCGCAGACAGATGGATATTTCCCGGGGCCAGGGACCATTTGAGATTGCTGGTCAGCGGAACACAGACGACCGTGGCAATGCGGCTCCGATTCAATGCGTCACCCTGCACGACGACTACCGGCCTTCTGAACCCCGGACCGGAGCCCGCCGGGGCCGGAAGATCCGCCCACCAGACCTCGCCTTGTGAGATTACCACTCGCTTCGCTCTAGGATGCGGTGGGCGACGGAGGAAACGAAGGGGTCATGGGATTCGCCCGCCTCGGCACAAGCCCGGTTCATCGCTTCGGTAACCTCGTCCGGCGCGTGGCGCGCCAAGTACTCCTTGAGGGCCTCGCCATACAACCGACTGCGCGACTTCTTGGTCCGCCGCGCCAGACGCTCCGCGCCCTGGTAGACTTCATCGGGGATCGATATCGCCGTTTTCATACCATCAGTATAACTATATCCTCGCAAGGGTGCAAGCCAGCGAGACTTTTGGCAAAGCAGGCGGCAGAGCCGAGTCCATTCGAATTTGGTTCGCCACTTTGGACGGCAGCGGGGTAAGCCCGCCGCTTTAGGGCGGCACATGCCGGGCTCAAGAGGTTGCGGAAAAACGTCCCTAGGCTGTCATCCTGAGCGCCGATGTACTTCATCGGAGCGAAGGACCCCGGTAGTTCGCGGGGCGCACGAAAAGAACGAACTACAGGGGTTCTTCGCCCAAACTGCGGGCTCAGAATGACAGTGCCACGCGTTTTTTCGCAACCTCTTGAGCCCCGCGCTACACGCGGCTCAGGAGCCGCCAAGATGGCGGCGCTACGTTCAAACGAGGCGCTGCCCTTCACAGTTTGATGTTGTAGCGGCGAGTTTATCCGCCAACTGGAGGACCCAATGGCGTCGTAATGCCGCCTCTACATCAAACGGCATCACCAACCGGCCTGCACGCCTTATCCAAATTTCCCGGCCCCATGCCGTCCCTGCTCAGTGGATTTTGCGCACTGCACTGGGCCTTCTAGTTTATAATTCACCCATCTCACGATTCCTATGCGCTACCTACTACTCAGCGACGTGCATTCCAATCTCGAAGCGCTCTACACTTGCCTTGAGCTCGCCGCCGGGAAATACGATATGGCAGTGTGTTTAGGCGACCTCGTGGGCTACGGCCCGAACCCCAATGAAGTGGTCGATAAGATTCGAAACCTGTGCAAGGTCGTCATCCGCGGCAACCACGACAAGGCGTGTTGTGGAATCGACGACGCCAAGGAATTCAATCCTTACGCACGCATGGCCACCATGTGGACTCACGACGCCCTCACGCCCGGTCATATCGAGTATCTTCGCGCGCTTCCCAAGGGGCCGGCCCTGATGGACGGCTTCATTTTCGTGCACGGCTCACCCCAAGACGAGGACGAGTACATCCTGGGTCCCGCACAAGCGCTGCCGTTGCTGCGCGCTCCGGAGACTCAACTCGTTTGCTTCGGCCATACCCACCTGCAAGGCGGCTTCACGCTGACGGCGGCCGGGAAATTTCAATCCATCCGCATCCCCGCCACACCGGATGGCTTGACCCTGACGGTGAGGCTCGAAGACTCCACGCGTTTTCTGATTAATCCCGGCTCGGTGGGCCAGCCTCGCGACCACGACTGGCGCGCCGGGTTTGCCATTCTCGACACGGTTGGGAAAGAGATGGAATTCTATCGTACCCCTTACGACGTGGCGCAAACCCAGGCCAAAATGGAAAAAGCCATGCTGCCGGTGCCGCTGTACCGCCGCCTGGAACTCGGACGGTAAAGCCGGTAGACAGCATACGGTGGACGGCAGACAGGGGCCGTCGCTCGACACCGCCGCCCCGTATGCTGTATTCCGTCTACCGTCTACCGACTCAGACCCATCTTCCTTTTTGTTATAAGTGGGTTTTTCTGTCGAACTGCTTGGGATGGTGGCAGTTAGGCGTTCGGTGGCGTTTAAGGCTCCTGACTACAGGGCGGGCAGGGTGACGCCGAGGGCCTGG